>JABBAY010000065.1 GCA_018607725.1 K189A clade bacterium
TTACGTTACTAACTACTGCCTGTCTTTGTCTAAAGCTGTCTTTGTCTAAAGCTGTTTTTATCTAAAGCTGTTTTTATCTAAAGCTGTTTTTATCTAAAGCTGTTTTGGCTAAAGCTGTTTATTGATAAATCTAACTCTTCGAGCACCTGCCTAACCCAGGCCCGCAATCTTTTTCTCTATCGCCTCCCTGGCTCTGAATATTCTCGATCTAATGGTCCCCACAGGACACTCCATGATCCCTGCAATTTCTTCGTAACTCAGACCGTCAAACTCCCGTAAAGTTACAGCGACTTTCAATTCTTCGGGCAAATCGTCAATCGCCTTGTAAACAACCGCCTCAAGTTGATCACCCTCCAACCGATTTTCAGGGTTTTCAATGTCACTTAACGCCAGCGACTCACCCTGATAATCGCCCTGATCCACGTCAATATCTGAATCTGGTGGCCGTCTGGAGCGGGACACTAAATAATTTTTCGCCGTATTGATCGCAATACGATAGAGCCACGTGTAAAAAGCACTGTCTCCACGAAAGCCCGGCAGCGCCCGGTATGCCTTAATAAATGCCTCCTGAGTCACGTCAAGCACCTCGTCTTGGTCCCGCATATAGCGACTCACAAGACTGACGATACGATGTTGGTACTTGAGCACCAATAAATCATAGGCACGCTTATCGCCGCGCTGCACGCGCTCGACCAATTGGCGATCTGTCTCTCCTTGAAATTTCACCGGCACTCCCATTACCGCGCTCAATTGAAATGCCGGCCAAATTCTTAAACTCATAGACACTAACTGCACGTATAAGTTCGCGAGACGGGCAAGAACGTCAAATATTTAATTTAACAGCTGCAATAATACCAGCTACAAAGCACTGGCGTGTCCTTAAGCGATAAAAATTATGCTTTTGTGCAAGCCATTCGGTAATCTTGCGGTTCAGTCGGTGCGAGACCCTGAATTCGCATCCCAATATTGCTTTTAGAAGGCCCGAAACTTGAGCACAAAATCACATCAACACGACGTACTCGTTATTGGCAGCGGCGCTGCGGGCATGACTTTGGCACTGAAACTCAGCGCCGACTTCCAGGTTGCAATGCTTTGCAAAGATGTCAGCAGCGAGGGATCTACCTACTATGCCCAAGGCGGGGTTGCCGCGGTACTCGACGAATACGACAGCACCGACTCGCATATTCAGGATACTCTCGTCGCTGGTGCCGGGCTCTGCCACCATGATGTGGTCAAATATACTGTCGAACAGAGCCCGTCTGTGATCGAGTGGCTGGTTGACCTAGGCGTCAAATTCGATGTTGAAACTCAGGCAAACGGTCGTCAGGAATTTCATCTCACACAGGAAGGCGGTCACAGCCACCGACGAGTTATCCACGCAGCTGATGCCACCGGTCGTGAAATCGGCAGCACCCTGGCCCAGCATCTGCTGCAACGGGAGAATGTTAGCCTCTTTGAACGCTATGCCGCGGTGGATCTGATAACCGAAGATGAGGTGGGCCAGCCCGGTAAACGCTGCCTTGGCGCCTACGCCCTGAACCTGGCGACCCAGGAAGTCGAGCTATTCAAAGCCCGTTACGTCATCCTGGCCACTGGTGGCGCGAGCAAGGTCTACCTTTACACCAGCAATCCGGATACCGCCTCAGGCGATGGCATCGCCATGGCCTGGCGGGCCGGCTGCCGAGTGGGCAACATGGAATTTAATCAGTTCCACCCAACCTGCCTTTACCACCCTGATGCCAAATCTTTTCTGATCAGCGAAGCCTTACGTGGCGAAGGGGCGCGTCTAGTGTTGCCCGACGGGACACCCTTTATGAAGCATTTCGACGAACGCGAGGAATTGGCCCCACGGGATATTGTCGCCAGAGCCATCGATCACGAAATGAAGCGTCTGGGTTGTGACTGTGTGTATTTAGACATCAGCCACAAGGATAAGGACTTCATTACCAGCCATTTTCCGACTATCTATGCTCGCTGTTTGGAGCTGGGAATAGACATCACGCAGTCGCCGATCCCTGTGGTGCCCGCCGCGCATTATACTTGCGGTGGCATCACCACCGACATCAACGGTGCGACAGACATCCCTAATTTATACGCAATTGGCGAATCAAGTTTTACCGGATTACACGGCGCAAACCGAATGGCGAGCAACTCTTTACTGGAATGTATGGTGTTTGCTACGGCGGCGGCCCAACATATCCAACAGCAGCCGCAATCATCTATGCCTCATATCGAGATACCAGATTGGGATGAGTCACAGGTTACTGACTCTGACGAGGATGTGGTCATATCGCACAACTGGGACGAGCTTCGACGTTTTATGTGGGACTACGTGGGCATCGTCCGCACCAATAAACGGCTGCAACGAGCCCGGCGACGAACCCGCCTGCTGTCTCAAGAGGTCGGCGAATATTACAGCAATTACAAGATTACCAATGACTTGCTTGAGCTGCGCAATCTGATCACAGTCGCCGAATTGATCATTCAGTCAGCCATTCGACGCCAGGAAAGTCGCGGATTACACTACACCCTCGACTACCCCAATCTGCTGCCGACGGCCCAAGACACCATCCTGACGCCCTTCAACTATGGCTAATATGGCTAATATGGCTAATCACTGCGATTAGCCGACCCAAGTCGCAATAAAGCCCTGACATGTCGAAAACTCTGCGCAGGCAGGCTATCGGGCAATAGCGCCAGCGCCATTCGCTGACCGTCAAGGGCTTCGAAGCGCATCACGACTAGCCAGCTTGTCAGCACTTGACCGGCCAACAGGGTGACTACCGTTTCGGCGCCTTGATTCGTGCTTAAAGACCAAACGCCAGCTTGCAGTCTCAGGCCCGTGATCGCCCCTGGGCCACGCCGCAGACCATCCCGCAGCAAAGCCACCAACCAGGACGTCAGTAGCGCAAAACCAAGGACCACAGACCAGTAGTCAGGCAGCCCGAGCAGCCACAGTCCAAGGCCTGCAGCGCCATGCAATAAGGTAACCAACCAGCAGTAAATGGCAGACGCTTGGAGCCGCAGACTAAGTTGCTGGGTTACTAGTGGCGAGATCATCTCGTTCATCCTGCGACAAAATGTCCGATGGATGTGAACTTCTAAACAGGTCCTAGCTTCCACTACGCTGGCCATTTCGACTGGGCTTAACTTGCGAACTGGCCTAACCACCCGTGACGCTAGCTAGGCGGCTGCACTCGCTTCAACATCAAATCCACCAATGCTGCCATACCGGGGTCGGTGGATCTCGATTTTTGACTAAACCACTCAAGCAAATCTGGATCCTCCTGTTCCAGCAAAAGCTGGAAACTGAGCTGCTGATCGGCTTCCAGGGTCAAATACATCGCTTCGAAGAAGGGCCCCAACAGGAGATCAAGCTCGAGCAAGCCGCGCCGACAGCGCCAGCGCATGCGGTTCAGTTCTAAGTTTTCAGTCATGTTGTCTTGGATTCAAAATGATAGTTGGAAAATTATACCGCTTCCACTCGACCGAGATGTAGAATAGATGCCATGAATGATGTCATCCAACTCTCCAACTTTGGTTTCCTGTCGATCACCGGCCGGGATGCCCTGAAATTTCTTCAGGGCTATACCACCTGTGACCTTGAGCTGCTGAAACCCGGCGGCCATGGCATTGGCGCGACCTGTAATATTCAGGGTCGAATGCTGACTAACTACCGGATCGTTGCCATTGAGCACGGATTCCTGCTGCGAATGCATGGCTCATTGATTGAGCCCACCATGACGTTCCTGAAAAAGTATATTGTCTTCTCCAAGGCCGCGCTCAAAGACGAGTCCGCTAACTATCATTGCTATGGCAGTATCGGTCCATTGACTGATGCCAGCACGCAACCGATCAATGACTGCATTACAATTCAAGTCTCAACTGTTGGGCCGCGCCACGAACACTGGTGCCAGACCAACATTGAGGCGTGCGACGACCCACAGCACTATGCCGAGTGGCAACTCGCCGAACTCAATGAGGGCTATGTTTGGCTAGAAGCCGCCACTCGCGAGGAATTAATCCCACAGATGCTCAATCTACAGCGCTTTGGCGGGATAAGCTTTACCAAGGGCTGCTACCTTGGCCAGGAGATTGTTGCTCGAATGCAGTATCGCGGCGTCCTCAAACGCCGACTGCATCAGGGCCAGAGTGATACGCCGGTCGTCCCGGGTAGTCTTATCTTATCCAGCACGGGCAGCAAACTTGGTCAGGTCGTCGCTGTTGCCGGCCAGCGATTTCTGGCCGTCGTGCAGATTTCCGATGGCCAAGACAATGATGGGACCAATACCCCGTTCAATGCGCAGCTTGACACCGGCGCGGCAGTGATGTTGAGCGAGGTACTCTAACCCCGGCACGGCTAGCTGCGGCTGCAGTATGGCCGGTTTAAACCGACGTAGCCACGCGCTCAATCTTCGTTAGCGGCCTTCAGGAAAACTTTCTGGATACTGGAAAAGTCTTTTCGACCATAGCCATCTTTGCCATGAGAAACATAGAGATTGCGCGCCAGCGAACCCATGGGCGTGGCTGAACCCTTGGCCAGCGCAGCCTCCATCGCTAAACCCAGGTCCTTGATCATCAGATCCACCAAAAAGCCCCCGGCATAATCTTTCGAAGCAGGCACACCCTCCATCACCCCCGGGTAGGGATTATACACTTCCAAAGCCCAGTTACCGCCGGAGCTTTTGCGCATAATTTCGGACAAGACCGCCGGATCCAAGCCATTATCGACACCCAACTGCAGAGCCTCGGCGGTGCCTGTCATGAGGACGGATAGCAGCATGTTGTTACAAATTTTTGCTACCTGGCCGGCGCCGGCAGCGCCGGCGTGAAAAATATTCTTGCCCATAACTTCAAGCATGGGCCGCGCCCGTGCCAGACCAGCAGCAGAACCACCCACGATAAAAGTCAGGGTGCCGCCAACCGCACCACCGACACCGCCTGAAACAGGGGCGTCAAGCATGGTGATGCCACGTTCGCTGGCCGCTGCAGAAACCTTCTGCGCAGACGCTGAGGCAATGGTACTGCAGTCAATCACAAGGGTCGTAGACGCTATAAGCGGTAATATACCCTTTTCGCTCAAACCATCGCCAAGATAGAGCCGCTCAACATGCACTGATGCTGGCAACATGGATATGACGATATCAACATCAACCACAACCCCTGCAGCACTATCGCAAGCTGTCGCACCAATCGATTCAAGCTCCGCCAGTGCGGCCGGCACCAAATCAAATACTTTGACCTTGTAACCCGCCTTCAGCAGATTCGCAGCCATGGGTCCACCCATGTTACCCAGACCAATAAATCCAATATCTGTCATCTAAAAAACTCCTTGTCTTCCAAGACTCAACGATCTGGCAGATCTGCCAATGGGTTGACATCCCAGGGTGGTGTGAAGTGTTCTTGCAGCCAATCAGATGGGACTGAGTCAATACTACCGAATTGCCACTGAGGCTGGTTGTCCTTATCGATCAGCAGGGCCCTGACCCCTTCCGCAAAATCCGGATGGCGACTGCATTGCACGGCAATAATCAGCTCAAGTTCAAAGGTCTGCCGCAGCGACATGCCATTGGCCCGCTTGAGCTGCTCGTGAATGATATGCGCAGTGGTCGGAGAGCCGCGCTTGATACCGTTAGCCGCTCGGGCCAGAAACTTATCGTCAGCGAAATCATCTACTGCGGTAAAAAACGCCGACACCGGTTTCTCACTGGCCAACACCTGATCCATCACTGCCATGATTCTCGCTTCATGAGCGATTAATTGACTCGGTGGAAAATCTTTAGTGTCGCTTGCAGCATTTTGCAAAATCTGACTCAGTCGCAGCTTGTTTGCCTCGCCATCCGCGCTCCAGACTTCATTGGTCAGGCATTCAAGTATCGCTGCTTGCTCAGTGTAATCGAGCAGGTGATCAATCAAGCCGACTACCAAGCCATCCTGGGCATTCAACTGACAGCCCGTCCAGGCCATAAAGTAAGCCCAGTGCCGCGGCATCTGACTCAGAAACCAGGTGGCACCCGCATCGGGGAAAAGCCCAATGGTGATTTCTGGCAGGGCCAATCTCGTCGAAGGCGTGCCAATTCGATGACTGCAGCCTCCCATGATGCCCAGGCCACCCCCCATGACAATGCCGTGAGCCCAGACCAGAGTCGGTTTCGGGTAGGTGTGAATCAGGTAATCAAGCCGATATTCGCGCTCAAAAAAAGCCTCAGCATACGGGTTTGGTCCACCCGGATGTGCCATCATGGACTGATACAAAGCCTGGATATCGCCACCGGCAGAAAATGCTTTGTCGTTGCTACTCCGGAATATGACCATGACGATAGCGTCGTCTTCACGCCAGGCGTTTAACTGTGGCACCAGCAAGTCGATCATCTCAAGACTCAGGCTATTCAATGTTGCCGGCGCATTCAGCGTCACCAGACCCAGCTTACAGCCTAACTGGCCCGGTACAGTTTCAAATAACAACACGTCTGTCATGACTTACGCATTCTTCCATTGTGGCTTACGTTTCTGCAGGAAGGCATTGACCCCTTCCGCCTGATCCTGAGTATCAAACAAGTCCACAAAGGCATCGCGCTCCGCCTGGTAGGCATCAGTGATGCTGCCCGATCGGGCCGCCTGAATCAGTTGTTTGCAGGCGCTGACGCTGGTCGGGCTCTGACCTTCTACCTTGGCTGCCAGTGCCATGGCGCTGCTCAACGCTTCTCCTTTGGCAACCACTTCTTCGATCAAGCCAATACGTTCCGCGGTCGCCGCGTCCACCCGCTCGCCGCAGAGGATCATACGCTTGGCCCAGCCTTCACCCACCAACCAGGCCAGGTGTTGCGTGCCCAACCCTGCCGGCAACAAACCCACAGTGGCTTCCGGCAAGGCCATTACGGCCTGAGCTTCGGCGATGCGGATATCACAGGCCATGGCACATTCAAGGCCACCACCCATGGCATAGCCGTTAATGGCAGCGATAGAGACACCGCGGAAATTTGCCAGGGCTTCAAAGGCGGCGCCAAATTTTTCCGCCAGGTCTCGCGCGACTTGCTTATCACCCGAAGCAAACATTTTCAGGTCAGCCCCGGCAGAAAAGAACTTTTCCCCTTGACCGGTGATCACCAGCGAATAGATCTCATCATTGGCGTTCAATTCAGCCACCCTATCCCGTAAAGCCGTCAGATTCTCAGCATCCCAGGTATTGGCCCCAGGATTATTGATAGTGATGATGGCGGTGTGGTCTTTAATCTCTAGCAACAGCTTTTCAGTCATGGATATGCCCTTATGTGGTTCACCGCCTCGCTCGACTGGCAGACGGTCGATGATTTTTTGATTATTGAACGGTCTCGATATCGGCTTGAGTGAGCAAATGCCTGGAGACAATCAACCGCATGATTTCATTGGTACCTTCCAGAATCTGGTGCACCCGAGTATCGCGCAGATAACGCTCCAGCGGATACTCTTGCATGTAGCCGTAGCCACCATGGATCTGCAACGCCTGATTACAGACCTCAAACCCCACATCCGTGGCAAACCGCTTCGCCATGGCAGAATAGACGCTGGCCTGATGATCGCCCTGGTCAACCTTAAAGGCCGCGAGTCGAACCATTTGGCGGGCAGCGACAAGCTCAGTCACCATATCGGCTAATTTAAATTGGAGTGCCTGAAAGCTTGCCAGGGGCGCGCCGAACTGCTGGCGCTCCAACATATACACCTGGCTGCGATTTATCGCCGCTTGCGCCGTACCAATAGAACAGGTGGCGATATTGATACGCCCGCCGTCCAGGCCCTTCATGGCGATTTTAAAACCCTCGCCTTCTTTACCGAGCCGGTTAGCCACAGGCACGCGTACTTGATCAAAATTAATTTCTCGAGTCGGTTGGCTATGCCAGCCCATTTTCTCTAAATTTGAGCCGAAACTGATCCCCGGTGAGTCGGCCGGTATGACTAAGGTACTGATACCCCGCGAGCCGGTATCCGCCGTTCTGACCATCACCACCAGCACATCAGTCTGGCCCGCTCCAGAAATAAACATTTTCGAGCCGTTAACCACGTAGTGATCGCCCACTAACTCTGCGCGAGTCCGCAAGGAGCCCGCATCAGAACCAGCACCAGCTTCGGTCAGGCAATAGCTGGCTAGCTGGTCGCCGCTGATGAGATCGGGGCAAAACTGATCGACGGTTTGCTCACTGCCATATTCGGCAATCATCCAGGTCGCCATATTGTGGATCGAGATAAACGCCGTGGTTGAGGTGCAGCCCATGGCCAGCTGCTCAAGAATGATGGACGAATCCAATCGACTCAGGCCCATACCACCGGCATCTGCCGGGCAATAGAGGCCGCAAAAGCCTTGCTCGCCAGCCCCCGCAATAACGTCCTTGGGAAAGATTTTGCCTTCGTCCCAGGCCGCAGCATGCGGCGCAAACGCCTTATCAGAAA
>JABBAY010000184.1 GCA_018607725.1 K189A clade bacterium
TTGTTAACAGAATTGCCAACAGAATTGCCAACAGAATTGCCAACAGAATTTCGAACAGAATTGCCAACAGAGTAGCCTGCTTCAGTCACCGGCGCTGTTAGCTGAAATTCGCTAACAACCTTGCCATCTCGGCTCCGTTCGGACGACAACATACGTAGCAAATGATGGCAGACCACTCGCCCATGCCGGCTCTTTTGACGCGTCACCGCCATCCCCTTGGCAGCCCGCATCGCCAATTGGCTATGCAGACGGCCTGCTGGCGACAGCCGTTCTGACAGTTCCTGCTCTACTCGATACTGAAAATTGATATTCATTATCAGCCTCCGTGACCACTGTACGAATACACAGTCGCAATATACTGTTTACTTATACAGTAGTCAACTGTCTAATTATGCTGCACAGACCAGTGAATTGCCTTCGCGGCGCATCAAAATTTTATCTCCTGCTTTGTAGCGGCCCGCTAACAACTCCTGAGCCAAGGGGTTCTCAATATAGCGTTGAATCGCCCGCTTCAGAGGCCGCGCACCGTAGACAGGGTCATAGCCCACATCCACCAGAAACTCCATGGCCTCGGCGTCAAGCTCCAGGCAGATATCAGTTTCCTGCAGGCGCCGTTGCAAAATCTGCAGCTGGATCTTCGCAATACCGACAATCTGATCTTTTGACAATGGATGGAAGACCACAACGTCATCCACTCGATTTAAAAATTCCGGCCTGAAGTGTTGGGTCACAATTCCCATCACCGCGGACTTCATCTCATCATACTCCGCCCCTCCTGAGAGCGTTTGAATAACATCAGAGCCGAGATTCGATGTCATGACCAAGACGGTGTTCTTAAAATCAACCGTTCTGCCATGTCCATCCGTCAAACGACCATCATCAAGCACCTGCAGCAGGATATTGAAAACATCCGCATGAGCCTTTTCCACTTCATCCAGCAAGATCACAGAATAAGGTTTACGCCTGACAAGCTCTGTCAAATAACCACCTTCTTCATAACCAACGTATCCGGGGGGGGCCCCAATGAGACGTGCTACGGAATGCTTTTCCATAAACTCCGACATATCGATACGTACCATCGCATCTTCAGTATCAAACAAAAATCGCGCCAGTGATTTGCACAGCTCAGTTTTACCCACACCGGTCGGGCCAAGAAATAAAAATGATCCGTTGGGCCTATTCGGATCGGAAATTCCGGCCCGAGAACGTCGAACTGCATTAGCCACTGCGTTCACTGCTTCAGCCTGGCCAACCACTTGCTTATGCAATTCCTCCTCCAGCTGCAGCAGCTTAGCTTTTTCACTTTCAAGCATCTTCGCCACCGGGATACCTGTCCACTTAGACACAACCTCGGCAATTTCCTCGTCAGTCACTTTATTACGCAACAGCTTCATGTCGACCGTTTCTAGTTTCGAAGCCAAGTCCAGCTCCTTCTCGAGCCCAGGAATCGTGCCATATTGCAGTTCTGACATCCGCGTCAAATCACCGGCTCGTTTAGCTGTTTCCATGTCTAACCGCGCCTGCTCCAGAGCTTCTTTGATATGCTGAGCACCATGCAACGCGGCCTTCTCGGCGTTCCAGATTTCTTCGAGGTCTGAATATTCCTTCTCCATCGTTTCGATGGATTCATTCAAGGTCGCCAGGCGTTGCAGCGAACCTTCGTCTGTCTCTTTCTTCAGGGCTTCACGCTCGATTTTGAACTGAATCAGACGCCGTTCCAAACGATCCATATCTTCCGGTTTCGAGTCCATCTCCATGCGAATCAAACTGGCGGCCTCATCAATCAAGTCAATGGCCTTGTCGGGCAACTGGCGATCAGAAATATATCGATGAGAAAGCTTGGCCGCCGCAATAATCGCAGGGTCAGTAATATCGACACCATGGTGAATTTCGTAACGCTCTTTCAAACCACGCAGAATCGCGATCGTGTCTTCGACATTTGGCTCATCCACCTGAACTTTCTGAAAACGACGTTCAAGGGCCGCATCGGACTCCATATATTTGCGATATTCATCCAGCGTTGTGGCCCCGACACAATGCAGCTCACCCCGAGCCAACGCCGGTTTCAGCATATTGCCCGCGTCCATTGAGCCTTCGGCCTTGCCAGCACCCACCATGGTGTGAATTTCATCGATAAAGAGAATAACGCTGCCCTCTTCCTTCGATAACTCGTTTAACACGGCCTTGAGTCGTTCCTCAAACTCTCCCCGAAATTTCGCGCCGGCGATCAGGGCACCCATATCCAACGACAGGATACGTTTGTGACGCAAGCCCTCAGGCACCTCGCCATTGATAATTCGTTGCGCCAGGCCTTCAATGATTGCCGTCTTACCCACACCGGGCTCACCAATCAGAACTGGGTTGTTTTTCGTACGGCGTTGGAGCACTTGAATGGTTCGCCTGATCTCGTCATCTCGCCCAATCACAGGGTCAAGCTTGCCGTTCTCTGCGAGCTCAGTCAGATTGACCGTATACTTGTCGAGCGCCTGCCGAGTCTCTTCAGCATTCGGATCCTTGACTGACTCACCACCACGCATCTGATCAATGACCCGCGCCAGGGCTTCCTTCTTAACATTATACTTCGCAAACAGCTGGGCCAGATCACCACGATCTTCAAGCGCCGCCAGGATCACCAGTTCGCTGGAAATGAATTGATCGTCGCGCTCTTGGGAAAATTTGTCTGCGCGGTTAAGTAGACGACCAAGCTCGGTAGATACCTGAACATCACCGAAGTTGTCTTTCTGCACGGCTAAGTTCCCCAGCAGCCGATTGAGCTCCTCACGGAATTTGGCGACATCGACGCCCATTTGTGCGAATAACGGCCTAGTAGATCCACCCCGTTGATCGAACAGCGCGATGACCAGATGGATCGGGGTGATCTGATTGTGGTCCTTGCCCACAGCCAAAGACTGAGCATCAGACATGGCTTCTTGCAGTTTGCTGGTAAATCGATCTATTCGCATGAGTTATACGTCCTGTATTTGACTTGCCGAATGTAGGTTAAAGCTTAGTTTGGGGACAGGCACTACTTATTCAAGAGAAAATGACGCACCATTTGGCAACCTCTCAGCACGCTCAAATGATCTTGGTAGTTGCTTTCGATTGCTTTCGAGAGAACCCTGTGTCAATTTTGGCGGTTTTCCAGCAAGGGAACCCTGTGTCCGACCACACGCCTGAACAAAACGCGCCTGCAGACTTTGATAAAGCGGCAAACACCGGCTTCACGCATTTCAAGAACGCCACACGCTTCTCAACGAACGGGCTGACCATGGCTCGCCGCAATGCTGCCGCCTGTCGCCAGGCACTCGGCCTGTTTGTCATTAGTATTCCTTTGGCAATCTGGCTCGGCAATAGTCCTTTAGACTGGGCGGCATTAATAGGCGTGGGCTTGATCGTCTTAATCGTTGGGCTACTTAACCCTGGCATCGAAGCCTGTGTTGATCGAATCGGTACGAAGCACCAACCGCTGTCGAGGCTTGCAGAAGACTTTGGCTCTGTGGCCGTGATGTTGGCACTGACCCTGGCCTACAGGGTTTGGGCCGCTCAATGGCTGATTGGCGGTGGTGATCGTGCCATTATTCCTCTCACCCACTGCCGTGATTCCTAGGTAATGGCTGAAAAAGTCTACATCACACCAGAAGGCGCCAGAATACTGAGGGACGAACTCACGAATATCTGGCGCGTCACACGGCCGGCGGTGACCAAAATCGTCTCTGCCGCGGCGGCACTTGGCGATCGCTCGGAAAATGCGGATTATATTTACGGTAAAAAGCATCTACGAGAGATCGATAAGCGTATTCGTTATCTCACCAAGCGTTTGGACAATCTTGAGATCGTGGATCGCAAGCCAGCAGAACTGGACAAGGTGTTTTTTGGCGCTTGGATTCACCTAGAAGACGCAACCGGTGCTATCAACTTGGTGCGTATTGTCGGCGCCGATGAATTTGACTTGAAAAAAGGTTGGATCAGCCTGAAATCGCCACTTGCCGCAGCGCTATTGGGCAAGCGCGAGGGTGATGATATTGTTGTCAAACTGCCTAATGGCAAACAGGAACTGTCTATTCAGACGGTAAGTTATGATCCACCAGGCAACACCTAGTCGCAGGAATAGACCATGAGTTTTGAACGGAACAACATTCAGCGTATGCAAGGCTACGCCTCCGGAGAGCAACCGGAAGACGCTCGAACGATCAAACTCAATACCAACGAGAATCCATACCCCCCTACACCTGCGGTGCAGCGCGTTATTCAGGATTTTGATCCGGTAGCGCTGCGGCGTTATCCGCCGCCCACCGCCGACGCTTTTCGAGATGTGGCTGCAGCTTTACATGGGGTCGCTAGCAACAACATCATCGCCACTCGAGGTGGGGATGAACTGTTACGCCTTATTATTACGACCTTCGTCGATCCGGGCCAGCTGATCGCCATGACAGCACCCACTTATTCCCTGTATCCTGTCTTAGCGCAGATTCAGGACTGCCCGATATTGCAGGTTCCGCTGCAGCCCGACTGGGCGCTTGCGGTGAACTTCTGCAACCAGGTCAACGACGCTGGTGCCGCACTGACTCTGATCGTGAACCCGCACGCACCAACAGGCCACTTGCTGGATGCCGCAACCATTGCGTCGATGGCTGCTCAATTGAATTCCGTGCTCCTGATTGACGAGGCCTATGTGGATTTTGTTGACCCATCACTACAGCACGACTGCCTTGATTTGGTGAATCAATTTGATAACTTGCTGTTCCTGCGCACGCTGAGCAAGGGTTACTCTCTGGCTGGCTTGAGATTTGGTTATGGCATCGGTGCCGAAAGTTTAATCACACCCATGCTGGAAAAGACTCGCGACAGCTATAATCTCGACCTGCTCAGCCAAAAAATCGCCACGGCGGCACTGCAGGACCAGGAACATGCTCGATTCAGCTGGCAACAGGTGCGCGCAGAACGACAGCGACTCAGCGAGGCTTTGGCAGCTATAGGCCTGACTTCGTCCGCCAGCCAGGCAAATTTTTTGCTGGTGCAGATTCCTGCTGCTATGGGCATATCGGCGGCGGCGCTCTACCAGGGTCTCAAGCAACGACACATCCTAGTGCGCTATTTCGATCAACCAAGGCTCGACGACAAACTGCGCATCACCATCGGCACGTCGGACGAAAATGCACAACTGCTCAAAAACTTGAAGGAATTGCTGCCGGCTGCTTGACCCAGCGTCACTGGTAGCCAGCAACATCAATGAGCCTGCTAATATCATTAAGCCATTTAAGGGTGCCCTCAATATGGTCGAAGTCGACATCAATCCCGCTTCCCTCACCGGTCGTATCGTCCTGGCGCCAAATTTTTCTTGGACTTGGCGGGCCAACCTCACTTTACTTTATAGTCTGATGGCCATCTCCGTGGTGATCGGAGGTGGTTTCTTATTAGCCGGCGCCTGGTTAATCCTGCCTTTTTCAATTCTTGAGATATCTTTTCTCTGGTTATGCATTCATTACTGCGTCTCCCGCTGTTATCGTCAGGAAATAATCACAATTTCGACCCACGAAGTGATGATCGAAAAAGGCATTTTTCACCGTCAGGAGGTCCGGAACTTCAACCGCAGCTGGTCTCAATTTTTGGTGAAGAGCCCTCGCCGTCGGGGTGATACGAGCACTATATGTATCCGCTCTCACGGACAGGAACTGGAAATAGGCAGTTTCCTTAACCAGGACGACAAAACCCGCCTAGTACGGCAACTCCACCAGGTTGTTTATGGATAATGATATGGCTATGATATCAATGACTTAACCTCAACGGAACGGGCAATCAAGCGTCTCTTGAGTCAGACCATGGCACGATAAACCATTATGATTTAGCCTCCTCAATAGCGCTTCCAACAGCTCCCCCCTAACAGGATCGGCAACTTGGCCCAGATTTTCTTAAGTTTTGCACATGAGGATCTAGCGCGCGTAAGATCCTTGGTGACCTCACTTGAAGCTGAAGGATATTCAGTCTGGTGGGATCGTGCACTACAACCCGGGGAGAGCTTTGAGGCGACCATTGACCGCGAAATTCAGGCAGCCCAATGTGTTGTTGTGGTCTGGAGCTTCAGTTCAGTCAACTCTCAATGGGTCAAAAATGAAGCTCTTGAAGGCTTAGATCGCGATATACTGATCCCCATTAGCCTCGATGATATTCGCTTGCCTGTCGCGTTTAAACAGCAGCATTGCGCTAACTTCAAGGACTGGCCTCAGGCTGTAGATCCAAATGAATACCGAAAATTCCTAACAGTACTCAATCGTGTACTCAATGCCGACAGCACAAAAGAACTTCCCGAACTCAAGGGTATTCAACACCTGCGACCCAGCGGACGGCAACGTTATCGCCGTCGACGTGACTATCTGTTGCCCGCAACTATCATCATTGCTGCGACCATTCTCCTGGCGGCTATTTGGCTCCTAACGCAAGATCGAGCCGAGCTGGCCAAGGTGACACCACGCCTCACCATCGTCCCCTTTGCTTCCGGTAACACCTTAGATGAACAATTTTATGCTGACAGCATGACCAGCGAAGTTATCCAGCGCTTCAGTCAGTTCGAAGACCTAGAGCTCATTCAAGTCGGTGGGCTCTGGAACCTGGATCTGACTTCCATGCCCCTGAGTATCATGCAAGCGGAGTCTGACTACGCACTCAGCGGCGATGTTGCTCTAAGTGAGGGAAACGTCAATCTCTCAGTGCAACTGAAGGATCTCGCCTCAAATTCACTGATCTGGCAAACGGTCTATAGCGAAGCCAGCGATAATATTTTTGAGCTCCAGAAGAAACTTGTGTTTGGCGTTTTAGGCCAACTGAATCTTGCCTCTGGCGATCATGTGGAAATGGCTAACCTTGAGTCTGTCAGCCCCGACAAAACTGCCTACAGGGAATACCTACGAGGCATCGATCTGTTACGCCGTGGCGAACAGCATCATATTTTGTCTGCTATCAAGCGGTTCGAAACAGCGACTATGATTGATCCTAATTTTTCCGTCGCCTATGCCGCCATGTGCAGAGCCTATTTAGAACGCTATCGAATCAGCAACGCAACCAACGAATATGATATGGCTCAGCAAAACTGTCAGCAAGCTCTGCGGCTTAATGAGCGTCAGAGTGATGTCCAGCTGGCACAGGCTGAACTTTATCGGACCAGTGGCGACGCGGATTTGGCACGCTATCACTATACTAAACTACTGGAACTCGATGCTCGTAGCGCCGACGCTAACATGGGATTGGCCGACATCTTTGCCCAAGAAGGCAACTACCAGTCTGCCGAGGCTCTATACTTGAAAGCGACCCACTTACGGCCAAGTTATTGGAAAGCACAGAATCAACTTGGTAGTTTCTATTTTCGACAAGGGCTCTACTTCCAGGCCATGGAAAGTTACCTTCGAGTCACCCAACTAACAACAGCTAACGCCACCGCGTTGAATAATCTCGGGGCCGCACAGTACTATGCCGGGCATTTCGACCAGGCCTATCAATCTTGGCTCAAGGCCAGTCAGCTCTCGACAAACTCGGCAGCGTACTCGAACATGGGCACCGCCCTATACTACGCCAAACGTTTCGATGAGGCGTTGCAGCAGTTCGAAACCGCCGTGAAAATGGACCCTAATGATCATCGACTCTGGGGCAATATAGGCGACATCCTGCGCTTTACCGCTCAAGACAAACAACACGCACAAGACGCTTACCTGACGGCAATCCGACTCGCCGAGAAAAACCTGACGATTAATCCCACTAACTCCGCTACAAATTCACGGCTAGCAGTTTATTACGCGGCTATCGGAGACCAGCAGAGTGCTGAGAGTCAGATCGAAAAATTCCAAAACAACGCTGGCGCCGATTTCAATGTATTGTATGATCTTGCTGTAGCGACCTCGCTACTGGGGCAGTTGGCGTCCTCGAGCCACTATATTGATATGGCTCGAGAAGCTGGCTATCCTCAGGTACTGCTTGACTCAGACCCACAATTCCAAGACAAGGAAGTCTTATGAATAAGAAAATGATTAGTTTGGCTTTTTCCGCACTATTTTTTACCAGCGGCAGTTTCGCCGCTTCCAACTTGCAAGTAATTTTCAATGGTTGCGAGCCGACCGAGGTCATTAGCCATGATCGTAGCTGCGGCGGCAGCGCTAACGACCCGAAAAATACAGCCTGTCGCAACAACAACGGTCCTGTTCGCTGGGCACCTCTGGACTCAATCGCAAGTATTACCACTAAGGCAGGCTCGCCCGGCGAACTGAAAAATTGCCAGGCCCGCCCCAACCAAGGTTACTACCAGTGCATTGTCACCGGTATGTCAGGCGATCATGTCGCCTATAACGTCACGTCTACCGAAGGTTGCGTGCTAGACCCCATTATTATCATCAATTAATAGCATCAACTAATAGCATCAACTAAT
>JABBAY010000075.1 GCA_018607725.1 K189A clade bacterium
TGCTCGTAATGCGCCCGAGCAAAGTCGTTACCGTCATCCATACTGCCAACGTGACCATAGATCGGGCCGACCCCCGTATGAATTAAATCAACACTGATTTTTTTAAACGGATTGGATTTGAATGCCTTACCCGGATCTTGCATATCCCGCGGATTAGCCATGTATAGTGCAGCGCCAGTGTAGGCCGTGCGAATTTTCTCACCGGGCACCAGCACCTCAATGCTGCCGCCACCGGCATCCCAGCTGTCGTTGTGAGTGATTGAAGGTTTTTTGTAGTTAAACAGCGCAGAACCATCTGGGTTATAGATAATCACGGTGAGCTCGGCGTAACCTTCATTGGCTCGATTACCCATGCGAATAAAACCGCCACGACCCTGCACTGGATCGAAAAAATTAAAATACACAGATTCGTTGAAGTTGGTTTCCGGACCCAAGGGGTGGGTGTAATCGTCTTCCGGTTTGATATTACCAACGATATTGATCATGGTGATTCCCCGCGGCAGCCAGCCTGAAAAATGATTTCAGTCTTACTGTACCGCAGGATATTAGCCAAGACCAGCGAACTGACAGATCGCCCAGACAAAACAACCGGACTTAGTCTCTGGATGAGATTTAATTGAAGGTCGCGAAACTGCTCAGTGGCTCACGGGCTGACACCAACGTATTCACCGGTGCACTGGGATCCGCATAACCCAACGACATACCACAGATAATAAAACGATCATCAGGCACCGACAGCACTCGCCGGGTCACCGTATGAAACTGATTCCAGGCGCCTTGACTGCAGGTGGCCAGCCCGTCCTGATGAGCGATGAGCATAATGTTCTGCATAAACATGCCAATATCCAAGAAGCTCATGGCATCCAGGTCCTTGTCGATGGTGAAGATCAAACCCACTGGCGCATCGAAGAACTTGTAGTTACGGCCCCACTGATTAAAGTTGGCACGTTCGTCGCCACGAGGGATTTCCAACAGACTATACATGTCTTTGCCCAATTGCCGCATACGGCTGGTGTAGGGCTCCTTGCGCTTTGAGGTTCGCGGAAATTCAGCAGACACATCCTGCGGCGCGTTTTCCCGGTGTGCCAGCACTGCACTCACCAGCTCGTCACGCTTGGCCCCCATGGCGACATGCACGTGCCAGGGCTGAACATTCGTGCCACTGGGCGCAAGATTGGCCCGTTCGAGAATAGACTCAACCAACGCTCTGTCTACAGGGGTATCGAGGAACTGGCGCACAGACTTACGGTGTCGAATAGCTTCGTCGAGATTCATGACTAATCACTGGTGCTGAAAAATGAAGCCACGACGTTACAGACTGAACAAGAAAGTAACAAGTCTTGGCTAATCACTGCGAAACCGCACGGTTTAATCTCGCTTGTCAATGCTCGCGCTGCACATGCGCTTAAGCTGACCGGGTATTTGACCAAGATTTTGTTTGTTGAAATGATTCAAGGTATAAACACTTATACTTGTTGCTCAACATCAATGATGTAACTATCTTGCCGACTGCAACTCGTTGACTTGAAGCGCATACTTCACCCACGATTGGCGCGCCAACTCAGAAGGAAACTGTACGTGGACATGAATTTCAATGCTAATGACGAGCACTTCCGCGCCGAGGTGCGGGACTTTTTTGCCCATCAATACCCGCAAGACCTGATCAAAAAAGCCGCCAGCGCCTTTGCCTTGGAGAAAGCCGATTACCAGCGCTCTGAGCAGGCACTGGCAGCCAAAGGCTGGTTGTGCGTGAACTGGCCTAAGGAACAGGGCGGTACCGGTTGGAGTGTCAACCAGAAGTATATTTTCGATCAGGAACTGGAACTCGCCGGCGCTATCAACCCGGTACCCATGGGCGTGATTTATGTGGGGCCGGTGATCTGCGCGTTTGGCACACCCGCGCAGCAGGCTCGGTGGCTGCCAGGTATCCAGCAAAGCACCACCTTCTGGGCTCAGGGCTATTCCGAACCCGGCTCTGGCTCAGATCTGGCATCCTTGCAATGCCGAGCCACCCTCGAGGGTGATAGTTATGTGGTGGAAGGCACCAAAGTCTGGACCAGCCTGGCACAACATGCCGACTGGATATTCCTGCTGGTGCGCACCAGCCATGAGACCGTTAAACAACAGGGCATTACCTTCCTCTGCGCGCCGATGGATACACCAGGCATTGAAGTCCACCCCATTACCACCATTGATGGCCGCCATCATCTAAATCGGGTGACCTTCGATCAGGTCAGGGTCCCGGTTGATAACCGTATTGGCGATGTCGGCGAAGGTTGGCGCTACGCGAATTTTTTATTGGGCAATGAACGCACATCCTATGCCCACGTTGCAGGTAAACGTATGCAAATGGCCGCCACTCGGGCGCTGGCAGAACAACACCCGGCACTGGTCGACGACCGCGCATTTTGGCAGGCATTTAACGCCTTGGAAGTCCGCCTCAACGCCTTGGACATTACCGTCCTGCGGGTCCTGTCATCGCTGCAAGACGGAGCATCACCGGGTAATGAGTCTTCCATATTAAAGGTTCTGGCTACCGAGATCGCTCAAGACATCACGGCATTGTCGATGCAGGCTCAAGGCTACCCAGCGCAGGCCGCCGTGCAGGCAAACATGCCGTCGGAAATCGCGGCCAAGGCCACAGCCGACTATATGGGCACCCGTGCCCAGTCCATCTATGGTGGCGCCAATGAGATCCAGAAAAACATTATTGCTAAACGAGTCCTGGGCTTATAAAGATACTGACAGCCTAGCCAACCCTGGGATCGAGTTTTAGATAGCCGATTTTTGATTACCCAGAAGCCGAAATTGATGCTAAACGCTATCTAGTCGGTGACGCTTTTAGTATCCCTGACATCGCTATCACCTGCCAGTTTGTGCAGCTGCTGTACGCCGGCGAAGCACTGCCGACGGCGACGCAGCAGAACAGATTTCACCCCGCGTGAAGATCTAACTGGCGGCACTGAGGTTATCTAAACATTTCAGCACTTCGGCTTGATAGGTCTTACCCCGTTCATTATATAAATCCAGGACATTCAACGAAGTGGGCACATAGCCAAAGCCAATGTTGGCTTGCGGGTGCCACTGAAAAATAGATCCGCCAAGCCCCATCCAGCCATAAAAACCTTCTCTACCCACATTCAACGCGTGATCAAGCTTGGTGTTGTACTGCTTCGGCCGAGCAAACCGGGCAACGCCCCCTTGGGTAAAAGTGGTGGCAGCAATACCCATCGGTGCCTCAACAGGATCGCCATGCAAAGCCTGCCAGGCTTGCTCCGTCAAATATTGGGCACCCTCCCACTGACCACCGCCCGCCAACATGGCGGCGATTTTCGCCAAACCCCGCGCGGAACAGTTCGCATTTGCCGACGGCGTTTCACCCATCGCAATAGCTGGCTCATTGAAGAACGCAATTCGATCCATCCCGGCAAAGGGCGGCGGTGCGCCCCTACCCGTACCCCTGCGTATCGCCGGGATAACCTGGATCAATCTATGCAGTGTTTGAAAGATATTGTGTTCCATCTTTCTATGCAGAAACTTCGGTTTCAAGCTCTCCTTGAGCTGAAATCGGAGATTCAGGACGGAGACTTTGACTCTTCGACTCAGTTCTTCTTGCCTGACGCCGATGAAGGCATCGACACCCAGAGGCTGACTGATATCCTCACGCAAAAATTCACCAATAGTGCGGCCTGCAGGGTCGAGTCGGCGGAACACCTCGTTCACAATCCAGCCCCGGGTGACCGCATGATATTCACGGGCACTGCCTAAGCGAAACGTCTGCTCATGATTTTCGATGATGCGCCCAATCTTATTCTGCTTGATGTTCGCCGTCAGCAGATCATCCGCCTTGATCGATTCGTTCAAGGCGGCGAGACCGGCCTCGTGGCGCATCAGCTCGGCAACCGTCAGTTCAGACTTGCCATTGGCGCCAAATTCCGGCCAATAATCAGCCACTTTGGCCTGATAATCTAGCAAGCCCTTGCTGACCAATGAAGCCATGGCCAGCGCCTCAAGGCTCTTGCCGCTACTGAAAACATTGATGAGCGAGTCCGCGGAAAAATTCGCGTTGGCGTCCGTTGAGGCCCAAAGGTCAACGACCTTTTCACCCTGATGATAGACACAAAGCTGAGTGTCTCTTTCTGCCAGGGTCTGCATGTTGCGCGCGTACAGGGTTTTAACGGACTCAAACCCTGGCGCGACAGTGCCTTCAATGCGAATTTGGTTAGCGGGATTTTTACTCATCATCTGACCCAAAAGACTCAAAGCCAGCAGTGTACTTGAACAGCCGAGCAGCGGATACACATGACAAGCGACCCAAATCCGGACAACGACGCACCCCAAGACATGGAGGCTGGACAAGCTCAGCATTTGGCACTGGTCGGGCCTATTAATATGCGCATAAAATGACTACTGGCAATGCCCATCACCACGTCGACAAGACTCGGGTTAAGTTAAACGAGACTGCGGCTTGGCAGTGAACATTCGCAACGACACTTTTTGATGCAGCAAGGATTGTATGTATATACCACCCTATTTCGCCGTAACCGACAGAGATGAGATTTTTGCCTTTATCGAAGCCAACGCCTTTGGCCAGTTGATTTCAATCGTTGACGGCCGGCATTGCGCGACGCATATCCCGTTTTTACTGTCACCGGACAAATCTTGCCTGTTGACCCATGTGGCGCGGCAGAATCCCCAGCACCTGGAGATCGAAGGCCAGGAAGCATTGGTGACTCTGGCCGGCCCGCATGGCTACATATCGCCTTCGTGGTACGCCGGTGCAGGGGTGCCCACTTGGAACTATCAGGCCGTACACCTATACGGCCAGTGCCGACTCATTACAGACCCGCAACAACTCAGCGCCATCGTTGAGGAACTTTCGGCAAACTATGAGTCTGGTTTTGCTGAGCCCTGGCAACCGCAATACGGCGCATCGATGCTCAGCGCCATCATCGGTATCGAAATCGCTATCAGTGACATCCAATGTCAGTACAAGCTGAGTCAGAATCGCTCCTCGGAAGATCAGGCGCGAGTGATACAACAACTACAGAGCGCCGATGCCCATGCCTTGGCTGACGCTATGGCGCACGCCGCGGCGCTGAATGAGACACTGCGGACCTAGCTGCTGGGCATGCGTTCCTGACGCAAGGCTTTTCTGCGCACCTTGCCCGCATCGTCGCGCAGGGGTTCCACTGAAAACTCAATCGTTCTGGGAATTTTGTAACTCACCAGACGATCTCGCAGATGCGCCAATAGCGCTTCCTGAGCAACATCATTAGCTGGCGCATCAACGATGGCATACACATAATTACCCAAGTCTTCATGGGGCAAGCCAATCACTGCTGAGGACCTGACCCCAGGGTAGGCATCAATGGCGGCTTCCACCTCGGCCGGATAGATATTGGCACCGCCGGACAAAATCATGTCGGTTTGGCGATCAGCAAGATACAAATAGCCATCAACGTCGAAATAGCCCATGTCGCCAATACTCTCGTAACCGCCGGCTATCCCTTTAGCTTCCGCACCAATATAGCGATAGGTGCTACCCGGGCCGGTGATCGGCCGCATGAACACCTCACCAATCTCACCTGGTGGCAACTCGTTGCCTGACTCATCAACAATAATCATTTCACAGGTCACATTAGGCTTGCCCACCGAACCACGGTGGAGCAGCCATTCTTCACCAGTAATAACAGTGCCACCTTGCCCTTCTGTACCACCGTAAAGCTCCCAGATCACACTCGCGCCCAACCAGTCGATATAGGCTTGTTTGAGCCAAGCCGGACACGGTGCGGCCAAGTGCCACAGTACTTCCAGGCTGGACAGGTCATAACGGTTACGCACCTCTTCCGGCAAATTCCAGATGCGCTGCATCATGGTGGGCACCATATAAACAATATCCACCTGTTGCGATTCGATCAGACTCAAGGTTTGCTCTGCATCGAAGCGGGTGGTCACCGTCACCTGGTTGCCACGGAACAGGGCGCTGATACCCCACAGGAACGGACCATTATGGTACAAGGGGCCCGGGATGAGCATGGAACCTTGCAATTTGGTCTGGAGCCGATCTTCATCAATATCCCACACTGCGGGCGTGGTCGAGACGATCAACTTGGGTCTACCGGTGCTGCCGCCAGAGGTCATGGCTTTGAACGATGTGGCAATTCGCTCATCCAGAGCTTCGCCTGTGATCGCTGCTGGCGGTTCAAAACCTACCGGCAGAGATTGAATGCCGGGCTGGTCATCGTCGCTGACGCCAACCACCAGTTTCGGCGCTCCCACCTCGATGATCTGGTCTCGCTCAAACTTTGGCAGCCTGGCCGAAACAGGCTGGGGGGTTGCACCCACCTTCCAGGTGGCGAGCGTCGCTTTGAAAAATTCAATGCCGTTGGGCAGTGCGATAGTGACAAAGTCATCCTGGCCGACACCTAAATCTGCATAAACTCGAGCCAGACGATTAGTCTCCCACTCCAGCTCTGACCAAGTGATCGTTTCGCCTTCGTGAGAGATGGCGACTCGATCGGGTTGGATTGCTGCCCAGTGGGCGACGATACGTGAAATTGCTAATTCGGCCATCTGATTCCTTTAACGCCAGGTTGCTGACAATACGCACCAAGGTGTGACGCGGGCAAATGACACAGGCTACCAGCGACCTCCCATCATCTGCACCGACTAGTTGTCAATCGGTTGTCAATCGCCCGCCCTAATCGGGTAATCCCAGCACGCGCTTGCTGATAATATTCAACTGCACTTCGTTCGTCCCACCATAAATAGTCACGGCGCGGTCTCGCAGCCAGCTTCGGGTTGCCTCAACTTCATCAGCACCAAAGCCTTCACCTTCCCAACCGATACCCGCTGAACCCCGCAAGAATGCCTTCAAAGAAGAACCCTCTTTCGAGAGGCTGGAACCGACAAACTTGAAGATAGACGTGGTGGCACCAGGTGCCTTGCCTGATCTCGACTCGTCATTCACCCGCTGTACCGTTAGTTGCAGAGCTTTTTCCTTCATGGTCTGGCGCAGGACCTTGTCTCGAGCCTGTGGTTCTGCGATCTTACCGTCTAGCTCACCGTAATACTGCTTGGCAATGGTCGCAAACGCATTGGCCGGCTTGGGTTTCTTAGAACGAGGTGCTGGTGCAGCAGAGCGCTCATATTGAAGCAAGCGCTTACCCACAGTCCAACCCTTGTTCAGCTCGCCCACCAAGTCATCCCTGCTGGCCAGCGCATCATCAAAAAATGTCTCACAGAACGGCGAAGAACCACTAATCAGCGCGATGGGCTTGATGGTGACCCCCGGCTGGTGCATATCCAGCAGCACAAAACTGATGCCATCATGTTTTGGCGCGGTGGGGTCGGTACGCACCAGGGCGAACATCCAGTCGGCGTGTTGGGCACCCGAGGTCCAAATTTTCTGACCATTGAGCACAAAGTGATCACCGTCAGCGACTGCTTTAGTCTGCAGACTCGCCAAGTCAGAACCGGAACCGGGTTCACTGTAGCCCTGACACCATCTGATTTCGCCGGAAATAATTTTAGGTAAATGCCGCGCCTTCTGCGCTTCGGTACCAAACTCCAGCAGAGTCGGGCCAATCATAGACACGCCCATCCCCGTCAAGGGTGGTAACGCCCGCGCGGCGGCCATCTCTTCCTGCAGGACTCGGTTTTCCTCGTAACTCAGACCCGCCGCGCCATATTCCGCAGGCCAGGTGGGAGTCGTCAGACCACGGGCCGCCATGGCCTGCAACCATTGATTAGCGTCAGCAGTGTCATACACTTCGTGGGCGTCCTCGAAGTGAAAGGTTCGATTTTTCATGCTCGCCGGGCAGTGCTCGGCAATATAACTGCGAACATCTTCGCGAAAGGTGTCGAGGCTCATGGTGTGATCTCCCTTAAATGACTGAAATACAATCTGTGGCCAATAGAGTAGCACGACAGGTACCCCGCAGATAAAGCCCGATGACTAAGTTTTTTGCAAACCCCGGCGCTCAACCTAATCCAGGACTTTTGACTCGTAATGCGTCCCGCTGAGGGTTTGAGGCTTTACACCAGCGACCCAGTCTGGCACTTTAGCCAGACTTCGATCCAGCACCCTCAATTCGCTCACTGGCGGTGCCCGGAATGCCCAATCACTGATAAGGATACCGATATGAAAATCGCAGTCGTCACTGGCACCAGCACCGGTATTGGCTTTGAAACCAGCCTGCACCTGGCCCGCAATGGCTATTCTGTATTTGCCGGCATGCGCAACACAGCCAAGGCACAACCACTGATTGATGCCGCCCAAGCCGAGTCCTTGCCTGTGCAAGTGCTGCAGATGGACGTGACCGACGCGGACTCTCTGCAGACCGCTTTCG
>JABBAY010000115.1 GCA_018607725.1 K189A clade bacterium
GCACCATAGGCTTGATGTGGTGGTATAGCCAAGACTTGTGGCTGACGGCCATGATATTTTCTGGTGGTGTTGTGGCCGTTCTGGTGTTGAGTGTGCTGGCCTATGGCCTGCTGCGCTCAGGCCGAGTCTTGGGAATGCAGGCCGGTAGTGCCTGGCGCCTGGCACTGGCGGGCATGCAGCGTCGAGGTCAGGAGAATACGCTACAGATCTTAGTGTTTGGCCTGGCTATTATGCTATTGCTGATCCTGTTTCTGGTGCGCACCGCCTTGATCGATGAATGGCGGGCGCAGATACCAGCGGACGCGCCGAACCACTTCGCCCTCAATATATCGCCGCAGGACGTCGAGCCCATCAGAGATCTGCTGGTGGCCAATGACATCGTTGCCCAGCCGCTGTACCCCATGATTCGAGGCCGTATCAGTCTGGTCAATGGTATCTCGGTAAAGCAATATGACACGGATCGGGAGAGCCGGCAGCAAGAGCCGTCTCGGGATCGTGGGCCGAATACCACCTCTGGTCGCAACCTGACCTGGGCCGCCGACTTGCCTGACGATAACGAGATAGTGGAGGGCGCTTGGTGGCCGTCGAACTACAGTGGCGAACCGCTGGTATCCCTAGAGCAAGACTTGGCCGTCGCCAACGATCTGAAGGTTGGCGATACACTGGTGTTTAATATCCAGGGCCGGCCTTTGGTGACCCGGGTCGGCAGCATTCGTACCGTTGCCTGGGATAATTTACAGCCGAATTTCTATATCATCTTCTCGCCCGGTGCGTTGGCTGATTTTCCATCGACGTTCATGACCAGTTTTCATTTGGGCACACCGCAGAAATTATTTTTGAACACCCTGATTCGTGCTTATCCGACCATGACGGTCATCGAGGTGGACGCCATTATCGAACAGATCCAGCTGATTATTAGTCAGGTGACGCTCGCCATTGAATTGGTTCTGGCATTGATTATGGTGGCCGGTGGCATGGTGCTGCTAGCCAGTATTCAGGCCAGCATGGACGAGCGCTTCAAGCAACACGCAATACTGCGGACGCTGGGTGCCAGTCAGCGGCTGGTGATGGGGAGCCTCGTGATCGAGTTCTGCATGCTCGGTTTGTTTGCGGGTGTCTTGGCCACTGTCGGCGCCGAGGTGACGGTCTTTGCGCTGGAAACCCAGGTGTTCGAGCTGGAATACCAGCTTAACCCGCTGCTCTGGTTGTTGGGCCCCGCAGTGGGGGTGGTTTTGATTGGCAGTATTGGTACTCTGGCGACCCGCAAGGTGGTCAAGATCTCACCAACGATTGTCTTGCGAGAGTTAACCTAATCTTCCGCATACCAGCTGCCGTCCGGATGGCGCAGAATCCAGAGTTGTGAGAACCAGTAAAAGCGACTCGATCCAGGGACGGGCAGAGTGCAGTTGTAACGTGATCGGCCGACGTTAAGCGGAGTCTCCGATTGAGCTTGGTAATGTTGCGGCCCCAATTGTGTCAGCTTCGTCGCTCCATTCGGCCCGTAACAGACGAGATTGTCGAGGGGCAGGTTAGGATCGTTAAATTGCAAATCCAGAATCGGCCGGTTCTCAGCCGGGTGGAGCAGAGGATCGCGGCCGTTAGCGATTAAAGGTAAAGGCCAGGTGTTGAGCTTGAGCTGCAAGCCTTCCATGTCACTGTAGATTCCCGATAACGGGTAACGGGGCAAGGCGCTCAGGTCGCTAAGTGGGCCCGCTGCGCCACTTTGTTGACCGATGCCGACGTAGCCCAGTTTGGTGGCGATTCTTGTCACCGTCTCGTCGTACTCTCCATAGGGGTAAGCCAATAGTTTCGGCGTGGGTCCTAGATGCTCGGTTAATAGCTGCTGGGCGCGGTTGATCTGATAGCTGATGCGGATTTCCCAGTCAGCCCTCGTCTCGCCGCTGAGGCGTCGCAGCAGATGAGGGTGTGAGTGGGTGTGATTGAGAATACTGGCGCCAGCCTGGCGCATTTCGCGCAACTGTGACCATGACAGATATTGTGAGTCGTTGGCTGTGTTGCGATCGTCAGCGTCAGGCTGGCCGCCGTTGATGATGGCATCGCCATTGAGGTCAGAGGCGTCGTTTTGTTGGCGAATGTAATAGGTTGAGACAAAGATGCTGAACGGCCAGCCGTAGGCCTTGAGGATGGGAAACCCATGATGGTAAATACTTGGATAAGCATCGTCAAAGGTGATGCTGACTACATTCTCTGGTAGTGGCTGACCCGATATCAGGGCTGCCACCAGACGCTCCAGCGCCCACACTTGGTAGCCTTGCTGGGCAATATAGTCCATGTGGCGCTTAAATTGCGCAGGCTCGATACTCGTGATCGCCGGAGTCAAGGTGCCGATATGATGATACTGCAGGATTACCCCGCCTGGCTGGCCGGCTAGTGCAGGCTGATTGAGGCTGAAGGTCAAGAGTAGTAGCACAATCGGTAATTGAATTTTAATCGTCATGCTTAGGACTCGTTCGGCTTCGGTTGAATAGTGATGAGAGACTCGTGACTGGCGAGCGTCGTCTATTAGTGTAAAATTGTGGGGTCGGTCTTGGCCACCATGAAAGTAAAGATATGAACCAGAAAACGATTTACGACAAGAATAAACTGCATAAACGCCTGCGGCGGGATACAGGTCGAGCGATTGAAGACTTTAACATGATCGAGGAGGGCGACAAGATCATGGTCTGCATCTCGGGTGGTAAAGACTCCTTGACGATGCTCGACATATTGATGAGCCTGCAGCGCCATGCGCCGATCAATTTTGAGTTGGTGGCGGTCAATCTTGACCAAAAGCAGCCAGACTTTCCTGAGCATGTGCTGCCTGAGTATTTCACTTCGCTGGGCGTTGATTACAAGATCATCGAAGAAGACACCTATTCCTTGGTCAAGGAGATGGTCCCAGCGGGCAAGACCTACTGTGGTTGGTGCTCGCGCTTTCGCCGCGGAATTCTGTATAAGTACGCTAAGCAAAACGGTTTTACCAAAATTGCTCTGGGACATCATCGTGACGACATGCTCGGCACCTTGTTCCTCAATTTGTTTTACGGCGGCAAGATGAAAACCATGCCGGCCAAGCTACTAAGCGATGATAAAGAAAATATCGTGATTCGCCCGCTGGCTTACTGTAAAGAAAAAGACATCGAGCGCTATGCCATGCTGGCAAAGATGCCGATCATTCCCTGTAACTTGTGTGGTTCCCAGGATAATCTGCAGCGTCAGGTCATCAAGGAGATGTTGCAAGGGTGGGAGAAACAACATCCTGGTCGACTCGATTCTATCTTCCGTGGTATGTCTGATATCGTCCCGTCGCATATGCTGGATGCCAAGCTGTTTGACTTCCAATCCCTGGCGCAAAAGCCCGCAGACCCAGTCCAATACGTCAATGTGATGAATTTATAGGGAGCAAGCGGTAGTGCTGGCTGGCGTGGTTGAAGTTTGTCAGCGCGAACCTAAAGGCCTGCAGGCCGGCGTGCATTTCACCGTTGCACATTAGCTGCTGCTCGATGTGCTGAGCACAAGCCAGCAGCTGATGGGCGCCAAAACTGCCAGCGACACCCTTAATGTTATGCGCCAGACGTTCGGCTAAGACGCCGTCGTTGGCTCTGATCAGGGCCAGCAATTGTTGGTCAGCATCGGCGTAGAGCCGCTCGAACTCCACTAACAGCCGCGTCAGCAGAGTCTTATCGCCATTATGGTGCTGCAGTGCGACAGTAAAATCGATATCACACACGGCCTGGACCTGTGCCATCTTGTCTGCAGGCTGCGGATGAATACCTGCTGTTGGGCCCGCGGGCCGGGCTAGTCCCCTGAGTTTGGCAATCAGGGTGAGTAGGCGGTTAAAATCGATTGGTTTACCCGCATACTGATCGAAGCCTGCGGCGCGCGCCTGATCGGCCTCATTGCCTAGTGTGCCTGCTGATAAGGCGATAACCTGCATGTCCGTATATCGGTGGTCGGCGCGCAAGGCCTTGATCGTTTCGTGGCCATTCATGACGGGCATTTGTAAATCCATCAGGATCACGTCGAATGCGCCATGCGCTAGCTGTTCCAGCGCGGCACGGCCATGGTCAGCAACTGTGATAATGAGTCCCAGCGACGACAATATTTCCTGGGTCAGTACCTGGCTGAATTTGCTGTCTTCGACCAGCAAGACCCTTGTGCCTGACAATTGACCCCATCGGGGTTCGATGCCGCCTTGCTGATGACTGCCTGATTCGATGCCTAACGACTCTAAAGTCCGGGGTGGATCTGATCTGCTGGTGTCACAGTCAGTGCCTGTGGTGGATAAACCCAGACGAGTCAGTGGATCAACGATTGTCTCAGTCTTGGTCGTCACGACTAGGTCGGCGGGCGCTGTGAGGTCGACGACCTTATGGGTCAAGCTCATCAATATCTGCGCCATAATAATGGTATCGCCTACTTCGTGTCGGCTGTCTGGTGTGCTGAGTAACCGCAGTGCCATGCCCTGCGGAGCGCTGTTAAGTGAAAACAACGCGTCGAGATCTTCAGTGATGCCCGACACGTTGAGGGTCTGTTGGTCAAGGATCATCTTGCCGGCTTCGTCCCGAAATAGAGCCAGCCTCGCGCTCACCGCAGCGCTCAGATGCGACAACGAGGGCTCACTGGGCTGTGACTGATGCGCTTGTCGAAATGTTGCCAGTCGAACCATTGATTTCGACTCGGGCTTTAGCCGATAGATACTGATCCTGCTGCCCTCCTTGCTGCCCTCCTTGCTGCGCGCGGAACGGTAACCCAGGATCTCGAGATTGCGTTGCAGCAAGTTCAGGTTATGAAGCTCTGGAAGTGACAGCACGCCGATGGCCTAGGATACTGTCGACGAAAACAGGTAGCCCTTGCCATGAATGGTACTAATAAAGGTTTGATCGGGGCTGTGCTGACGAAATTTGCGGCGTACTTGGCCAACGAGGACATCAATATAACGATCGTCGGGGTACCATTCTCGGTTGCGAATCTTGTTCATCAGTTCGTCGCGTGTCAGAGCCTCGCCTGCCTGATCGATGAGGGCCAGCAATAAATTAAACTCGCCGGCCGACAGTGTCAGTCGGTGGCCATTCGGCGCCTTAAGTTCGCGTTTGTTGATGTTGAGAGACCAGTCAGAGAAGTTTCGGATGACACCTTTGGCTTGTTGTCGAGCCTGAATTCTGATTCGGCGCAAAAGCCCTTTGACCCGGGAAAGTAATTCGCGAGCGTCAAAGGGCTTGGATACATAGTCGTCAGCGCCACTTTCCAAACCGATGATTCGGTCAATTTGCTCGCCCTTGCTGGTCACGAGAATAATACCTACATCACTTTGACCGCGTAACTCTCGAGTGACCGTGAGGCCGTCTCTGCCCGGTAAATTGATATCCAACAGACAGATGTCCACTTGGTGAGTAATGATCAATTGTTCGATACCCTCGGCATCGGCTCGCGCGAACACCCGATAGCCTTCGTGCTCGAAGTGAGCCACTAGTTGCGCGCGGGTGATGGGTTCATCTTCGATAACAAGCAGGCCAGGGATTTGCTCTACCATACGTCACACCTCTAGGTTGAGGGGACCCAATGACGACGATGCGTCTGCAGCCAGCCTCTTTGGTTTACAGCATGGCCGATAGCGGCATTCAAGCCGATATCGGAAAAATGGTGCATCAACCGCGAATCACGCATACTAGGGGGCAGATAATCATCGGCGAACTCGCCGCTTCCCCGATTTTCACCACTTGGATCTAACGTTCATGCAACAACTGACCATAGCCTGGCAAGACTTGTCTGACGACGCCCTGCGAGGGGTGATCGAAGACTATGTCACCCGCGAGGGAACGGATTATGGCGACCAGCCTGTGAGCCTGGCGCGCAAAGTCGCACAGGTACGGGCTCAGTTGCAGTCTGGCCATGTCGTGATCGTCTTTGACGGCGAATCGGCCACCTGTTCCATCGTCTCCCGCGAGCAACTACGCGCGGCCCAAGACCTGCAAAACACTATTGATACCGAGTAACTAACGGTTATCTGCCGTTCATCCTAACGATCCGACCGAACACACTATACTTACATTGATGTTACATAACAATTGCCGCTAAGCCCTATAATAGCGCCAGTTAAGCGAGTTTGTCGGCATTTTCAGGTTTGGTTAGTTGTTGCTCAACTCAATATGACTCTCTTGTTGTGATTGTAATTGGCTATTAATACCGATGTTATAGCTTGTGACGATAGGTTGGAGTGGCTAGTATAATGTGCCATTCACTGTTCAGGCACCTACGGGTGCACACAAGACGGAGAGTCATGAGAACCTTACTTAATAAGCTTTTACTTTATGTAAATTGTAACGAAGTTAGCATCTCTTGTCAGAGTTCTGCCAGAGATGCTCTGAACATGAATCTGAATCCGAAGGGATGGACGAAGAAAATTATGTTGATTGAAATCCTATTGTCGGCCCTGATTGCCCCAGCTTTTGCCGTGGCTGACCCCAATATCCAGCTCGATATGCAGGTAGCGAAAGAGGTCGTCATTGAAGAAAGTGGTCAGCAAGTGACGCGCTGGGTCGATGCACAGGAAGTGCTGCCAGGCGAAAAACTCAAATATACCGTGCGTTACGTCAACTTGGGTGACGAGCCCGCGACTCAGGTTCGTATCGAAAATCCCATTCCGGAACTCAGTGTTTATGTCACCGACTCGGCCGCAGGCGAGGGCACCACGATCGTGTTTTCTGCTGACGGCGGCGCGCAATACAGCTCGCCAGAGCAGGTCACCTATGAGGTTGCGGTGTTTGGCGGCGGTAAAGACCGACGGCCGGCCACTGCCGAGCGGTTCACCAATATCCGCTGGCTCATCGAACAAGTGCCACCGGGAAGCACCGGAGAAGTCAGCTTCCAGGTGCTGGTTCAGTAACCACTATAAAAAAATTGCCGCAGTTGGCATGTTTATTGTTAATTAGTTCACAAAGAGACAAGTATCGTTAGTTAAGCAGTAATTCATCGTAAGGACACGAAGAATGAAAGATAGACTACAGGGAGTAGGGCGCCTGGCGAAAGCTGGCGTGGCGATTTTGTTAATGATGGTTGGGGCGCAGGCGATGGCGGCCAATGCGGGTGCCGCTGCGACTACGACTCTGGAGAACATTGCATCGGCAACTTACACGAGTGCCGCCAGCGCAACACCCATCACGGCGACATCGAACGCAGTGGTCATCACGATCAACCTGGTGCCAGCATTCCCAACGGTTGCGTTTACCAGCTCGACGCCAACAGATTTGTTGAATCTGGTTGAGGGACAGACAGCGACACTGACGTATACTTTGACCAGTAATGCCAATGGCCCGGACGACTATACTGTCGTTGTCGGTGAGGCCAGTGTTGTTAATATCACCGGACCAGTAGCAACCGAGGCGGTAGCGATTACGCTGGGTGGTTCTACGGTGGCAGTAGATTCGGAGATTACTGCGACCTGCCTCTCGGGTGCCGGCTCCCCGTCAAATTGTCCTATCACATTACCGAACGACTCTAGCGCCGGTACCGGTGGCGTTAATGGCCTGGACGGTAACGACACGATCGTATTTGAAGGTGGCCGAGTTTGTACTATCGCGCCAGGTACGCTGATTGACACGGGTGGTTTGACCAGCCTCGGCGGCACGCTGTCGTCGATTGAAGTCACTGGCTGTTCTGGTGCTGCCGGAACCATTGTTGCAGGTACGAGTGTTTACGAGCAGGCGACTCAAACGGTAGCGGTTCTGATTGATGTTACGAGCCCTGGCGCGCCAGGTACCGCTACTCTGCAGGTCACAGCGATCGTCGATGGTTCGCCAGCAATTACGTCAGCGGCACTGACCGACCTGCCTGTACAGGCCTATGTGATCGATCTGACAATCAGCAAGTTTGTCAGAAATGTGACCGAGTCAGGCTTGAACCCGGTCTGTGGACTGACCGCTCTGTCATGTTTGAACGTGGAGGGCGTGCTGTACTACGCCTCAGGTGTTACCGCTAATCCGACAAATATACTCGAGTACGCGATTCTGGCCAGCAATAACGGTGGCCCGGTTACTGAGATAATTGTGACGGATGACTTGACTGCTTTCTCATCCTTCAATGGCGCAACAGGGACTGCCACGATCCTAGTTGAAACCACTGCGGCAAATAATTCATCAGGTCTTTGTGACGCGGTTGGCGGTACTACTGATGGCACTGAAGGTACCTGTATTTTGAGCGCAGGCACACCGATCGATGCGACAAGCGCCACCGATGTTACGGATGACACGATTACAGTGAGTGCCGGTGATAATGGCACTAATGGTGGGACAAATAATGGCGTGGTCACTGGGCAGGCAGGTGGCGAGCTGGCCGTCGGCAAGGTCTCAGTG
>JABBAY010000238.1 GCA_018607725.1 K189A clade bacterium
ACAGCTTTAGACAAAGACAGCTTTAGACAAAGACAGGCAGTAGTTAGTAACGTAATGATTAACGCAAACTGATTTGAAGATACCAGGCAGGTATGAAAAGCCTTCAATGGATATTAGTGAGATCGAGAGGTTAAACGTGGCGGACAGAATCAAAGAATCGTTATCAGCTTGGGTAGACGGTGAGGCGAGTGAGATTGAAGTTCATCAGCTCCTTCGACAATACGGGGCAGATGAAGCTGTTAAGCAAGATTGGTTAGCATTCCAGCATGCCCGCGCAGTCTTGCGCGGTGATTCCCCGCTAAATCAAGCCCAGCATTTGGCTCTGTACGGCAATATCTGTGCTGCCATAGCCGCCGATGAGCCTGCCCACGGTAACGATTTCAGCAGGTCTACTCATACCCCGGGTCGTCCTATCGCAACCTGGGCCAAGCCTGCAGGGGGTTTGGCGCTTGCGGCCTCTCTTGTGGTGGCGGTCTTGCTAGGTATCCAGCAACAAACGCCGAGTGCGGGTGATGTTGCCGGTGCGTCCAACGCGGCAGCCCCCGTTATTAGTAATACAGGGCCCGTGGCGGTTCAAACCGTTGGTGCAGGTAGCCTGTCAGGCCAGTTGTCAGACCAGTTGTCAGGCCAAAGCGCGCGACCCGCCGTCGCTGAGCGCTTTAATGGCGTTGGCAATGACGATGCGCAGGTGTTGACGGCGCAGCGAGATAACGCTTACGAGACCATTGATGGTCAGCTGGAATTAAAGGCGTTGGATGAAAATAAACAGCGGCAGCTACGTGCTTATCTGCGAGAGCATGACCAGATGGTACGAATGAACCCGAACACTCGAACTGTGATATTTGAGTCACCCAAGGGCGGCGGCCAATAACCTGATGTGCAGCGCGCCGCGGGAATAGTGGGCGCTAGCAATGTTCATAAGCGATTTGAACGCAAGTGTGAGAGGGATTTTGAAAACAGTCTCCAAAACAAGTTTGAATAAGCAGCGACAATCCTGGAAAGCCAACGGATTTGCCGTCTGCTTCGCTTTGAGTGCGAATTGGGCTCTGGCTGTGACTGAAACTGTTGCTGAGCCTGTTCAGGCGCTTGTCGTCGACACGCGGTCAACAGAACTGCCGCAAAGTGTTGCGGCTGACCTGGCAGAGCAAGCATCGGTGAGCGTTGCTGAAGAGGTTGTTGGAACTGCTATGGAGTTAGGTGATGAGCAGCATGAAGCGCGGGTCTGGCTTGAGAAAATGGGTCAGGCGTTGCGCTTAAGATCCTACGAGGGCATCTTTACCTACATGCGTGGTTATCGATTCGACACGGTTCAGGTGGCCCATCAGTTCAGGGATGGCGAGGAGTACGAACGGTTAACGCAACTCAATGGCGAACCTCGAGAGATCGTCAGGGCCGGTGATCTGGTGGTCTGCAATCATGCCAATACAGACGCTGTAGATCTAGATCATGACTTGCTGATGGGGCCCTTTACCCGTGCTTTTAGTGAAAAAATAAGCACTTACCAATCTGTTTATCACTTCTCAATGCTTGGTCATGATCGGATCGCCGGTCGCGTTGCTGTGGTTTTGGGCATCTCGCCCAAGAACAATGATCGGTACAGCTATCGATTATGGCTTGACGAGGAGACGGGCCTGCTCCTGCAGTCGCACTTGATGAACCAAGGCCGAGTACTCGAAGCGTTTCAGTTTTCTCGAATTGACATTGGCAAGCCCATTGACGAAGCCGCGCTGTTTAGCGCCCTGGGCGAAGATCGAATTCAGCATCAACTGTCGATCGTGCCCCCCACCCTGATCAGCGAGGCGGCTCCTGTGCGGCCGCCTGCCTGGAAAGTCGCCTGGATACCCCGGGGTTTTAAAGCGGTACGCATGCCTAATCAAAATCGGGTTTTGTTTACTGATGGTCTCGCAACCTTCTCCGTGTTCGTCGATCGCCCGGGTCCAGCAGTGTTGGGTCAGTTGGTGACGCATATGGGTGGTACAGTCGTCATCAGCCGCCAATTGAAAGATTCGTCCCAGCAGATTACGGTGGTTGGTGAGGTGCCGATGGACACTGCCAAGCGAGTTGCCGAGTCTGTCGAACCCATCATCTACTAAGCCAATATTCATGATAGAAATCATGGGACGTGTCGTTGCATCTGAGTCAGCAGGCTTATGGATTGAAGCTGCGCCCGGTAGTTGCGATGGCTGCAGGTCTCATTGTCAGCGACAAGCTGCCGTTTTTTATCTGCCGACCGGTCGAGCCGGCAGCGGCCAGGCCTTGGTTGCAGCAGATTCATCACTAGCAATGCCGAGCGCCGCCGCAGCCAGCTCTCAAGTTGTTATCGGGCTTGATTCGGGCGAGCGCCTGAGCATTCTTTGGCACTCATTGCTCCTGCCGTTAGTTGGGCTTTTAATGGGCGTCAGCCTGTCCAGTATCATCAGTTTGACTGATTCCGTAGTGATGATTGGCGCTATACTCGGGTTCGGCATCGGGCTGTTCTTTTGCCAAACACAGACATTCGACAAAATTCATATTAAGAAGGCTGGAAATTAATGACTAAACGCGCACCCGGATCGGCTTTGTTGTTACTGTTGGCAATGCTGTTACCGCTGGTCAGCATGGCGGCTTTGCCCGAGTTTACGCAACTCGTCAAGCAGGCTGCGCCGGCAGTAGTGAATATAACTGCCACCCGGAAGGCAGAAAGTCGCCAGTTCGAAAATTACAATGAAGAAGAAGTGCCGGAATTGTTCCGCCGCTTCTTCGGAAATATGCCGCGTCAAAATGCGCCTAGACCCTCTGCCGGTTCGGGGTTCATTATCTCTGAGGATGGCTATATTTTAACCAATAATCATGTCGTCGAAAACGCCAGTGAAATTTTAGTGGCCTTGAGTGATCGTCGTGAGCGAATGGCGACCTTGGTAGGCTCAGATAAACTTTCGGATCTGGCGCTGCTCAAGATAGATGCTCAGGATCTGCCGATGGTCAAGCTGGGCAGCTCAGAGCGGTTGGAAGTGGGTGAGTGGGTGGTTGCCATCGGCTCGCCATTTGGTTTCGAGTATTCTGTCACAGCAGGCATCGTTAGTGCTAAGGGCCGCAGTTTGCCAATGGAAGCTGAGGGCAACTATGTGCCATTTATCCAGACTGATGTGGCAATTAACCCGGGCAACTCCGGTGGTCCCTTGTTTAATCTCAAGGGTGAAGTTGTGGGTATCAACTCGCAAATATTTACCCGTTCTGGCGGTTTTATGGGGTTATCATTCGCTATACCTATCGATGTGGCCATGGAAGTCGTGGCGCAGTTAAAGGACAAGGGTGCCGTTGCCCGCGGTTGGTTGGGCGTTTTGATTCAACGAGTGGATCGAGATCTGGCTGAATCTTTTGGTATGGATCGAGCGGCGGGCGCTCTCGTGACCCAAGTCTTTGCTAATAGCCCTGCATCCAAGGGTGGCCTTCGTGAAGGAGATATCATTGTGTCTTTTGATGGCAAGCCCATTGACCTGTCATCTGATCTGCCTCATGTCGTGGGCAGAACCCGAGCAGAGTCAGAGGTGGATGTCGTCGTGGTCAGAGGCAATAAGCGGCAGACGTTGAAAGTCAAGGTTGGACTCCTAGACGTGGCTGATATCCAGGCGCCGGGTGGTCCTGGCATCATCGATAACTCGAATTTGCTGGGCCTGGATGTTCGTGATCTTAGTGCGGACGAACAGGCTGCATTGGGCCTCGACAAAGGTTTGCTGGTAGTGCGCGTGACTGACGGGCCTGGCCGGGCCGCGGGCATCAGTCGCGGCGATGTCATTACGACCATTAACAGCGAGTGGGTGGGGTCAGCAAAAAGCTTTGGCGAGATGGTTGAAAAGCTACCCCGTGACGTGGCCATACCCGTTCGAATTGTGCGTAACCAGCGGCCAGAATTCCTGGTAATTAAGGTCCCTCAATAGTGCGGTGTCTGAACAAGTTGTTGATGGCGTATAAGCCGCGAATACATTAGACTTCACCGCTTTGTTTTTGAGGCGGCACATAACGCCGTGGTTCATAGTTGGCCGAGACGCAGTACATTCGAAATTTTTCTATCATCGCCCATATTGATCACGGCAAGTCGACCCTGGCTGATCGGTTTATTCAGGTCTGCGGTGGTCTGGAAAAACGTGACATGGCTGCCCAGGTGCTGGACTCCATGGATATTGAGCGTGAGCGCGGTATTACCATCAAGGCCCAGAGCGTCACGCTTTACTATAACGCCGATGATGGTCATCAGTATCAACTGAACTTTATTGACACGCCGGGCCATGTGGACTTCAGCTATGAAGTCTCGCGGTCACTGGCAGCCTGTGAAGGAGCTTTGCTGGTGGTTGATGCCGCCCAAGGTGTTGAAGCGCAATCTGTGGCCAATTGTTATACGGCCATTGAGCAGGGACTGGAGGTGTTGCCAGTACTGAATAAGATCGATTTGCCGCAATCTGATCCGGAAACCGTAATCCAGGAGATCGAAGAGATTATCGGCATCGATGCAAGCGGTGCGCTGCGGGTCAGTGCCAAAACCGGAGTTGGCATTCATGAATTACTCGAGGAGTTGGTTCGGGTCATTCCGGCACCCAAAGAGGCTCGTCATCTGCCAACTCAAGCGCTGATCATTGACTCTTGGTTCGATAACTATCTGGGTGTCGTTTCCCTGATTCGCGTCATGCAAGGTCAAATCGCCGTCAAAGATAAGATTATTCTGAAGTCCCTGGGAAAAGTTCATCAGGTCGACTCGGTCGGAATCTTCACGCCGAAACGCAAAGAGACCAAGGTGTTGCAAGCCGGTGAAGTAGGCTTTCTGGTCGCTGGAATTAAGGATGTAAAGGGCGCGCCCGTAGGCGATACGATTACCCTCGCCTCGACGCCTGACGTGAAAGCTTTGCCGGGTTTCGAAAAGGTGAAGCCGCAGGTTTATGCTGGCATGTTTACGGTCAGTGCTGATGACTTTGAAAGTTTTCGAGATGCATTGGAAAAATTAACCCTGAACGATGCCTCCTTGGTTTACGAGCCAGAGAGTTCGGATGCCCTGGGTAACGGTTTTCGTTGTGGCTTTCTCGGTATGCTGCATATGGAAATTATTCAGGAGCGGCTCGAGCGCGAATACAATATTGACCTGATAACCTCGGCGCCAACGGTTGTTTATGAGGTGTTGCTGAAAAACGAACAGACCATCAAGGTCGATAATCCCTCACAGTTACCCGATCCCTCAACGATCGAGGAAATGCGGGAACCCATTGCGCGGGTGAATATCCTGGTGCCCTCGGAGTATCTGGGTAGCGTCATTAATCTCTGCGTTGAACGTCGTGGGGTTCAAAAAGATATGCAGTTTGTGGGTAAGCAGGTCTCCTTGACCTACGACATCCCACTCAACGAGGTGGTTCTGGATTTCTTTGATCGGCTGAAATCAAGTAGTCGCGGCTACGCCTCATTGGATTATAGTTTCGATCGATTTGAGGTGGCCCGCCTCGACCGTCTGGATGTTCTTATCAATGGTGATAAGGTGGATGCTTTGTCACTCATCGTGCATCGAGAAGAGGCACGCAGTAAGGGCTTCGCCTTGACTAGAAAGATGAAAGAGTTGATTCCCCGGCAAATGTTTGATGTGGCGATTCAGGCGGCGATTGGTGGTCAGATTGTCGCTCGCGAAACGGTTAAGGCTTTGCGAAAAAATGTTACTGCTAAGTGCTACGGCGGGGATATTTCTCGAAAGAAAAAATTGTTAGAGAAGCAGAAAGCTGGCAAGAAACGTATGAAACAGCTGGGTAGCGTTGAAATCCCTCAAGAAGCATTTTTGGCTGTGTTGAAGGTCGATCGATGAGTATTAATTTTCCACTATTCCTATTGTTGTCGACGGTGGTAACCGGTGTTATTTGGCTATTTGACATCTTGGTGCTGCGACCCAAGCGTCGGCGTAATGTTGAGCAATTGAATGCGCAATCAGTGGATCTGACGCCAGCAATGGACGTGGCACGTCAAGCGGTCATGAAAGAGCCTTTGGTGGTGGAGTATGCCATATCCTTCTTTCCCGTATTGCTGGTGGTTTTGGTGTTACGCTCATTTCTCATCGAGCCTTTTCAAATCCCAACCGGATCCATGATCCCTACGCTAAAAGTGGGAGACTTCATCGTTGTGAATAAGTTCGCCTATGGCGTTCGCTTGCCTGTTTTTGGTACCAAGGTGTTCGACGTTGATGAGCCGAAAAATGGCGATGTCATGGTGTTTGTGCCGCCTCACGAAGATGAATATTTTATCAAGCGTGTTATCGGTATCCCCGGCGACACGATTCGTTATGAAAACAAGACCCTGTCCATTAACGGAGTCGAGCAGGTTCAAGAATTTGTTGCCGAGATACCGCCGAATCGACCAGATCATGTGGTCTACAAAGAAACCATTGGCGGCGTCGAGCATTTTATTCACCGCAGTCCATTTCGTGGCAATGGACCCCAAGAATGGGTTGTGCCTGAGGGAATGTATTTTATGATGGGCGACAACCGGGACCGAAGCAGTGATAGCCGGTATTGGGGAATGACCTCAGAGGATCGTATAGTAGGAAAGGCGTTTGCGATATGGCTGCATTGGGACTCAGGATTGCCAAATTTTTCCCACAACGGCTGGATTGAATAAACGGCATAAAATGGTATCTGCTCTGTTTGAGTTTAATGTTTGAGTTGATCAAGGGTCGAATATGAATTTATCACAGCCTCAGAAAGGTCTTGGCGCGATAGGTTGGCTGGTTCTGGTTTTTGTATTCGGTAGTCTATTGACGCTCGGTTTGAAAGTGGTTCCCATCTACACGGATAACGCTACTATTGAGCGCATTCTTGACGGGCTGGCAACCGAACCTGAAATGGGCAGCAAAGGCACGGGCGCAATCGACAAGATTATCAAGGCGCGATTCCATGTGAATAATATCCGGGATTTCGATTACTCAAAGAACCTCACGATCGTCAGAGACAATGGCGGGGCACACATTGTTTTAGACTACGAGGTGCGTGTGCCGCTGATCTACAACCTTGACCTGATCGCATCATTCAACAAAACTGTGGCGTTACAAGATTAACGCTCGACTTATCTCTCAGGGTTTTCGTGGCAGCTAACAGTAAACTGGAACATCGTCTAGGCTACGCATTTGCGGACCCTGATCTGCTGGCGCGGGCACTGACCCATCGCAGTCATCAGGACCGGAACTACGAACGGCTGGAGTTTCTGGGTGACTCAATTCTTAGTTTCGCGATCGCGGAGTACCTCTACCATCGATTTCCTGAAGCCCGCGAGGGGCAGTTGAGTCGATTACGGGCCAGAATTGTCAGACGCGAAACTCTCGCTGAAGTGGCCAGAGAATTCGGCTTAGGAGATTTTCTGATTATGGGTAGCGGCGAACTCAAGAGCGGTGGCTTTGAACGATCCTCTATCCTGTCCGATGTTCTTGAAGCCATCATTGGTGGCATCTACTTGGAGGCAGGTGTTGCAACGGTTGTAGAGCGGATTAACAGTTGGTTCGGCCCGCGGCTGGAGGCGCTGAGTCTGGGCAGGTCACAAAAAGACCCTAAGTCACTGCTGCAGGAATATCTGCAATCGAAGAAATCAGGTTTGCCAGAATACAGTATCACGAGTATTGAAGGTAAATCCCACGATCAGGTATTCACCGTGGAGTGCAGTGTGTCGCTACTGGCGCAGCCACTTGTAGGCGTTGCAGCGAATCGGCGAGATGCCGAACAGATGGCCGCGCGGCAAGCTCTTGCTGGGCTGGGCGTGAATTTTGAGTTTGAACAGGCTTTAACCAATGAGTGAATCCGTGACTGAATCCCATCCCGTCGAGCGCTGTGGCTATGTTGCTATTGTGGGTCGTCCCAATGTCGGCAAATCGACCCTGCTGAACTATATTCTCGGGCAGAAGCTGAGTATCACTTCGCGCAAACCCCAAACGACGCAGCATACCCTGCTGGGGATTAAGTCTGTGGCTGGCACCCAGACTATCTACGTGGATACTCCGGGTATTCACGGCGATGCCAAGAAAGCCATAAACCGACACATGAATCGTAATGCCAAGGGTGCCTTGCGAGACGTGGATGTCGTTGTCTTTGTAACGGATCGAACTGAATGGCAAAGTGACGATGAAATCACCGCCCTAGCAGTGATGCACAGCAAAGCGCCAGTGATCATAGTCATCAACAAGATCGATCTGTTAAAAGATAAAAGTGTCTTGCTGCCCCAGCTGGCGATGCTTCAAGAACGCATGCCCAATGCTGAAATAGTCCCTTTATCTGCGATGCATGGTGATAACCTGGAAAAGCTCGAGTCGATGATCAATGCGAAGCTACCAGCGGGACCCTTTATGTTTCCTGATGACCAGATCACGAATCGCAGTGAGCGATTCCTGGTGGCGGAAATCGTCCGGGAGAAGATCGTTCGCCAGCTTGGTGAGGAGATCCCTTATGCCGCGACAATTCAGATCGAGAGATTCGCAACAGAAGGCAAAATTCTCCACATTGACGCCTTGATACTGGTGGAACGTGACGGTCAAAAAGCGATCATTATCGGTAAGAGTGGTGCTCGGCTAAAGCGTATCGGTACAGAAGCCCGGTTAGACATTGAGGGTTTACTCGAACAGAAGGTGATGCTCAAACTCTGGGTGAAGGTCAAGTCTGGCTGGTCGGATGACGAGCGCGCCCTGAAAAGTCTCGGCTATGATGATGTCTGATGGACTTTCTCCGGCTTATGTTTTGCATAGCCGAAAGTACCAAGACTCAAGTTTGATTGTTGAATTGCTCACCCGCGATGAAGGTCGTATCAGCGCGGTGGTACGTGGCGCCAGGAATAAACGCGGCCGCCAAGCCGGGATCTGGCAGCCATTTATGCCTCTGCTCGTTTCGTTTTTTGGCCGGGGTGAATTACGGACTGTGAAACATGCCGAGTTTTTGCAAACTGCGTTTCATCTCACTGGCGACAATCTCTTGCTAGGCCTGTATGTGAATGAGCTTCTGGTTCGCGTGCTTGGAAAATTTGAGGCGATGCCTGACGTGTTTAGCGAATACCAGGTACTGCTCAATGAACTCGCCACAATCGATGGGGTATCAGGCGAGTTGGCAAACAGCACTGCTACTGTGGCCGAGCCTGTGCCTCGATATCGTAATCAGGCAGCGCTACGGGCGTTCGAGCTGCAATTACTGGCTGAACTAGGCTACGGTATCAGTTTTACCGCAGAGGCTGGTGGGGGTGCTGCGGTTGCCTCAGGGCAACGCTATCGATTCGTTGCCGAGGAAGGCTTTTATCGACTGGGAGCCGGCAATGATTCCTCTGATGCAGGGTATCCGGGCGAGCATCTGCTGGCTATCGAGGCGCGACAGTTTGATTCCGACGCTGTCGATCGTTCTGCCAAATACATCATTCGACTGGCATTTGCCGGTTTGCTTGGCGGCAAGCCACTCAAGGCCCGAGAGCTATTCAAACCGATCGCCTACGGGGTCGAAGCCACCATTGCTAAGGATAAAATATGATCCTTGGTATCGGTACAGATCTGGTGCAGATTGATCGAGTTGCGGCGGCACTGGCCCGATGGGGCGAAAAATTCGCCAGCAAAATTCTTGCTGAATCTGAGTTGGCACAGTTTCGACTTAACCCCAGTGCTGCCTTTTTAGCCAAGCGCTTTGCCGCTAAAGAGGCCGTTGCCAAGGCCCTGGGTACTGGTATGCGCCTTGGTGTCAACTTTCCGCAGATTGTGGTTGTCGGTAAGCCTGGCTATCGACCAGAGATCTGTATGACAGGTGCTGCTGCCGAGCGCGCGAGGTCAATGGGGGTTAAGGTCTCGCATTTGTCGATTAGCGATGAGCAGGAATATGCGCTGGCGTTTGTTGTGCTGGAAGGTGCTGGAAGTTGATACCGACAGAGTCGACATGACCCAACTGGGGGGCATCGCTGATGCTGCATCGGCCGAGCGACCTAAGTGCTTCCAGGCAATTGTCGCAGGTTCGTGCGCGGTATTTCCAACAATGGATTCGGAGTTTCGCGATACCACTGTTCGAGCGCGTCAAGTTCCTTCTGGGCCTGATGAAGGGCGATGGGCAAGTCTTTCGCTGCGTTTGTTTTGATCAAGGTTTCTAATCGGTTAATCGTTGACTGAACTCTTGGAATGCCGCAAAACTGACATGCACCATTGAGTCGATGGACCACTTCGCGCGTTAAGCCAATGTTGTTGTCGGTGATCCCTCGATTCAATTTAGCTCGATCTTGTGGTAGTGATTGCATAAATAAATCAAGCATTTCGAGAGCCAGGTCAGGCTGTTGGTTTGCAAGCCTAAATGCTAGCTCTCTGTCGAATATGGGCGTTGTCTGTGATGCTTCGCTGGCAGCCAAGTCAGAGCCAAGTCCGCCACTAATCCAGGCTGTTAGGTTTTGGTTTAGATAGTCTATATTTAATGGTTTTATCAATATGTCGTTGGCGCCCGCAGCGATTGTGGCAGTTCGCTCCGAGTTAAGTAAATGAGCGGTTAAAGCGATAATTGGTAGCTTTTGATTGTAGGTGGTTCTGAGTTCTCGGGTGGCTTCCAAACCATTCATTCGTGGCATATGAATATCCATAAAAATCAGGTCGACAGCTTGGCTTACGACGCAGCTAATCGCCTGCTCGCCGTCGGTAGCTTCCAAGACGTTATAGCCTGACTGACGTAATAGTGTGACTAGAAATTGTCTGGCCAGGTGATCGTCGTCGACAACCAAAATATTAAGTTGTTGCTCGGCGGCCACTGAATACTTGTTGACCAGTAGCGTAATAAGATCCGATTGGCGTAGCGGTTGGGGCATAATTAGCCAGTCTGAGCGGCTCAAGGTTCGAGTATTGTTGAGTAATAGCACGTCAGTGTTAGTCGCCAAAGATGCTGTGACTGACATGATTTCGTCATGCTTTTCGAGCCCGATAAAGCAAAGGTCTGCGGCGGACCCAGGTTCGAGGATCTCGATGCCAAGCTGTTCCAGACGATGGCTTAATCCGTATGTCTGACTGGAATTGCGGCCGTGGACGATTGCGGTCAAACCAGCGGGTGCTAAACGTATCGTTGTTGGCGTGCAGTTTACCGGCACGTATAAGCCATCTTGCCTGATTTCGCCCTTAACACCAGCCACTAATTGGTTGAGTCGAGTTGTTGCCTCAGTGATTGTTTGCCTACCAGCTGAGCCCAGAGAAAGTCGTAGGCGCTGGCGCTTCTTATTGTCGAGTTGATTATCGAGTTGATTATCGAGTTGATTGTCGAGTTGATTGTCGAGTTGAGTGTCTGGTACGAGACTAATATGAAGTAAAAAAGTTGTTGATGACTGAAGCGGTGCTGCTGTGAAACAGGTCAGAAGATAGTTAAAGATAATCGATTTTAGGTTGGGTTCGTGACCTATCAGGTCATGCTGACAGAGCTTGTCGTAAACGGGGAGTAGTTCACACCCGTAGCGAGTCAGTAAGGGTTGGAGTAAGGCAATGACATCATCAATAGCGTCTCTGAGGCTGAACTCAGCCTCGCTGTTGGTTTGTTCATTGCTAAAGCCAGGCACCATTCGAGTCATTATTTCAGCCTGGTAGACTAGTAATTGTTTGGCACTTGAGTGTATTTGTCGCTTCAATGTAGCGTTGGGGCTAGTGGCCCCAAGAAGATTCGTAAAGCCCGTGATGGATTGCAGACTATTGTTGATCAGGTTTGAAAGTTGCAGCAGCTCTTCAAAGTCCGATTTTTGGTCGTTGGTGAGTCGAATATTTTTTTTCTCAACCAAATCAAATGCCTGCTCAATGCGGGTTAATTTTTGCTGTAAAGCGAATCGGCGTTTATCCTCTGAGGTCTGTAATTGTCGAGTAGCCCGCTCCGCGGCAACGGCGGTGGCAGATTGTTGGATTGTGAAAAATGTCTTAAGTCTCGTGGGTAAGGAAGTCAGTGACTGCGGACTGCCCAAGCTTTCCAAACTGTTTAAGCTATGATGTGAAGCCGAAGCGGTGACTGAGTGCGGTTTATCATCCGTCGTGATCACGGCGCTGATGCTGATCAATGGCTGCAGAAAATGGGTTACCAAGTGCTGGTAGATTAGATTGCCAATAATGCTTAGGATGATGGCGAATATGGTGATGCCAGGCCAAGCTAGTGCCGGCAGGCTTGTGCTGAAAAAGCTGAGCAGAGCGATTAACCCGCAGAATACCAGCACCGGTAGCGTGGCAATGAGGGCGAGAGTAGTTCGATAATCATTCTGCCACGGTCTGAACATCATGTTTCACCACGATATTTGTGTTTATGATCCAAACGCATTTCGATAGATTAAGCAGATATTATCTGAATGTGGCATATTCTCCTATGATTACCCCCTTAAATTGCCTGAGCTAAGTTGCCACTAATATGTCAAAAAAAACTTATCCAACGATAGAATCCTGTATCGGCGAGACGCCACTCGTGCGCCTGCAGCGCCTGCCGGGTCATACCAGCAATACTGTGCTGGTTAAGCTCGAGGGGAATAACCCTGCAGGTTCGGTTAAAGATCGGCCGGCGATGAGTATGATTCGCGGCGCTGAGGCGCGGGGAGAAATCAAGCCTGGTGATACTCTGATTGAGGCGACGAGCGGCAATACGGGTATCGCGCTCGCCATGGCAGCGGCAATCAGGGGTTATCGTATGGTGTTGATTATGCCAACCCATATGAGCGCAGAACGTAAGGCCGCGATGTCAGCTTATGGTGCTGAGTTGATTCTTGTCTCTCAGGAGGCGGGGATGGAGGGCGCGCGTGACCTGGCTGAAAAAATGCAACGGGAGGGTCAGGGCTTTGTGCTCGATCAATTTTCTAATCCCGATAATCCCTTGGCGCACTACCAAGGCACCGGCCCTGAAATATATCGTCAAACCGATGGCGAAATCACCCATTTCGTGAGTTCGATGGGAACAACTGGTACAATCATGGGTGTCTCCAGATACTTCCGTGACGTCCTTCCCAGTGTGCAGATCGTCGGTTTGCAACCGGTGGAAGGGGCTTTAATACCAGGTATTCGGCGTTGGCCGCAAGCTTATATGCCCAAGGTCTTCAACACCGAACTGGTAGATCGGGTGATTAATATGAATCAAGATCTAGCAGAGGCAACGATGCGCGATCTAGCTACCAAGGAAGGCATATTTGCGGGTGTTTCTTCAGGCGGATCGGTTGCCGCGGCACTGCAAATCAGTCGTGAAACAGAGAATGCGGTTATCGTTGCGATCGTCTGTGACAGAGGTGATCGATACTTGTCCACGGGTGTTTTCTCGACTAACTGAGAGCCCGTAGACTTAAAAAACGAGACACCAGGCAGCCTGCGTGATGCTGACCTAAAAATATGAGTTATTTGTGAGCGGTGGTCGTGACGTCGCTTTGCGATCACTTGATTCCCCTCAACGTATATAGTGAACAAGAGACTTTGAAAAACTACGATCCAGTGACTATCGCAGTGACTAAGCTACATCCAGATGGTTATGGGCTCAGTGAAGATGGTCGCCAGGCAGTGATTGGCGCGTTGGCTGGCGAGGTTCTTGAGGCCGTGCCTTGGGCGAGAAAGCAGAAAAAGCATTATTTCAAGATTCGAACGGTGCATACCGCAGCGCCAACGAGAGTTGAGCCAGCGTGCGCAGCGGCCAATCATTGTGGCGGTTGTAGTTTCCAACACCTGGAACCGCATGCCCAGATTCTGTTCAAGCAACAGCAACTCATTGATGCCCTTGGTGACACACAGCCAGCAACGCTGTTAGAACCCATGATGGGCCCTCTGTTCGATTATCGTAGCAAAGCCCGTCTGGGGGTGAAGTTTGTAGAGAAAAAGGGCCGGGTTCTTGTCGGTTTTCGCGAGAAAATGAAGCCCTACGTTGCTGAAATTGATACCTGTAAGGTGCTCAAAAAGTCAGTGGGTGAAAATTTAGCCGCGTTAGCCGCAGCGGTCAGTGATCTCTGTGACCCGCGCTCAGTCCCTCAGATCGAAGTGGCTGCAGGAGACACGGAAACAGCCTTAGTGATTCGGCATCTTGAAGACCTGACCGACGATGATTTACTCAGATTAAAGCAACTGGGTGAGGAGTTTGCGTTCTCGATTTACCTGCAGCCGGGTAATGAGTCTACAGTCCACAAGCTATATCCTGATGATGGTTATGAACGTCTGATCTACACGTTGCCAGAGTATGATCTCAGTTACGCCTTTCACCCGCTGGATTTCACTCAGGTCAATCAATTCATTAATCAAAAAATGATTCGCCAGGCGCTGCAGTTACTTGATCTGCAACCGACAGATCATGTGCTGGACAGTTTTTGTGGTATTGGTAACTTCAGCTTGCCGTTGGCACGCGTCGCGGCTCAGGTGACTGGCATAGAATTGTCTCAGACTAGTGTGCTTCGTGGAGCCGAAAATGCGCAGCGCAACGGCCTGAGCAATGTTAGTTTTGTGGCGAGTGACCTGTTTGCTGAGGATTGTGAAATACCTGAGTTCCAGAGTTTTAATAAGATTCTGCTAGACCCGCCTAGAAGTGGTGCGTTAGAGGTTTGTAAAAAACTTGCAACCCACAAGGCTGAAAGAGTAGTGTACGTTTCGTGTAATCCGACAACCTTAGGTCGGGATTCAGCGATTCTTGTTGCAGGAGGGTATCGATTTGAATCGGCAGGCGTTATCGATATGTTCCCTCATACAACGCACGTTGAATCCATTGCCTGTTTTACGCGTTAGTACTCAACGCCCCCTGTCATTCATTCCAAGCAATCTATCAAATGGTTAAGGTCAGACAAGATCAGCCGCTCCATGGCGACGGTAGCGTCAATTTGGATGTATGGCTGCGCCAATTGCAGGAGATTAATCCCAATTTTGATTTGGGGCGGCTTCGCGATGCCTGTGATCTGGCAGAAAAAGCCGAGGAAAGAGCGGTCGTCACGAATACAGCTTGGCCCTCGGGACGTAGTAGTTTTAGAACGGGTCTCGAGATGGCAGACATTCTCAGTGAGTTGCGAATGGATGAGGAAGGCATTGTAGCAGCGATCATTTATCGCGCTGTGCGAGAGAATCAAATCACGTTGAATCACGTGCGCAAACAATTTGGCAAGCCTGTAGCTGATTTGGTTGAAGGTGTCATGCGGATGGCGGCAATCAGTAATGTGCGCAGGTCTGACGCGCCAGTCTTCGGTGAGCAAAAAGATCAGCTTGAACAGGCAAAAATGCTGCTCATCGCTCTGGTTGATGACGTCCGGGTCGCTTTAATTAAACTCGCGGAGCGGACCTGTGCCATTCGAACGATTGCTAAGGATCAACCGGCTAAACGTGCACGCCTGGCCCGCGAGGTTATGGATATTTATGCGCCGCTGGCTCACCGATTAGGTATTGGACAACTCAAGTGGGAGCTGGAAGACTTTGCCTTTCGCTATCTTGAACCCTTGGCCTATAAGCGTATCGCGACGCTGCTGGATGATACGCGTAGCGGCCGTCAGGATTATCTCGATCGCGTTATCGCAACATTGAATCACCAGCTCAAAGTGATTAATGTCAAAGCCGAGCTTGATGGCAGAGTCAAACATATTTATAGCATCTGGCGCAAAATGCACCGTAAAGGCATTGAGTTTTCTGAAGTCTACGACGTTAGCGCGGTGCGAATATTAGTCCCTGCAGACAATGACTGTTACCAGGTTCTGGGCGTTGTGCATAACTTATGGCGTAATTTGCCTCATGAGTTCGATGATTATATCGCCTCACCGAAAGAGAATGGCTATCGTTCCTTGCATACAGCTGTGATTGGTCCTGAGAACAAGGTGCTAGAAGTTCAAATTAGAACTTTTGAAATGCATGAAAAATCCGAATTAGGTGTCTGTTCACATTGGCAGTACAAGTCAACGGGTGATACAGACGAGCCCGTCGCTTATCGGGAAAGGATTGAATGGCTGCGACAGATACTCGACTGGCGCGAAGAGTTAGGTGAAGTCGCCGGTATTTCTAAAGAACTGTTAGATGAAATCAGCCTTGATCGAATCTATGTCTTTACACCGGAAGGCCATGTGGTTGACCTGCCGCCCAGGTCTACACCGGTGGATTTTGCGTACAGAGTGCATACGGATGTGGGGCATAAGTGTCGAGGTGCCAAGATCAATAGTAAGATCGTGCCGCTCAATACCAGTTTAAAGAGTGGCGACCAGATCGAGATCATTGTTGGTAACGATGTTGAGCCGAGGCGAGAATGGCTCCATGCTCACCTGGGTTATGTGTCAACCTCCCGCGCACGAGCTAAAATTCAGAGCTGGTTCGGACTGAGAACAAAGCGCAAAAATACCGAAGAAGGCAAACAGCTACTGAACTCTGAACTCTATAGGCTTGGCGTCGATGACCTCGATTTAGATTCACTAGCGGTAAAATTGCAGTACAAGAAGTCCAATGAGATGTACGCCGCGATCGGTGCAGGTGAAGTTAATGTAATTCATGTCGTTGAAGCGGCGGTTCAGCTGGTTGAAGTAGGTTTGAAGGAAAAGCAGTTAAGTCTTCTGCTCAGCGAAGATGAAGCTGGGGACGGCAATGAACTGCTGATAGAAGGTCTTGGTGGCATGGCCTACACCCTGGCCCCTTGTTGCCATCCTGTCGTGGGGAACAGTATCGTTGGTCTCACTAATGAAAAGGGCGGCGTTGATGTGCACTGTCAGGAATGTTTGCAGGCGTTGGAGAGCGTTGCTCATGGCAGGCTGATCCGTCTCGACTGGCGCGGAGAAGTGGCTCTTACCCTTCCTGTGTCGATTGAAATTCAGGCCTACGATCGCCGCGGCCTGTTGCATGATATTTCTGGGGTTGTCATGGGTGAAGAAACTAACGTGACAGCAATGAATATGTATAAAAACATGCCTAATAACCACGTTACTATCAGTATGACGATTGAGGTGACGACGATTTACAGTTTGTTGCGAACCATAGAACAAATTGAACTGCTGACGAATGTCATTTCAGCACGGCGACTGGACAACAGTTGAAACGAGGCAATTTGCCGAACTATTTTAATGAAAGGAGTTTTGGGTGAAAATTATTCTTTTAGGTGCACCAGGTGTTGGTAAGGGTACTCAGGCGCAATTTATTATGGAGAAGTGTGGGATTCCCCAGATTTCCACTGGTGATATGCTTCGCGAAGCGATTAAAGCGGGTTCTGCACTTGGGAAGAAGGTTAAGGGGGTCATGGATCAAGGGGCTTTAGTCACTGATGAAATCATCATCGAATTGGTTAAGGAACGCATTCAACAGCCGGATTGTGCCAATGGCTTCTTGTTTGATGGTTTTCCGCGGACCATACCCCAAGCACAGGCCTTGCTTGATCAGCATATTGCGATCGATAGCGTGATTGAAATTAAGGTACCTGACGCTGATATTATTAAGCGACTGAGTGGTAGACGAGTCCATCCTGAATCAGGACGGGTTTATCATACGATCTTTAATCCACCTCAGGTGGCGGGTAAAGACGATGAAACTGGCGATGATCTTGTTCAACGTGAAGATGATTCTGAGGACACTATCAAGGAACGCTTAAGGGTTTATCGAGAACAAACGGAACCGTTAGTTGGTTTCTATCGAGCTCTTGCCGAAAAATCGTCGGGTCAATTGCGCTATGCTGAAGTCGATGGATTAGGTGAAACGAACGAAATCAAAGCAAAAATATTTTCGATCATTGATTAATAATGCTGATAAATTTCATATGCTTTTAGTTAGATAGAGCGAAAATGTTAGTAAAACTCGAAAAGATGTTGCTAAAACACTGAATATTTACGGTTTTATTCAAAAAAAGTGTGCAAATCCAAATTATTTTTTCTAAACTTTAGCTCGTTAAACAGTTGCGTGCGTAGTTTTAACTATGCGTCAACAAGATTGCCAGGCTGGTCAGTTTGAAAAGAATGAATCGTACCGAGTGGCGATAGGCTGTTGTAACAAAGTGATTGAACTTTCAATAGTAAGAATAGGAGTGTAAACGTGGTTGCGAAAAAGAAAACAGGTACAACCAAAAAGGTCGCAGCGAAGGTAAAGCTCGTTGCTAAAAAGAAAGTTGCTGTCAAAAAGACTGTTGCTAAGAAAGCTGTCGCCAAAAAAGCTGTTGCCAAAAAAGCTGTAGCGAAGAAGAAAGTAGCTGCGAAAAAGCCGGCTGCTAAGAAAGCTGTCGCTAAGAAAGCAGTTGTGAAGAAAAAAGTAGCTGCGAAGAAAAAACCAGCAGCTAAGAAAAAAGTAGTCGCGAAGAAGAAAGTAGTCGCGAAGAAGAAAGTAGCAGCTAAGAAGCCTGCCGCGAAGAAAGTTGTAGCCAAGAAAGCTGCTGCCAAGAAGAAGGTAGTGGCGAAGAAGCCAGCTGTCAAAAAAGCTGTCGCCAAGAAGCCAGCAGCGAAGAAAAAAGCCACTAAGAAGTAAGAAATACTAGTGGCTGTAAAAAAACCCTCCGTAAGGAGGGTTTTTTTTTGCCCTTGTTTAGTCCGCCGTCAGGTCACCTGCTGTCGCCAGCTGTTGAAAACTATTGATGTTGTTAAAATCGGCGGGATTGACGAACTCAACTGCCACGGTGTCGAGGCTTCGTAACCAGCCTTTGACAGACCTGCCACCGCCGAGTAGATATTGATCGATTTGCGGGACGACATCGGGCTTGAGCAATAATACCAATGGCTGAATCTGGCCAGCGGTAACCACATAGGCCGCATCGTGACCCTTCAGCGCGATATGCAGGCGTTGCACCACATCTTGGGGTAAATGGGGCATGTCGCAAGGCACAACGAAGCATAAGTCTGCGCCGAGAGACTCTCTGGCGCTAAGTACGCCTCGCAACGGACCACTAAAATCGAGTATGGCATCCTCTATCAACGGATAACCAAATTGCTGGTAGACCAGTGAGTGCCGGTTGCAATTGATCAGCAGTCGATCAACCTGTGGGTTGATTCTGTCAATCACACGCTCTACCAGGGAGCGCCCCGCGAGTAATACCAGACCCTTGTCCTGGTGCGCCATTCGGCTCCCTTGACCGCCTGCCAGTATCAGGCCGCAGATTGCAGGGTTTGAGTTTGAATTGTGATTCAAGTTGACTCCCTTTCGAAAGGTTTGCTCAAGATGTCCGCGGCGAAACCCTGTAAGATTGCATGACGATCACTTTACTCGAAGACCCAGCGCGATTGAAATTGACTAATTCTCAACGGCTATACCAACACCTGCTTGGGCAGGCGGGCCCGGTCGCACAGAAAATAGACGGCTTTACGGCACGTGTCCAGCAGATCGAAATGGCTGCTATGATTGCTGATGCGATCAAAAGAAAGAAAAATGTACTGATAGAAGCCGGTACGGGTACGGGAAAGACATTTGCTTATTTGCTGCCGGTGCTGCAAGCCCGCGAACGTGCGATTGTTTCCACCGGGAGTAAAACGCTTCAGGACCAATTGTTCCATCACGATATTCCGTTGATCGTAGCAACTTTGGATTGGCCAATAAAAGTCGCGTTGTTGAAAGGTCGTAATAACTATTTGTGTCCTCAGCGTCTGGAAAATAGCATTTCAATGATTCGCAAAGACAATGATTCGCGGTTACTGCCTGAACTGATCGCTGTGCGGGAATGGTGGCAGCAAACGACGACAGGCGATTTGACGGAGCTCGCTGACCTACAAGGAGCCTCAATCGGATCGCTGATTACGGCAACAGCGGATAATTGTCTGGGTGGTGACTGTCCTAAAGTGAGCGAATGTCCATTGCATCATGCACGAGCTCGGGCTCAGGAAGCTGACCTGGTGGTGGTCAATCACCATCTCTTATTTGCGGATATGGCGTTGAAGGAAGAAGGTTTTGGCTCACTTTTACCCGAAGTAGGTACGGTTGTGGTTGATGAGGCGCATCAGATCATTGATGTTGCACGGCGGTTCTTTGGTGAGCGGTTGAGTAGTCAGCAACTGGTAGCACTCTGTCGAGACATACGGATGGAGTTATTGAATTTCGGAAATGATGATATAGCGCTGCAGTTGGCAAGCGAAAATCTCGATGCAGTAGTTCGACACTTGATCGCAGAATTTGATAAGGCCCCAATTGAGTCGGAGCTCGATCAATTACTGGGTGAGCCGGCGATCGCGCTACGGATCGACGAGGTGGACCTTGCCTTGGGCCAATTGATTGCATCTTTAGCGCCCGCTGCAGTGCGTAGCAGCTCGTTTGCTCATTGTTACTCCAGAGCCTTACGTCTGGCTGATTACCTGGCATTACTGACGGAGGCGGGTACCGACGATGATAATATCCACTGGCTAGAACGTCAGACCCAGGGTTTTACATTACATCTGTCGCCTATTTCAATTGCGACTCTGTTGGAAGCGGAGTTTGCCAGTGACAAAAGTTGGGTGTTAACCTCGGCGACGTTGTCCGTTGCCAATGAGTTCACCCACTTTAAGCGCTACCTGGGACTCGTTGATATCCAAGAGCGAATCTTTGAAAGCCCGTTCTGTTTCGTCAAGCAGGTGAAGGCGCACATTCCGCAGGATTTGCCTTTGCCAGGTACGGATCGGCATACGCGTTTACTAGTCCACTATTGTATGCCACTTATTCGTAGTCATAATGGGCGTACTTTTTTCTTGTTTACGAGCTATAGAGCCTTGCGAATTGCCCGAGATATCTTTGAGGCGCACGTTGACCTACCGATTCTGGTTCAAGGCAGTATGGCAAAGCCAAAATTATTGGCTCAGTTTCGTCAAACGCCGGGCTGTACCTTGCTGGCGACCAACAGTTTCTGGGAGGGAGTAGATGTTAGAGGTGCCGACCTTAGATGTTTGATTATTGATAAATTACCCTTCTCCAGTCCGGAAGATCCAATGACGGCTGCCCAGTTCAAAGCAGTGATTGCGGCTGGTGGTAATGCCTTTTTTGATCATGCTGTTCCTGAGGCTGCAATAGCGCTCAAACAAGGGTTTGGTCGTTTGATTCGCCAGGAGTCTGACAAGGGCCTGTTTGTGCTCGGAGATCCCCGTGTCAACACTCGCCGCTACGGTAAGCTGTTCTTGAACAGTCTGCCTGAAATGGAATGGCTCGAGAGCTCAGAGCAAGCCGTTAACTATTTGGAAAACTTACACGAATGAAAGTATTGGCGATAGAAACTTCAACCACAGCCTGCAGTTTAGGGCTGCGGATTGATGGTGAGACCGTTGAACAGACTACACAATTGGGTCGTAATCACAGTCGGGAAATATTACCGTTGATCTCGGGTCTGTTAGCAGAGACGGCTATAGATTTGCGCGCGCTGGATTTGATCGTCTATGGCAAGGGACCTGGATCCTTTACTGGATTGCGTATTGCCTTGGGCGTGGTTCAGGGCTTAGCTTATGGCGTCGGCATTCCTGTTGTGGGGATCTCGACCCTGGCTTGCTGTGCTCAGGGTCGGTATCGCATGTTTGGCGATGAACAGATCGTTGTTGCTCAGACAGCGCGCCTGACAGAGGTGTTTTTCGGCGCCTACGAAGCCAAGCAAGGTTTCGTTAAGCCGGTCTTGGCAGATACCATATTTGAAGCGGCACAAGTACCTGAGTTAGCCGCTGGAGGCTGGGTCGGAATTGGTAGTGCGTGGCAATTGCGAGAGACCATGGAAGCCGCCTTGTGCGTGAAGATGGCCGATGTTCAGCTTGAGGTCTTCCCACTGGCCCATGATCTGCTCGATCTTGGAATTTTGGGCTATGAATCCGGTGATGCCATCAATCCCATGTTGGCGACACCCGAATACCTGCGGGAGCAGGTGGCTAACAAACCAGGTTCGGGAACGAAATAACCCTATGGTGGTTGCCGCCGTTGTGGATAATCGAACCAGATAGTACCAACCGCATGCTCCATTTTTGACAACCAGCTACCTGGCAATTGACGCGATGAATGACACGACAATTTGCCAGATATAAGGTGTTGAAGCGATGTTAATGGCCACAATTGATGCATGGTTCCCCGCTCTATGTCACGATTTCAATTAATTCACGGACCTACCGGCTATCAGCTGCAGGACCAGACGAGTCTGCAAAAGCCGCTATTGATCGATTTTAATGCGGGCGCTCTGCAGTATCGGCGTAACCACGGAGGCAAGAAAGAATTGTTGCTTAAGGCCATATCAGCCAAGCCTGGACAGCAGGTGATCGACTGTACCGCGGGCTTAGGCGTTGATGCGTTCCTGATGGCTGCCAGCGGCTGCACAGTGACGTTGCTCGAACGTTCGCCGGTGTTGGCCCTGCTGCTTGCTGACGGCCTCTCTAGAGGGCTTGAGGAGCCGGAAACGCAGTCGATTGTCACCAGGATGGCGTTGGTTCAAACGGATGCCATCGAATGGTTGGGGCGTTTAAAGCAGCCTGCAGACACGATCTATATTGACCAAATGTTTCCGCATCGACAAAAGTCGGCGGCGGTCAAAGGGGGAATGCAGTTACTGCAAAAATTCCTGGGTGATGATGGCCATGTCGCCGATCTGCTGGCAGCTGCGTTAGCGACTAACAGTCGCCGGGTCGTGGTCAAACGACCGCTGGTAGGCGGTGACAGTCAAGGTATGGTGCCAGACTATCAGCTCAAGGCTAAGGCCAGTCGGTTTGATATCTACCTGCAAATCCCTGCAGCTCATTAATGCTACAGGTCAGACGGCGGGTTGAGCGTCGGCAAGGGGTTGAGTCAGGTGTCGGCGGACTAGCTGGAGAACGTTCATCTTGATGTCCTCTTCAAGATTTCGCTGTACGGTTTGTCTGAACAGTTTAAATTCTGGGTACAGACTCAATTGCTGCTGTTGATAACCGATAATTTGCCTGGCCTTTAAGGTCGCGATTAAAGTTGAAAATAATGACTTGTCGAAAAACTCAGGTGCGTTAATACCATAAAATACCGACAGTTGGTGCCCAATAGTTCCCGCGATAGATTCCACTTCTCGCAATGTTAAATGGCTTCCATGCTCGAGTAACTCGCTGACAATAAAGAAGCGTTGCAGGGTCGGGTCGATGATACTACCGAGATCCATAAGGTTTGCATACGCGTCACTGGTCACCTCGGGACAGATCAGTTGGTTGCCGTCTTTATGAACTAGCTGAGTGCTCGCCAGAACGTCGACGATGCGACTGATAACAACTGGCAGCTCAGACTCATCCCAGGGTAGGAAGAACTCTGCTCGTAAACAGGGGTAGAGTGTCTGGCAAGTGGTATGCAAATCATCCAGACAGTAACCCTTTTGGATCAAGCGGGCGATGAGTGCAGGCAGCGCGAATACGTGAATCGTGTTGTTCCGATAGTAGCTCAGCAGTATCGGTAAGGGTGACGGCGCACTCAAGACGCTGCCAAAAGATTCTTGGGTCCGCAGAATACCGGTGACTGCGACGGCCTCATCGATAATTGCATTGGCGGATAAGTCCGTGATCGAGAGATAGGGACCAGGCACCATGCCTTGCGCGACCTTGATGAGGGTGTTGACATGGCTGGCGAGGCGAGTCTCTTCGATATTTTGCCGAGGGGTAGAGAGCAAAATAGTGGCCACTAGGTTGACGGGATTGATAGCGGCCGCAGCATTGATGGCTTGAGACAGTTGATTCGCCAGTAAGCTGCAGGTCCTGGCGAAATCAGCAGAATCAACGGCGTCGACTTGTTGCCAGTTAGCGAGGTGCTGGTCAAAAAAAGCCTGAAGATGGACGGGTTCGCCGAAATTCACGGTGACTTTGCCGAAAACATTCTTTAGTGACCCCAGGACCTTGAAAATATCCAGAATGGACTCTTCTTTTTTTGCAGCGCCGGATAGTTCGTCGAGGTAGGTCGCATCTTCAAGGATTTTTTCATAGCCGAAGTAGACGGGCATAAAACAGATCGGCTTTGAAGCATCGCGTTGAAAGCTGCGCATAGTCATACTTAACATGCCCGTGCGAGGTGGTAGAGAACGTCCGGTTCGACTCCGACTGCCTTCTATGAAATATTCAACCGAGTAGCCACGGGTAAACATCAAGTGCAGGTATTCATCGAACACCGCCTTGTAGAGTGCGTCGCCTTGGAATGATCGGCGCATGAAAAACGCACCAGCTCGTCTCAGTAAAGGCCCCACAATTGGCATGTTGAGGTTTTTGCCGGCCGCGATATGTGGTGGACTCAGACCGTTATGGTAAAGGACATAGGACAGCAGTAAATAATCGATGTGACTGCGGTGGCAGGGCACATAGACAATTTCATGGTTCCTGGCCAGTTCTTTAACCTGGTTGATGTTGTTGATGTCCACCCCGTCATAAAGCTTGTTCCAAAGCCAGGTTAGGATGCCGTGGAAGAAGCGGATAACTCGGTAGGACTGGTGAGAAGCAATTTCATTGGCATACATCAGTGCTTTCTTTTCCACTTTGCTGACAGCGCCACGCTTGTGCCGAGCCTCTTTTTCGATCGCAGCGCGAACGGCTTCACTGCTCAACATAGACTGAATCAACGTTCGACGATGAGAAATGTCTGGGCCCAGGATCGCCTGCTTCTGCTGATTAAAGCGGACTCGCAGCAGCCGCAGCAGCTTCCGTTCATGCTTCTCATCAGCAGCAGAATCTGTCGTCAGCTCACTGAGATCAATCGCTTGACTGAATTGGACCAGGATATGTTTTGAATGAAAGATGATGGCTAAGAGTTTTTTGAGGCGGCTGGTGACGGTCCAATTCTCAGAAAACAGGTGTTTAAACCAAGATCCCTCGCGGTCCGGCTGATGCCCCCAGAAGAGTGATACTGGGATCAGTTTGATGGGGCGGGATTGCGCAGTCTGTTGCGCTAATAATTTTGTTACTCGGCCCGCATACTGCCGTTGAGTTTTGCGGCCCAGTGCACCTTCAGGCTGGCCGAGGAAGACGAATGCACCACTCTGTTGAGCTTGGCCGAGCGGGTCTGAGGGTCTTGGCAGCCCGGCGGCTGCGCACGCCTTGTCGATGACCAGTAGGTCGGCGATAGACCGGTACGGCAGGACGTAACAAACGTCATCGAGGCTAGTGATCCCAAGACTAGTCGCATCGCAGCCGAGAATCGTTGGCTTGATCCAGCTGAATAGCAGTTTTTGTAAAACATGAAACTGACCAGCCTTGAGCCGGGTGGTCAGCGATGCGCTGGGAGTCTCGTGATTAACGCTTGCCATCGAACAGATCCGAAATTGCATCTAACGGATCTCGTCCCTCAATCTGTACTTCCCAGATGCCGGAATACTTGCGTTTGCTCATGTCCTTGACGTCTTCTTTGGTGGCGAGCACCGTGGGTCTCAGGAACACTAGTAGATTCTGCTTCTCTCGAATCTTGTTGCTGCTCTTGAATAAGCGGCCCAGGATCGGAATATCTTTGAGTAACGGCACCCCAGAGCTGACGTCAGTAATTTTGTCTCGAATGAGCCCACCTAAGATGATGACTTCACGGTCGTCGGCCAACACTGTCGTGTCGATGGTGCGCTTGTTAGTGATTAAGTCGGCGCTGCCATCACTGCCGATGGAAGCTAGGCTGGTCTTGTCGACTTCCGAAACCTCCTGATGGATCTCGAGGCGAACGAGGTTGCCGTCATGGATATGAGGCGTCACTTCCAGGGTCAAGCCCACATCCTCTCGTTGAATCGTTGTAAAGGGGTTACTCGCGCCATTGCTACCGCTCGTTGTTGAGCCCGTACGAAAAGGCACGTTCTGACCGACGACGATTTTAGCCTGTTCATTGTCCATGGTGGTGATGCTGGGAGTGGACAACAGGTTGACGTCAGAGTTCGCTGACAGTGCGCGAACGATGATACCGAAGTTAACCCCACTGCTGCTTTTAGCCGCAGCAAGCAGGGGTGTACTGCCCAGATCAGGGACGCTAGATAATTGACCATCACCCGCTGCAAGGTTTGCCAAAACGTTCGCCAGTGTGCCTGATGGTGCGGTCAAGCCGATGGGCAAAGCGCTGCCAGAAACATCTCCTACCGCCAGTTCTGTGCCAAGGGTGCGAGTAAAATCAGAGGTGACCTCGACGATCGCCGCCTCTATCAGCACCTGGAGGCGGCGAATATCTAAACGCGCGATGATCTCTTTCAGCTCTGCCATGGTCGCCGGGTCGGCACGGATAACCAGGGCATTGAGGGATTCGTCGGCCTGAATGCTGGTGGCAATAGCCTGGCTCGCCGAGTCATTCTGACTTTTATCAGCTACCAGGTTTTTGAGAATTTCTGCGAGTTGGACCGCATCAGAGTGAGCCAGCCGGACCACCTGAATGGTACCGCCACGATTTGCGGGGACGTCTAGTTCGCTGACCAGCCTGACCACCTTATCCAGGGTCTCTGGTTCACCCTTGATAATCAAACTGTTGGTTCGTTCGCTGGCGACGACCGTCACGCGGTTAGGTCCCTTGGCGCCTTTGCCCATCTGTTCGGGTGCCAGTTGTTCTAGCAGGCTGACGACGTCTTCGATCCAGGCATTCTGGAGCTGGATAATGCGCGTAGTTGAATTGTCGGCGATGTCAATTCGATTGATAATCTCCGTCAGTCGAGCGATGTTTTCTGCATGATCACTGATGATCAGGGCGTTTGGCTCTGACAGACCAGCGATGTGACCATACTGGGGTATTAAAGGTCGGAGAATCTTAACCAGTTCATTCGAATCAGTATTTTTAACGCTTAGCACCTGGGTCACTAACTCTTCGCCTGGATTCTCAGTGGAAAAATCCTGGGGGTTACTACTCTGCTTGGCGAGGACCTGCTGAACGATACGAACCACTTGGCCGGAAGGGACTGCTGCAAATCCATGGACCCGCAGGACCGCCAGAAACAATTCATAGACGGCGGGTGTATCCATGGAGGTATTGGAAATGACAGTAACATTGCCTTTAACACGGGGATCGATAATGAAACTCTTGCCGGTGATGGCGGATACCTGAGTCACAAACTCACGGATATCGGCATTTTTCAGATTGATTTTCCAGTTATCTTGGCTTGCTGCCGGCAGCGACATGACTAGCAACAATAGTAGCGAGGTGCTGACGAGCGTTATCCTGAGGATGAGTCTGTGTCCCATTGACAGCATAGTCTGGTGAAATCCCTTGAAAAAGCGAATGTTACTGTAATTCCCCGGATAACCCAATGATCATCAGTGGCATGGGCAACTTAGTATTCAAGCCGCGTGCGGGTCTACTGCTCTGGAATGGGTACCGTGAGGAAAAATCGTCGGTCGTCTCGCTGGATCTCAACCCGAACTCGACGTTGCTCCATGGCCTGGTCGATTAGTGCACTATCGCTGCGAACATCGCCCACAGGTGTGCCGTTGACTGACAGAATCATGTCACCTTCCTGAAGCCCGGCCTGCAGCATTTTCTGGGATGGCAATTCATCGCTGATACGATAGCCGCTAGCCTCGCCTTCACTGACGGCGCTGACACCCAACTCGCTCAACAGACCGGCTGGATCTGATTCTAGTCTGTCGCGGTATTCATTAACAAAATTTTTCAGGTTAGCGCCGGGTTGGACAACTGGGGTGCGCGTAGTGCGCTGCCGATCAGCAATCCGCTGCCTGATTTGGCTGAGTCTGGACGCTGGGTTATTGAGTGTTGCCACGGGTTCTGGAGATGCTGCCTCGTTGGCACCGAATTGCTGGCGTATGTTGCTATCGGAGAACATCAGTTTCTCGATTTGACCGCCGCGTTTAAGGAGGATGTGGTCAGTCAACACAGCCTCGAGTACGGCATTGCCAGGGAGCCGATCGCCAATGCTGAAGAGTTCACCGTCTTTGCCGCGCTCCGCGACGATGGCGGTTGAATCCGCTGTCTCCGTAGCAATAAAAATGCCTTGTAATTCCAGATTTAACCGGGTTTCTGGTGCGTCTGCGGCGATCACATCGCTTGACTGTTGGACGGTGCCAAATAGGTTGAGTCTGGCAATGCTGTCAGCGGGCTTGCGGGGGCTTTTAACAGCGGTCCCAACGGGCGCGATGATGCTCGCAGGAGCCCTGTCATCCCAGTGCTCCAGCGCGAACAAGATGCCATTGGCCAAGCTCAGACCGATGACCATCGCCATCACAACACCGATAGACGTGGCCAGTTGTCGCCGGTACTGCCTATAGAAAGCCAGGATTGAATCCAAGTCAGTGCTCCAAGGGGCGCTGTGGGAAGTGGTTTAAAATAACTTTTCCTCCAGAGCCAGTGCGGTGTCATCGAGGCTGTCACTGGACGGCCAGGGTAGTTGGGCAAGCTTAAACAATCTGGCCTTTATAGCAACCGTCACCCAGCCGTCTGGCTTGAGCAGCAGGCTGACTAACTGGGCATCCAGGCCGTTATTTTGCTGAGTCACATCGAGACTGAAAGCCTTCTCCTGCAGGCTGATGTGGCCCCGTAAGGGCGGTAAGTTAACCAATCCTATACCTCTAGGATCGGGGAATATGAACTGGCCACCGGCCCAATTCAGTCGACCAGTGGCCGTGCTGAGCCAGGTCTGATTGACGCCGAGTTGGATATTTTCGAGGGTCACAGCGCCGCTGGTCGAGAGGCCAAAGCGCGCGCCCAGCTGATTCAGATAGTCAGGCTGCAAGGTGCCGCTGAGATCCTCTATGACCATACTGGAGGGTTCGAGGGTGATTAGTGTCGCCAGCTTGTGTCCGCTGCCCGTCGCAGTGATTTGCAAAGGTAGACCGCCCGCTAACAAGCGGTGGCTTGCCAGTTGCCAAGTAACCCGACTGGGGGTGAAATCGCCAACGCGCAAGTCGGCTTGTCCATGCCACAGGCTGCCTTCAATGTTCAATAGGCTCAGAGCCGGCAAAACCTCAGCGGTTTTATCCTTAAACTGTGCCCAGACAAGGCTGGCAGGTAGATACGTGATCAGGAATCCGAGGAATGCGACGAGACCGATGCTGGTATAGAGTAGGCTTCTGCGCATCAAACGAACCAGTTAACGATGGTTTCGCCGGCAGCCGTAAATCGACGCCAGCCCTGCTCATCGTTACCGTCCCAGCCGCCATTGCTGCAGCGAGTCTCCAAGCCCAATGCCTGCCACGCGGCCAGGGCGCAATCGCGGTCAGTTGCCCATGGAGTTTGGTCGGACTTGAACCAGACTGAGGTATATCCACCTTTAACGGCGTTCTCAACGATCACGCAAGATTGGCCATTAGCCAACGTGATGTTGGTCGTGGTGCCTCTGGTCGCGCTCGTGATGGGTCCCATGAGACTATTCAGCCAGGCTTGCAGGTCGGCTAGGTCAGGTCGTTTAATATAAATTTCGATATCGGGGAAGGCTTCAATGGCGTCGCTCATCGTGTTTCTTCGACCAGAAGCTGCTCGAGAATGTCGCTGTAAATATGTGACAACTCAATGAGGTCAGCGGTCGCCACGCACTCGTTAATTTTGTGGATCGTATTGTTCCGTGGGCCCAATTCGACGACCTGTGTCCCTGTCGGCGCAATGAACCGGCCGTCGGATGTACCGCCGGAGGTGGAGAGTTCGGTGACGATGCCAAGGCGAGCCGCGAGCACTTGTTGTACGGCTGGAATCAGCTCGCCACCGCTGGTTAAAAAGGGTAGCCCAGACAGAGACCAGTTGATCTCATAATCAACGCCATGGTCCTGTAACAGGGTCTCTGTGCGCTGTCGTAGAGACGCTTCACTAGAGGCCGTCGAAAACCGAAAATTCAGCAGCAGTTGCATCTCTCCAGGAATCACATTGTTGGCGCCAGTGCCGCTATGAATATTCGAAATCTGCAAAGACGTAGGGGGAAAAGCGTCATTGCCGGCATCCCATTCGATATCCACCAGTTTCGCCAGCGCCGGCAAGGCCGAGTGAATGGGATTCAGTGCCTCGGTGGGATAGGCCACATGGCCCTGGACCCCCTTGATGGACAATTGCGCGTTGAGAGAACCCCGTCTGCCACAGCGAACCACATCACCGAGGACGAGATTGCTGGAAGGCTCGCCCACCAGACACCAGTCGATATGGGTGCCGCGGCTTTGCAGCTCCTCGATCACGCGGCGCGTACCATTCAGCGCCGCAGCTTCCTCGTCGCTGGTGATCAAGAACCCGATAGTGCCGGGGTGATCAGCGTGCGCAGCCAGAAAGCGCCGACAGGCTGTGAGCATGGCGGCTAATGAGCCTTTCATATCAGCTGCGCCGCGGCCGAAGAGTAAGCCGTCTTTGATGGTTGGCGCGAAGGGCGGGGTGTGCCAGTCATCGAGGGGCCCGGGTGGCACAACATCGGTGTGGCCTGCGAAGACAAACAGCGGGGTGCCATCGCCGTGTAGTGCCCACAGGTTATCCACGTCGCCGAAGGGCATGGATTCGATGCGAAAACCGAGCGCGCTGAGATATTCAGCCATCAGCACCTGACAACCGGCGTCGTCAGGCGAAACCGATTCAGCACAAATCAATTGCTGTGCTAGTGCCAGAGTCTCAGCGTCGAGGCGGGCGGGATCATATTCAGTGCTCATCAGTACTATCTACCTGAACTAGTTATGGGTATGCAGAGCCGGATTCAATTGAATGGCCTTACTGTTAGTTCGACATTCCACAGCGCCGGTGAGGGAATTGCGAATAAACAGCATGTCCGACTGTCCCGCGAGATCTCTGGCCTTGACCGTTTGAACGGGCTTTTTGTTTTCGTCCAAGACCTGGACCTGTGTGCCAGCAGTAATGTACAGGCCTGCCTCGATAATACAGCGATCGCCGAGGGGTATGCCGGTACCGGCATTGGCGCCGATCAAGCAATCTCGACCGATAGACAGAATCAGTTTACCGCCGCCTGAAAGTGTGCCCATAGTGCTGGCGCCGCCACCCAGGTCGCTACCAGCATGCATCACCACGCCCTGTGACAATCGACCCTCGACCATATTGGGGCCTTCTGTGCCGGCATTGAAGTTGATAAAACCCTCATGCATGACGGTTGTGCCTTCACCCAGATAAGCGCCCAGTCTAACCCGTGCTGAATGGGATATGCGCACACCGCTGGGTACCACATAGTTGGTCATCTTCGGGAACTTGTCGACTGCAGAAACCTCTAGCTGTTCGCCCCGAACCCTCGCTAGGGTCTGGGCTTCGGCGAGCTCCTCGGGATCGATGGCGCCGAGATTGGTCCAGGCAATAGTCGGCAATTGAGCAAAGACGCCGGTGAGGTTGATTTCGTTCGGCTGAACATGACGATGGGATAGTAGATGTAATTTCAAGTAAGCCTCCGGCGTGGAGGTCAGGGCTGTATCTTCCTCGATCAGCGTGATGACTAGCGGCCGCACTGCATTCGTTAAGCTGTCGACAACAGCCTGCTGATCAGCGGATAGCAGTGGTCGAATTTTTGGCAGCAGCCCTAGTGGCAGGTCAATGGTGGTATTGCCGCCGGCATAGCCGAGAACGCCAGCCATCGCCTCAATCTCTGTTTGGGCAGGTTTGAAAACGGGCTTCGGATAGTAAACCTCTAACCATTCACCTTTGCGGTTCTGGGTGCCGATGCCGATGGCATAACTGAAAAAATCTGTGCGCATAATAGTATCCTGTGACGCTGATAGTAAGTTCGATCTCGCCCATGAGACTGTCGTCGTCATGGGCCAGTTGATGTGAAATTGTCGATCTGCTCGCTGCCAATCTTGGTGAGACTAACGTGTGCTGTATCTCCTTATGTATTACCTGATGCAGCGCCTGATATTGCTATAGGTATTTTCGGTGCTGCATGAAGCTTCGCAGTCTGCCGGCAGCGTCTACACATTCATCCAACGTCGCAACCAGGGCCAGTCTGACTCGATCCTGACCAGGGTTAGCGCCCTCTACGACCCGTGATAGGTAGCTACCCGGTAACACCTTGATGTTGGCGCGGGCCATCAACCGTTGGGCGAACTGCTCATCGTTGACCGGGGTCTGTGGCCACAAATAGAAACTGGCGGTCGGTTGCGTCATGGGCCAGTAGTCCTTCAGTATCTCGCCCACTGCAGCATACTTCTGCCGATAGCTAGCTCGATTGTTGATGACGTGTTGTTCGTCATCCCATGCCGCGATACTCACCCTTTGATGATGGACTGACATGGCCGAGCCGTGGTACGTGCGGTACAACAAAAACGCGCGAATCAGTTCAGCATCACCACAGGCGTAGCCTGACCGCAGCCCAGGCAGGTTGGAGCGTTTCGACAGGCTATTGAAGGCAATGCAGTTTTTATAGTCGTGCCGGCCCATAGCACAGGCGGCCTCTAGTAATCCGGATGGTGGTGCCAGTTCGTCAGCGTAAATTTCCGAGTAGCATTCGTCTGACGCTATCACGAAATCATATTCATCAGAGAGCCGGATCAAGGACTGCATATCCTCAATAGAGGCGACAGCGCCAGTTGGATTCCCCGGTGTACATAAATAGAGTAAAGAACATTTTTGCCATTGCGCTGCAGTGACAACGGAGAAGTCCGGTAAATAGTCAGTCGCTGCAGTACAGGGTACATATACTGGTGTGCTGCCAGCGAGCAGAGCGGCACCTTCGTAGATCTGATAAAAAGGATTGGGCATCAGCGTGCAGCTCTCTGCGCGGCTGTCGATCACGGTTTGCGCAATGGCGAACAAAGCTTCACGGCTGCCAGTAACGGGCAAGACCTGGGTGTCAGGGTCGATTGGGCTCGCAGCCAGGTTAAAGCGCCGATTAACGAATTTTGCTATGGATGCTCGCAGTTCAGGTATGCCCCGGGTCGGCGGGTAGGTTCCAAGGCCCTGGACAGCACCAGTCTGCTCGAGGTATTTGGCGATAATGAAGTCGGGCGCTGGATGTTTGGGTTCTCCCAGCGACAGAGCGATAAACGGATACTCCGGCGCAGGAGTAATTTCGGCGAGTAAGTGGTTGAGTCGTTCAAAGGGGTAGGGCTTGAGTAGTTCGAGCTGTTTATTCATGGTGTCGCCTGCTGGATATGGTGATCCAGTTCTTCGCAGATTCGTTGTTGTAATATGTTGCATGCTGCGGGGTCAATGATCGCCTTATTTTGTCTGTCTGCAATAAAGAAAATATCTTCGACTCGCTCGCCGAGGGTGGTGATTTTAGCGCTGTTGAGAGTGATGTTCAGCTCGACGAAAATGTTGGCAATAATGGATAGCAGCCCGAGTCTGTCGGGGGCGACAACTTCGAGAATCGTTTGGTTATTGCTTTCGTCGTGGCTGATATTTACCTGAGTTTTCAATGAGAACTGCTTTAACAGTCGCGGGGTCCGACGGTTAGTGTTGGGCCTAAATTCCTTTTGCTGCAGTAGATGTTCGCGCAAAGTTTTTTTGATTTTTTCGAGTTGATTTTTTTGCTCGCTGACCGCTCTGCCGTGTTCGTCAAGCACCACGAAAGTGTCGAAAATTTGACCCTCTTTGGAAGCCGCGATTCGAGCATCGACGATATTCAGGCCAAGTTTTTCGAAGGCCGTGACCGAGGCAACAAATAAAGACTGGTGCGCCGGGCCGTGGATAAAGATATGGGTTGCGCCTTCTTCCAGACGGTCTTTGTCATCATTGCGAATCAAGATCAGTGGACCACTGGCCGGATCATGTTGACTTATGGCGAGCGTGTGCCAAGCAATATCGCTGACTGATTCGCGGACAAAGTAGTCGTCGTCAACGCCGCCCCATATAGACAAAATAGTTTCCCGGCTCAGGCCGTGTTCCTGTAGACGCTCGATCGCATTGTTCTGCGTTTCATTGATGTATTCTTTGCGATCCACTTGATTTTCGGGCCCCAGCCTCAGGGTTCGTTTAGTGTCGTTGTAGAGTTGGCGCATCAACGATGCACGCCAGCTGTTCCACAAAGTCGAGTTGGTGGCGTTAATGTCTGCCACAGTCAGAGCGTAGAGATAATCGAGTCGAACTTGATCTTGCACCAGTAGCGCAAATTCCTGAATAACTTCAGGGTCAGAGATATCCTTGCGCTGGGCGGTGGTGGACATGGTCAGGTGGTTTTTGACGAGCCAGCAAACAAGGTTGGTATCCCAAGTGCTAAGCCCATGGCGCTCGCAGAAGCTTGTTGCGACCTGAACGCCCAGTTCAGAGTGATCTCCGCCTCGACCCTTGGCGATGTCGTGATACAGGCCGGCGATGTACAACAGTTCGATTTTTGGCAGGCGCGGGTGAATGTGGGCGGCGATTGGAAACATCTGCTCCTGGTTTTTGTAGCGGAAACGACGCATGTTCCGCACGACCTGCAATGTATGGGCATCGACGGTGTAGACGTGAAACAGATCGAATTGCATCAGGCCAATGACGCGGCCAAATTCTGGCAGGTAGGCCCCTAAAATGCCGTACCGCTCCATACGCCGCAGTTGTGTGAACAGATGCTCAGAGGACCGCAGCAGATCAAGAAACAGTCGAGTGACCTTTGGGTCCTGACGAAATGCATCATCAATACGGAACAGGTTGCTGGTCAACAGGCGTATGGTAGAGGCCCGCACGCCCTTGATACTCGCATCATTGGCGGTGATGACGAACATTTCCATCAGGGCGGCGGGTTCTTCGGCAAACACCGCCTCATGAGTGACTTCGATGTGGTTGTTAAAGATTTGAAAGCGCTCATTGACCTTGGTGATTCTCGCGCGCTCCTTCGAGCGAACGATCTCCTCATCAAAGTGTTGCAATAAAAGCTCGTTGGTGGCTCTGATCTCCATCGCAGCCCGGTAGTAGGTCTGCATGAATTGTTCGACGGCGAGTTGGTCTTTGTCTTCATACCCGAGGATTTCAGCGAGTTGGCGCTGGTAGTCGAACAATAATCTGTCATCCATCCGGCCGGCAATCAGGTGCAGTCCGTAGCGGATCTTCCAGAGTAGCTGGCGGCCGCTGGTCAGAATCTCACTCTCAGCTTGAGTCAGAAATTGGCGCTCCACCAGATCGGCAAATGTCACAGCACCGTATTTGCGCTTGGCTATCCACATCACCGTGTGGATGTCGCGGAGACCGCCGGGAGAAGTCTTAACATTCGGCTCAAGGCTGTATTCAGTATGTTCTGACTTTCGATGACGCTCTTCTTGCTCGGCGCGTTTAGCGGCATAGAATTTTTTCGGTGGCCAGATTTTCTCAGCGCGAATGGCATGGAACATCTTTTCTCGCAGTGAATCGTCACCAACGATAGTCCTGGCCTCCATCAGTGCCGTGATGATCGTGACGTCACGGGCTGCCTGGCTTTGACATTCACTGATGGAGCGCACGCTATGGCCGACTTCCAGGCCAATGTCCCACAGTAAGGTCAGGAAGCTTTGAATATTACTTGCGTGATTTGCATAGTTGCCACGCTCGAGCAGTATCAACAGGTCGATGTCAGAGTGCGGGTGGAGCTCGCCTCGTCCATAGCCACCAACTGCCACCAGGGAGACTCTGTTTTTACGCCAGCTTGAAAGATTTTCATGCCAGTCAAAGCGATGCCAGGCGAGGTGCAACAGTTGGTCCATGAAGCGCGCCCGATCGTGAACGAGGCGTTCGATATCCTCATGGGCATAAAAGCGTTTGGCGAGATCAGCGTTGCAGTCTTGCAGAGCCTGTTTAAACAGTGGTATGGCGCGCTTCGTGCCTTCCAGGTCGGTGCCAAGCTGCTCAATCAATACGTCGACGGCTGGCACTAGCTCGATGAACCCAGCCGCTCGATAGTCTCGTCGCCGCGGTAAGTCAATATCTCATAGCCGGTGTCGGTCACCAGAATGGTATGTTCGAACTGGGCGGTCAGTTTGTGATCCTTAGTGACAACTGTCCAGTCATCGGGGAGCAGTTTAACTGCCGCCTTGCCAGCATTGATCATGGGTTCAATCGTAAATGTCATGCCGGCCTCGAGCACAATACCGGTGCCGGCCCGTCCATAGTGCAAGACTTGGGGTTCGTCATGAAAAATTGTGCCAATGCCGTGGCCGCAATACTCTCGAACCACCGAAAAGCGATTGCGTTCCGCGTGGACCTGAATCACATGGCCGATATCGCCCAGATGAGCGCCGGGTTTGACCTGAGCGATACCCTTATAGAGGCACTCCTGGGTGACCTGGATGAGTCGTTCGGCCAAAACGCTGCCTTTGCCCACGATAAATGTTTTGCTGGTATCGCCGTGATAGGCATCTTTCAGCAGCGTCACATCAATATTAATGATATCGCCGTTCTTAAGGATTTTGTCATCTGAGGGAATACCATGGCAGACCACATGATTGACCGATGTGCAGATTGACTTGGGGAATCCTCGATAATTCAACGGTGCCGGTATCGCGTGTTGCACGTTGACCGTGTAGTCATGGCAGATGCGGTTCAAGTCACCGGTGGAGACCCCAGGCTTAATATGGGCTTCGATCATCTCGAGTTGTTCGGCCGCGAGTGCGCCGACAGTACGCATCTTGATGATTTCTTCGGGCGTTTTTAGATTAATAGGCATAAAACGTAGAGTGTCCGAGTCAGTATTTGGGATCGTGTGGTCAGTCGCAGCCGGCAGTAGCGAATCGTCGTCTTGCGAGCCTGAGTGACAATAAGGACGCACTATAACAGATTCGTGAAGCTCTGATTAAGGGCTATTTCGACCCTGACTGTGTCAGCGCCCATTCCAATCATTGTCGAGTTAATGAGCCTCCTCGCCGTCTGAATGCTTGCCCTGCCTTGCCTTTGCCTCTGCGGCCCGCCGGTAGCTGCATTGGGGAGAGATTCCAGTGATGTTTTTTGGACTAAAACGGCCCCCTGATTGGCTTTGTGGCGGAAATATGGTATAAAGCGCGCCGGCCCGGGTAACGGGTCGTAGTGTGAATTAACCAAGAACTTAAACTAAAAATTCTCACATGTACCGTCACATAGTTCGGGTGCTTGACATACGGATGTATAATCCGGATCGATAAGTTGGACTATGGGGTATGTGGAGGCTTAACCCGAACTACAATGAGGTAATTATGTCAAACGTATCCATGCGTGAACTGCTGGAGGCCGGCGCTCACTTCGGTCACCAAACCCGTTACTGGAACCCCAAGATGCGCGAGTATATCTTCGGTGCCCGGAACAACATCCATATCATCAACCTGGAGCAAACCGTTCCCGCGTTGAACCAAGCCATGACTTATGTCCGCAACACAACCTCAAAGCGCAATAAGGTGTTGTTTGTTGGCACCAAGCGCAGCGCTAGTAAGATTATCAAAGAGCAGGCCGAGCGATGTGGCATGCCGTACGTCGACAAGCGCTGGTTAGGCGGTATGTTGACTAACTTCAAGACGATTCGACAGTCAATCAAGCGTCTCCATGATCTCGAAATTCAGGCCGGTGATGGCACATTCGAGAAGCTGACTAAGAAAGAAGCGCTATCTCGCAAGCGTGATCTGGACAAGCTTGAAATCAGCCTTGGTGGTATTAAGGACATGGGTGGATTGCCCGATATCATTTTTGTGGTTGATGTTGACCATGAGCGGATTGCCATTACAGAAGCCAACAAGCTGGGTATCCCCGTTGTCGGTATCGTAGATACCAACAGCAACCCTGATGGGGTGGATTATGTGATTCCCGGTAACGATGACGCGATTCGTTCCGTACGGATGTTTGTCCAAGCGATCGCCGACGCGGCAATCGAGGGCGTTGAGCAGTTTCAGGGTCCCACTAAGGTCGAAGAGTTCGCCGAAGTGAGTGCGCCAGCAGCCGAGCCAGTTGTCGTAGAAGCTGCCGCTGTTGAAGTTGCTGCTGTTGAGCCAGCCGCTGAGCCAGCTGTAGCCGAGCCAGCAGCGGTTGAAGCTGCCAGTGAAGAAGTGCCAAAAGTCTAACTGACGAGTCGATCGGCGCTTGCGCCGATCGATATTGGCTCAACCCTTTGCGTGTTCATGCAAGTAAACGTCTTGCGAACAACTGCTTTCGGTCATTCCGGAGGGTTCGCGCAGACCAGACTAAGACATTTAAGAATGAGGTGAAAAGATGGCTGCAATCACAGCATCGATGGTCAAAGATTTAAGAGAGCGTACCGGTCTTGGTATGATGGATTGTAAAAAAGCCTTGGTCGAAGCGGACGGCGACGCGGAATTGGCGATTGAAAACCTGCGCAAGTCCAGTGGTATGAAAGCGGCGAAAAAAGCCGGTCGAACAGCTGCTGACGGGACTATTGGGTTTAAAGTTGAGAACGGTCTGGGTGTTATGGTCGAGGTCAATTGCGAGACCGATTTTGCGGCTAAGGACGATAATTTTAAAAATTTCGTACAGACCGTCACCGATCAAATTTTCGCCGCCAAATCCGCTGATCTCCAAGCACTGAATGATGCTGGCTTGGAAAAAGTTCGCGAAGAGCTGGTGCAGAAAATCGGTGAGAATGTATCGATTCGCCGTGCGGCTTTGCTGGAAGGCAATATTACCCATTATGTTCATGGCACTGGCAAAATTGGTGTCATGGTGATTCTTGAGGGTGGAGACGAGGAGCTGGGCAAAGATATCGCAATGCATATCGCCGCCGCGGATCCTCAGCCACTGTTTACGAACACGAGTGAAGTGCCTGCTGACTTGATTGCTAAGGAACGCGAGATCTATGTCGCTCAGGCCGCAGAAAGTGGTAAGCCTGCAGAAATTATTGAAAAAATGGTTGAAGGTCGAGTGCGCAAGTTCTTGGCGGAAATCAGCTTGGTGGAACAGCCCTTTATTAAGAATCCGGATATGAAGATCGGTGCCCTGCTGAAGCAAGCCGGTGCGACGGTTGTTCAGTTCGTACGATACCAGGTAGGTGAAGGTATCGAAGTAGAGCATGTTGATTTTGCGACGGAAGTTGCGAGTACGATGGGCCAATAGATAGCCTGCGAGGCGGAACCGTCGAGTGATCGGTGGTGCTGCCTCTGCCTCGCCTCAATATCAAAGTCAAAATGGAGCTGTAATGCCAAATAAAGCGACACCGAAATACCAACGGATACTGCTTAAACTCAGCGGCGAAGCCCTTGGTTTAGAGGGTGTTGGCATTGATCCCAAGGTGCTGGATCGAACTGCCCTGGAAATTGGTCAGTTAATCGGGATTGGTGTCCAGGTCGGTTTAGTGGTGGGTGGCGGTAATCTGTTTCGTGGTGCCCAATTAAGTGCGGCGGGCCTGGACCGGGTCACTGGCGATCACATGGGCATGTTGGCGACGGTGATGAACGCGCTCGCCATGCGAGATGCGCTGGAGCGCTCGAATATCAAAACGGTGGTCATGTCCGCCATCCCCATGAGCGGTATCGTGGCTCACTATGACCGGCGCCTGGCAATTCGCCACCTGGTGCAGGGCGACGTGGTGATCTTCGCTGCCGGCACAGGCAATCCTTTTTTTACCACAGATACCGCTGCTTGCTTGCGCGGCATTGAAATTGATGCGGATATCGTGCTGAAAGCCACCAAAGTCGACGGTGTTTATAGTGCGGATCCGATGAAGGATCCGACGGCGACGCGGTATGATAGGCTCACCTACGACGAGGTGTTAGAAAAGCAGCTAGAGGTCATGGATCTCACCGCGATCTGTCTCGCGCGGGATCAAAATATGCCGCTTAGGGTATTTGCCATGGAGCAGAGCGGAGCGTTGCGGAACGCGATCGTGGGCGAAGGTGAAGGCACTTTGATCGAAAAAAGCTGATCGAAGAAAGCTGATCGAAGATCGTTACGTGAGCAGTAATAGGACCAAATTCAAGCAAGTTTAGCAGACTGAAAAGAGGAATCGACGTGCTGGAAGAAGTGAAGCAAGACGCGCAGCAACGAATGGATAAATCCCTGTTAGCCCTGAGTAACGCGTTTACCCGTTTGCGTACTGGGCGAGCTCACCCTGGGTTACTTGATGGTATTACCATCGATTACTACGGGACGCCTACGCCACTTAACCAGATCGCCAATATTAGTGTCGAGGATAATCGCACCCTGGCAGTTACCCCTTGGGAAAAGCCGATGATCCCGGTAGTCGAGAAGGCTATCTTGAAGTCAGATCTGGGTCTAAATCCGGCCACCAGTGGTGACAAAATCAGGTTACCAATGCCGCCGCTGACCGAAGAGAATCGACGTGATCTGACTAAGGTCGCGAAGAACGAGGCAGAAAATTCTCGAATCTCCATTCGAAACATTCGTCGTGATGCCAACGCGCAGCTTAAAGAGTTGTTAAAAGATAAGGACATTACTGAGGATGACGCGCGCCGCGGTGAAGAGTTAATTCAGAAGTTGACTGACGAAAAAATCAAGGAAGTTGACGCATCCCTGGAAGCCAAAGAAAAAGATCTAATGGCGATCTAAGCCAAGGCCTTTGAGGTCTCTCTTGGGCTTTCCCCCAGGGAGCTTCGTTGCAATTTAATCGGCTGACTGTGAGTGATTCTGTGCGGGTAGTGCGAAAAAATGAGGTTCATTCATGCTGAAGCAGCGAATAATCACCGCACTCATTCTGGCTCCAATCGTTATCGCGTGTGTGTTTTTTCTGCCTCCTGCGGGTTTCTCCGTGTTTCTCATTGGCGCTTTGACTATTGGTGCCTGGGAATGGGCTAATCTGGCCCGTTACGATGGCTGGCAGCGCTATCTCTATGCTTTGACCATCGCGCTGTTGCTCATTGCTGTGTCTTTTCTCATCGAGATCTCCTCGTCCTGGGCTCTGGCTATCCTCTTGATCGCTGCACTCTGGTGGGTGTTGGCGTTGATTTTGGTAATCGATTATCCGCGGAGTCAACGCTATTGGTCTTCGCGCTGGGTGCTGACGTTGTTGGGCCCGATCATGTTGGTGCCGGGCTACGTCGGGCTGATGCAACTCAAACAGACGAATGATAGTCATTTTTTGATCCTGCTATTGTTTTTCCTCATATGGGGTGCAGATATTGGTGCCTACTTTTCCGGTCGACGTTGGGGCGATAAAAAACTCGCGCCGGCAGTCAGTCCCGGGAAGTCCTGGGCTGGTTTCTATGGCGGTGTGACGCTGGCGACCCTGATCGCTATTGCGATGTGTCTTTGGCTGGGTAAGCCGGTGATGTTGTCGGCTGCAGGACTGGTGTTCGTGTTGGGCTGTATCTTGGTGATTCTATTTTCCGTGCTGGGTGACCTCACTGAGAGCATGTTCAAACGTCAGCGGGGGATCAAAGATTCCAGCCAACTGCTACCAGGACACGGTGGTGTGCTTGATCGAGTTGATAGCTTACTGGCCGGAGCGCCAATTTTTGCGTTATTCGTCCTGTTGTTTGATTGGCAATGAGTATGAGCGATGTCATGACGAAGAACGGCGGTAGGCGCAGGCGCGTCACGATACTCGGCTCGACAGGCAGCGTCGGGTTGAACACCCTCGATGTGATCGGCCGAAATGCAGATCGCTATGAGGTGTTTGCGCTAACAGCCAATACCAACTTTCAGTTGCTAGCGGATCAGTGTCGGCAATATCACCCCCGCTTTGCTGTGCTCTGCGATGCAACGGCGGCGCTACAGCTACGGCAACTGTTGGCTGCGAGCCAAACACCCACTGAAGTGCTGGTTGGGCCTGCTGGACTTGATCAAGTGGCCGCGCATGGGGACACTGATTACGTCATGGCGGCGATCGTCGGCGCTGCGGGTTTGGCGTCTGCCCTGGCGGCAGTGGAAGCAGGCAAACGCTTGCTGCTCGCGAATAAAGAAGCCCTCGTCATGTCGGGCAGCTTGTTTATGCAGGCGGTAAAAACGCATCAATCGACGCTACTGCCCATCGATAGTGAACATAATGCCATTTTTCAAAGTATGGCGAATGGTGCCGCAAACCATGCGACTGGCATACGCAAGATACTGTTAACGGGGTCCGGTGGTCCCTTGCGGCAGCTGCCGCTGGCGCAAATGTCACAGGTGACCCCTGATCAGGCCTGCGCTCATCCGAATTGGAGTATGGGTCGAAAGATCTCCGTGGATTCAGCGACGATGATGAACAAGGGCCTAGAGATTATTGAGGCCAAGTGGTTGTTTGATCTGGACGTGGATCAGATTGAGGTGGTGGTGCATCCCCAGAGCATTATCCATTCAATGGTGGACTATATCGACGGCTCGATTGTTGCCCAGCTAGGGAATCCGGACATGCGGACCCCTATAGCCCATGGCCTGGCCTGGCCAAACCGAGTCGATTCTGGCGTCTCGATGTTGGATATGACGGCTATCGGGCGACTTGACTTCGAACCACCTGACTTGCAGCGATTTCCCTGTTTGCGCCTGGCGCAGGAGGTGGCAAGAGGTGCCCAGAGCCTTGCGATTGCGATGAATGCGGCCAACGAAGTGGCGGTTCAGGCGTTTTTGGATGAACTTATCACCTTTACTGACATCCCACTCATCATTGAATCGGTACTCGAACAGACAGGCTCGGATGAAGCGCTTACAATGGCGTCGATTCTGGCGATTGATCATCAGGCAAGACAACAGGCAGGCAAAGCAATGCAGCGTAAGGGAGTATCGGTGACATCATCAAGGGCGGGAGACCCGAATGCTTGAAGTTCTGCAAAGTATCATTGCACTGATCGTTACTTTGTCGATCCTCGTGACGATTCATGAATATGGTCATTATGCTGCAGCACGGCTTTGTGGCGTTCACGTCCTGCGATTTAGCGTTGGTTTCGGCAAAGCGCTGTACACTCGCCGTGGAAGGGCGCCTGAGTCAATAGCGGTGCCTGTGGAGCAGGCGATCGCGACCCGCAGCAATGAGCCCTTAGAGGGTACCGAATTCACGATCGCCGCCATACCGCTGGGTGGCTACGTCAAGATGCTGGATGAACGCGAAGGCTTTGTGCCGGACGATCAATTGCATTTGACCTTCAATCGAAAGCCTGTTGCACAACGCATTTTTATTGTTTCTGCCGGGCCTGCTGCGAATTTCTTGCTAGCGATTGTGGCTTACTGGGCCTTATTCACTCTAGGCGTCACTGGCATCGTGCCTTTACTGGGCGATATCGATCCACAATCTAGTGCCGCCCGCGCCGGGCTTCATGTTAATCAAGAGATTGTGGCCGTTGACGGTGTGCCGACCAGCACCTGGTCGGAGGTAAATTTACGATTATTTAATCGAATCGGGGATTCTGGTGACATTCATCTGACGACCCGTGACTTTCAACCGCCGCGGAACGAGACATTCGAATCCGAGTTTACGTCGGCGAGTTCGCCAGCACTGTCAGGGCCGACCAGTCATTATGTCATCACTGTGGATGAATGGCTGTCAGATGTAGAGGAGCCAAATCCCGCTCGGGCCTTGGGTCTGGTGTTGAAATTCCCGGAAATTCCTGCGGTTATTGGCTCGGTTATCGAGAATGAGCCTGCAACTGCTGCCGGGCTTCTCAGCGGTGACAAGGTTCTTGAGGCGAATGGTCAGTCTATCGACAGCTGGCCGCAATGGGTTGAGCTTATTCAGGAAAATGCTGAAATGCCGGTCAGTTTGCTGGTTCAGCGTCGCACGGAAGTCCTCTCTCTGACGATCACCCCGCGCGCAATGGTGCGAGGGGACAAAAGCGTCGGCTACGTGGGTGCATCGAGACAGTCGATCGATTTCCCCCCTGAGATGCAGAGAGTGGTATCATACCCGGCCTATAGCGCCTGGTTGCCCGCAGTACAGAAAACATGGACAGTAACGCTATTCACCCTCGACTCGATCAAGAAAATGATCGTGGGGGCAATTTCACCCAAGAATCTCAGTGGGCCGATTACTATAGCCCAGATCGCAAGCGCCACGGCTCAGTCAGGACCAGAGAGTTTTGTAGGTTTTATTGCGCTTTTGAGTATTAGTCTGGGTGTACTGAATTTATTGCCAATTCCGGTACTTGATGGTGGCCACTTACTATACTATCTCGTGGAGTTAATTACGCGTCGACCAGTGCCTGAAAAAATCCAGTTATGGGGTTTGCAACTAGGTATGTTTATTATCGTCAGCATCATGCTGTTGGCATTTTACAATGATCTAACAAGACTTTAGTGTCTTCTCGGTTTCTGTTGAATATGGGTAACTTTCGTCTAATTACGTCAGGGTTGTTCTTCCTGTCAATAGTGTTAACAGCGTCTTCAGCATTCGCGTTCACTATCTCTGATATACGCATTGAGGGTCTTCAGCGGATGTCGGCAGGGAGTGTGTTTGCCGAGATTCCTTATAATGTCGGTGATGAGATAGATGACGCCGAGTTGCGGCAGATCGTCAAAGGTGTATTCAAGACGGGGTCCTTCAGCGATGTTCAGGTAGGACGAGATGGCGATGTCCTGGTGGTGGTTGTCGAGGAAAGACCTGCTATCGACTCTATTGAAATTGACGGTAATAAGGCGATCAAGACTGAAGCTCTGCTTGAGGGTTTAGAAAAATCCGGATTGTCGCAAGGCGAAATTTTCAAGAAAGTCACTCTAGAACACATTCGTACCGACCTTGAGCGACAGTACGTTTCTCAGGGACGTTATGGCGCGAGCATTGAGACTGAGGTCGAGGAATTGCCGCGGAATCGGGTCACGCTGAAAATCAATGTGACCGAAGGCGATGTCTCGGGCATCCACCATATGAATATTGTCGGCAATAAGGTCTTCGATAATAAGACCTTGTTGGAAATCTTGGAATTGAAACTGCCGACGATGTTGTCATTTTATACCAAAGATGATCAGTACTCGAAAGAGAAGCTGACAGGTGATCTTGAAAAGCTCGAGTCTTATTACCTCGATCGGGGCTACCTTAACTTTGTCATTGATTCTACCCAGGTTTCGATCTCACCCAATCGTGAAGATGTCTACATCACGATTAACGTTATCGAAGGCGAGAAGTTTACGGTTCGAGATGTTGATATCGCCGGGGAGCTGCATGATGTGCCAGAAGCGAGTATTCGATCGCTGCTGAGTGTCTACCCAGGACAGGTATTCTCCCGGCAGTTAATTACAGACTCGGAAGAGCGGATCGAAGCTGCCCTCGGCAACTCGGGTTATACTTTTGCCAGTGCGACGGGCCAACCGGTGCCCACAGAAGCGGGCGATGAAGTCACAGTCAAATTTTTTATTGATGCTGGCCGACGAGCCTATGTGCGGCGAATCAGCTTTCGGGGCAATACGCTAACTCAGGACAAGGTGCTGCGTCGAGAAATGCGCCAGATGGAAGGTGGCTGGGCCTCAACGGCTGCTATCGAACGCTCGAAACTGCGTCTTGAGCGGTTGGGTTTCTTTAAAGAGATCAATGTTGAAACCCCGGCAGTACCGGGTGTAGATGATCAGATTGATGTGGATTACAGCGTTGAAGAGCAGCCTACGGGTTCGATCTCAGCAACCCTGGGCTACGCCGAGGCTGCTGGCCTGATTCTGGGTGCCAGCTATCAGCAGAATAACGTATTCGGTACGGGTAACAGTGTTAATCTGGGGGTAAATTACAGTGCTTTCCAGACTTCGTATAACCTCTCATACTTTGATCCTTACTATACGGTTGATGGCGTCAGTCGTGGTTACTCGGTGTTTTTTCGCAGCACGAGCTTTGATGAGCGTAATATCGCGCGATTCTCAACGGACTCCTATGGCGGTTCCGTCAACTTCGGTTATCCCATTAGTGAGATCGCCAGAATTGGCTTCAATGTAGGCTATGAAAGCACCAATATCAGAGAGGGGATCTATCCAGCTCAGGAAATTTCTCAGTTCCTGTCCGCTGAAGGCAAAAACTTTAACCTAGTGTCTCTGTCGGCAACTTATAGTATGTCGGCCCTGAACCGTGGCCTGCTGCCAACGGCTGGCAAGTCGCAATCGCTGTCCTACGAGATGACCGTGCCTGGCAGTCAATTAGAATTTTTCCGGGTAAATTATGAAGGGCAGATATTTTATCCTTTACCTAGTGTCTTTACCCTTCGATTGAAGACAACGCTGGGCTATGGGGATGGTTACGGTAAGACTGACTCTTTCCCATTTTATAAGAATTTTTATGCGGGCGGTTTTGGTTCCGTTCGTGGTTACGAGGCAAACACGCTGGGGCCGCGTTCGACACCTTCGCCGAACTCGACATTTACACGCCCAGAACCTATTGGCGGTAATATCCTGGTCAGTGGTTCGGCTGAAGTGTTATTTCCGTTGCCATTTGTCAAAGATCAACGCCAGCTGATGTCGGCCTTTTTCGTCGATGCGGGTAACGTTTTTAATTCGAATTGCCCGCCGGTTAGTCAAATCTGTCGAGATGTCAGTGATGGAGAGTTACGCTACTCTGCCGGTCTCGCTGTGACCTGGGTGACGGGCTTTGCACCCATCAGTATTAGTATCAGCACGCCGTTTAACCGCAAACCCGGGGATGAAGGTGAGTCATTCCAATTTGAGTTGGGTCGAACGTTCTAGAGTTCATCACGACTGGTGTGTGGTTTGGAATGAAAGGTGGGTATCGCTAGCGGTAAATGTTTAGGCTGGTAGTCTGGAGTGCTCTAATCGAACTTTTCATGAAAAGACGGATCAGACTGATGACTATTGTTTGCGCAATCGGTCATTGAATCAATTTGGCGAATGTGTAAACATCCGCTCGGTGAGAAGCCGTTCATGACAGTAAGCGAGATCAACCGCATTACTGAACTCGCAGCGACGATAGAATAACTGTGTAACAATTCTTGCAACAATTCTTGCAACAATTCTTGCAACAATTTGTGCAACAATTTTTTTCGCGACA
>JABBAY010000148.1 GCA_018607725.1 K189A clade bacterium
TTCGAGTGTTCTGGCGTGGGTCTTGGTCTAACAGGTTGGGTACCCCGGCATGCTCGCCAATTTGTCGAATTCTAACGACTAACATATGGCTTGTCATAAAGGCTAGAACCCAAACTAGGTAAAGCCAGGCGTGACCGAAGGCGGTAAGAATGGCCAGCAGCGCCAAGTTAACGCCGATACTACGAATCATATATTCTCGAACTTCGGGCTTGAATTCATTCAGGCGGCTGATGCCGCGGTAGATTGACTTAACTCTTCGCCAGCCTAGTTGGCCGGTCAAGTCGCGAATGACTTTGCGTTTCAGACTAGTGCGACTGATAGGGTATGCCTGGTAGTTAGGCGCATCAGGATCATCACTGGTGCCGGCAGCTTGATGGTGTTTTAAATGGGTTTTCATATAGCTCTTGCGGTCGGAGAACACCCAATATCCCGAGAGCCATTTACTAGCAAAATCATTCAATCGACTTGAGGCGAATAATGACTGATGGCCAGTCTCGTGAACGACGATACCCAGGCCTAATTGTCTGGCGCCGAGGACAAAAAGCCCCACCAATAGAGTGACCGGGTTTGGGTAATTGGCAAGCAGAACAAAGGTGAGAATAATCACTAGCCAATCAAAGGCGACGATGCTGGCGCCGCGCCAGTTACTGCGCTGAGTGACTTGACGAAATTCTTCAGGGGTCAACAATTCTTTAACAGGTTGCACGGTCGGTAAAGCTCCAGGGTTTATTGGAAGGCCAATTTTGCGGTAGGTATACGATAAGGTTTGTCAGTCTCGGCGTCTGCCCACAACTCTCGACCCATGCGGTCGTAGTCGAGCATGGCCCGCCAGAGTGCGTGCCGAGGCTCGCTATCGAGAAATTCTGCGGGTAACAACGGATCCTTGGCGAGGACTTGAATGGCGTGGCCGCCCAAATAGAACGTCTCTTTCATCGCGGTTTGTCTTGGCAGGCGGTGCAAGGTGGCCATGCTCTCACTCAAGGATTGATGGGTCTGTAGGTACGACTTGGTTAGGGCTGCTACATCGAACTGTGCGTGCCAATGCTTCTGCCAACGGGCATGGATGGTAGCATTACTGGCGAGCACGGTATCGGCACTGATGCCGAGCTGGAACAAACGCTGTTCCAGCAGCCGATGAGTCAAGGCCAGGTTGTCTGGCCGAACCCAGCACTCAGAAGACGCGGGTCGAAAACCGTGGCTGTACAATGCCCAGTGGTGACGGCTCTGGTTGTTAGCGTCCGCATTGGCGCTACTGGCAGCGAGGAGCCAGGTGTGTGTCCATGGTTTGGTGCGGTCCTCGCCGAGTCGCCAGGATTCTATAAAGTCATTTACTGGATCGAGAGCTTCAGCCAAGCGGTAAGCGCCTCTGGCAAAGTTAACAATTGAACCTTTTGCGGCCAGTCGCGACAGGTTCACTCGCATCTGGTTTTCGCTGCAACCAAACATGGCGCCGGTGGCCATAATATTCGCGACGCTGGTACCGCGTTCCATGTAAGTGCGCAGTAGGTCGAGGATGATGTTGACGGGTTTCATAGCCGGCTTCGCAAGATATAAGCATCGTGGATGATGTGCTCCCAGTGTAATCCTAGTGAGCCGAATATTACAGCTTCCGTCGATTATTTAGTGAATTGTGTAATATTGATGGCGGCGATTCACAGTGGTTACTTTCAGATGAGGGCAAATCATGAGATTAGCGGGGCTCAAGAGTGAATTGATGGGGTCTAATCGCGAGTTAAGCGAGAAGCAAGTTGACGGGACCTAGTCACATCATGATAATACGCGTTCTTTGCGCTGGTAGCTCAGCTGGATAGAGTACCTGGCTACGAACCAGGCGGTCGGGGGTTCGATTCCCTCCCAGCGCACCAATTTATACAATGTGGTTTCACAGCTAATAAGCAGTGAAAGCCAACAACGATTTTCCAACAATGATGTCGCGATTGCGATTTCATCGGCGTGCAGGTGTAGCACCGCAAAAACCGGGGACACCGGCGCTTTGTGTATTCGACTCCTCGCATGAATTCGCACTGACCTTTCCTAGGTTGATGGGATATCCGAACCAGTTATACGGAGAGATGGCCGAGTGGCTGAAGGCGCGCCCCTGCTAAGGGTGTATACGTTAATAGCGTATCGAGGGTTCGAATCCCTCTCTCTCCGCCATTTACAGCTATATTTTCTATTTAAATCAAAGGCTTGAGATACAACCAAAGTCTTCACGTATCATTATACGTATCATTAGTCAGGTCATTAATAATCACAACGGTGTCTTCACCGCGTAATAATAACCACCTCGAAGGCTTATCCGCGACAAAACTATTGTCCAGCCCCAGGAGTAACAATCAAAGACCTTCAGTAATCAGAAACTATGGACTCATTAGCCTGCACCTGAAACCGATGCGTCTGGGCGAACGATATTGATCACGATATCCGATTCCATTTGTTCAACTGGCGCTGAAGTTCTCATCTTAGGATGAACGTAGGCAGCGATTGTTTTGTGACAGTCGATTCGAACACTCAAATCATTTGACTGATCTAAAGCGATTTCGACTAACGCTATCAGTGGGTCGTAATCTGGGTAATTGAATGCCAGCCTTTCGCGCAGTGCGGTGCGGCTCCTGTTGGGTGTTCCGACCTGACGGCCGCCTGTTTTAAATCCGTGAGCCATCCAAATGCCTCCAAAATAGATATCTTGATTTTACCATCTATCGTTCGTTGCTATGACCGGATGACGGGAGAAATCTCATCTTTGTTATGGTTCTATATTTTGGTACAAAGGCTATTCCGCTAAAAAACTACCAAACAGAATTATTTTAGTAAAAAACTCCAATCAGGATACTTTTCCAACACGGATAAATGTGATTTGAATTTACTATCCTCCGAAGGCCGGGTGATTGCGCCCCATACCATTGTTTTCAGCGGCCTGCGTTGGCACGTTCGGGCCTGGTGTGAAAAAAACCAGGATTACCGTGACTTTGTCCTCAGCCGCTTCAGGGTACGCCGGACATCATGGATATCTCAGCCCACAATGAGATGAACGACAAAGACTGGAACACCATGATCACCCTCAAGATCAAACCCGACAGCCGCCTGAGCGCCAAACAACGCAAGGTGGTTGCAGACGACTATGGTATGCAGTGTGGCGTTTTGACCCTGCGCCTGCGCGCCACACTGGTGCAGTATGCGCTGCAACAACTGGGTATTAATGACAATGTTGTAAGCAGTGTCCCCGAGGCTCAGTAGATCATCATCGCCAACCGTGATGACATCAAACAGTGGCTGTTTGAGTAGCAGCCTGAGCCATTAAAGCAGCTTCATCCTGCCCCGCTGAAGCCCGCAACTGCAGGTCAAAATAGCGATAACAGAACAACAGGCTGACAATACCCACGCCCGAAGTGGCATAACTGAAGACAATAAAAAATTCCATCACCGATACCTCGTGAAAGAAAAGCTCCTTATACAACAACAACAGGATGCTGCCGGCATAACCCGCTGTGTCGGCAATATAAATCAGGAAACCGGCGTTACTGCGATAGCGCAAGCTGGCAATAATACGCTCGAACAGAATGCTGCCCATAGGAATGTAGGCGACATAGGCGCCAAGACCAATCAGCACCATCCATACAAACGGAGCTTTTAAAATCTGCGCCTGGTAAAAATAGGTACCGGCACCCAGCAACACCAGGCCCGCAATCATCAGCAGCAACACCAGCTTCACCGCGAGAATGTTATTGCGGACAAAAAACAGCGATGCCATCAGTCCCAAAGAAATCACCGCAATAATAATCTCTGTTTCGGCAAACACCCGGACATTCTGCGCCATACCAATCTCGCTCCAGATATCAGCGGCAAAGTTATCCCGATAATCGCGGAACGCGGTAAGAATAAAATACATCACCACCAGGGCAATCATGCCCGGCCAGATACCAAAAAACAGCGTCCGCCGATCTTCCCCGCTCATGGGTTCGCGCTTGTGGCGCAGCAATTGATCTTCCACAGACACCACGGGGGTCTGCTCAAGCCACCACACCGCAAACATCATTGGCAGAATAAACAGCACTCCCGTGGCAAACGGCATCCAATATTCACTGACCTGCATATTCACCATCAGGTACTTACCCACAGACTTGGTAATTCCTGACGACATGATAAAGCTGGAACTAAGAATCACCGCCAACAACTCCGTAGTGCGCCGGCCCTCAATATAGGAAAACACCACGCCCCAAATCATACCCAGGGGCAAGCCGTTCAAGAACAGGAAAACAATGTTGTATGGTGCATCTACCAGGGCAAAACCCAGCAACGCCAACTCTGAAGCCGCCACCAGACCCAGAATCATAAAGGCGCGTTGCCGCTTCAACATCGCCGATATCACCGTAATGCCAATAAACTTGGAGCAGGCATAACCTAGCACCTGGGCCAGAATCAAAATGATTTTGTAATCAAAACCCCAGACATCCACCTCATCAAACAGGCCCACAGTAAAGGGCTTGCGAAAGGCATACATGCAGAAATACACCAGAAATGCCGCCGAACCAACCGACAGTATCATACGCGGGGTATCTGCGGCATGGGCCACTGCGTCGGCAGGCGTATCTGCGGCAGTCGTAACTGTGTCTTCAGAAGTCATCGTCGTTGCAACCGATCGGAGGCTGACCTTCTAAGCGACATTCGCCGGAGCCTAGCTGTTGGCTGCTGTCTGCAATGGACCACACCGACAATATTGATACGGTGGCGGTAAAATTTTCGGAGAAAAAATCGGATAGACGCTTAAAAAACATCGGTATTCCTTTCGAGACCTAGCGACAAATATCTGCCATTACTATCAGCAATGACCGGCAAGTGCAGCGACTTTAATCGCTGCACATTAAGATGATAGGCTGTCTCATAGGCCAGCGTCTCATTCAGGGCAGTGTACAGCTGTTCTATTAGCTCACCCACCTGGGCATTGTTGGTAGTCACGGGTTGGGCATAGCGCCAGGCTGGCGCTGGCGATCTACTCATCGTAAGCCAAAGACCCATTCTGGTGGCGAATGATTTCGGAGCGCACAGTACTAACAGTATACTCTGGCTTTAACACAGTACTAACCGCCAGATAGGTGGCCTGCGCTGATTCACGATTAAATTCGATGCGAACATAACCCTGGTGGAAATTGTCGGTCCAGCGTACTTCTTTGTTCTGCTGGGCAAAAAGCTGGTCCAGCTGCAGCGCTGTATCCTTGTCGAAACCAGATTCGAGGAAGTCCCCAGGAGACGAAATACCTGCTGTACCAATCTCAATGCCCATCTTCCGGCTGTTATCGTCCTGTAGCTCATTAGCCCAGAAACTATGGCTGTCGCCAGTTAACACAAGCAGGTCAGCCGCGCCGGCGTTGCGGCACAGATCAAAAAAGGCCTCGCGTGCCCAGGGGTAGCCATCCCAGGTGTCCAGATAAAACGGCAAGTTGTATTTGCCTTTCCACACCAGGTCAGCCTGAGCACCAGGAACCACCGATTCACTCACCGGCATACTAATACCCTGGGCGCTGACGTCCGGCACCCGAATTTTTGCCATGGGTATTGCATTGCCGATCAGTCGCCACGGCTGTTGGGACTTTAGTGATGACTGCAGGGCGCTGGTCACAAATTCTGCCATCTGCGCAGAAATCATGAGTCTGTCAGGCGCGCCAAGGACCTCGCGCTCAAAACGCCTAGCATCTTCCTGAGTTTTGATCGATGCCATGTGATCGCTGTAGTTTATCTGTTTGGCCCTGGCGGTATGTCGCGTTTCCATGGTGATCAGTGAAGCAAGATCGCCGAACACATAGTTACGCCAGAGTGAGGCCGGGTCCTGCCCCGGTGCGGGATCACGTATAGGCATCCACTCATAGTAAGCCCGCAGGGAAGCAGACCTGCGATGTGCCCAGACTCCTTCATTCGCCTGATGATTTTGGGCGCCACCAGACCAGGGATTGTTGGCTGACTCATGGTCGTCCCATAGTGCCAGCAGGGGCTTGGCAGCATGCATGGCAAGGGAACCGGCATCCCGCTTGTATTGTGCGTGGCGCTGGCGGTAGTCACTGAGTGACACAATCTCGTTGGCAGGCTTATGTTCACGGCCAATCTGGCGCGCGGTTGTGCCACCCCAGCCATCGGCGGCATATTCATAAATGTAGTCACCTGTGTGCAGCACATATTCCACCGCCTCATCGCTGGCTATGGCGGCGTAGCCGTTAAAGTAGCCAAAAGGATAGTTTGAACAGGAGACCAGGGCGATGCATAGCCGGTTCAGACTGCCTGTTGGCATTGTCCTGGTGCGCCCCGTGACAGATCTAACACCGTTGTGCGTAAACCGGTAAAAGTAGGCCGTTCCTTGTTTAAGCTGGTCAGCAACGACCTTGACCGTGTAGTCACGATGCAAGTTTGTGCTGAAGACGCCCTGCCGGACAATCTTGCGAAAGCCCTCGTCCTGCGCCAACTCCCATGCCACATCAACAGGCTGGTCTGCTTCAATCCGCGTCCACAGTACAACACTGTCATGGGTCGGGTCGCCACTGGCAACACCGTGTATAAAATAAGATTGTCCGGCAGCCTGTAGGCCACCCGGAAGGGTGAGCAGGGCAACGGGCAAGCCCAGCAACCCTACGACTACCTGGCGTCGATTTACATTTGGCATTGTGTGCGTCTCATGAAATGTCCAGTGCTCAAGTTAGCTGAGCTAGCCGAGGAAAACATTAAAGATTTGATTAATCTACAGGGCGGTCATAGAGGGCTGCCATCGGTACCAACAGACAGTTCGCCGCCAAATACGTCATCTTTTGTCCAGGTGAGCGCAATGTCGAAACTCTTCACGCCTGTGTCATCACGCCCTTTAATGTACACGGTACTGAAGGCCAGAAAGTTGTCGGGATGACATCCCGGATGCAAGCCATTGTCATAGTCCTGGCTTTTGCTAGCCAGGTTGGTGGTGAAGCTGAATAGATTGAGCCGCGTAGGCCGACCTGAACAAAATTTTAATGCCGCGTGTAACCGTTTTGAACGACCCTTCCCCGTGCCGCGTCTGCACAACACTTTCCTCCTCACGATTTTAGACGGCCTTACAGTGACGGAGTTTGTGAAGTGGACTCGAAATTCGCATCCAAATCGATTTTCACGCAGGCACAAATATTAACCTAATCGGAGGTTCCCAAGAGCAATTCACAATGTAAACGAAAAAAAACCGCAGGGTCCGAATGATGGACCCTGCGGCATTCAAGGTGAAGGTATTCACTACCTTCTGTCTCTGGGGGGAAACAAGCGCATAGTGCCGCTGGAATGTTAAGCCACAACAAAGATCTCCCCCCGTGTGTTAAGTCTCCATAAAGCTACCCGATTTTTTAGGCTCCTCCTGGTAACGATATGTTTCCGCGGCGCCTGAACTACCCTGGGGACGAGCGCCGGGCGAAACTGGTGTACTTCTATCCTCATCGACTTAATGAGTGTGAGGATAAACAGCCGGTAAAGATATCGGGGGCTTGTAGACATCGTATAAACAATGTGGAGAGTTCCCCGCGTTTTGACTAAAAAGTGATTAAGCTTTGGTTAATTACCCCTGCCCAGAATGGCAACGCAACTTCAAAGCTGCATAATGCGCCCGGCATCAGAACGCCGCTAACTCGGATAGTGAGAACACATTGATATCATATAGGAGGTACCTATGAGGAACCATTTGTGGGCAGCCATTGCCCTGGCAACACTCGCTGCAGTTGAATCTGCAACCCTCATTGCAGACGATCGCATGATGGAGGAAGTTACCGTTATTGGCACAAGTACTAATTTTGCAAACAATGCTGTGACTGCAAGCATGTTCAATCAACAAACGCCTATCACAAGCCCATTATCTTTGATCGATAATCTGCCTGGAATTTCTATTCAAGAGGGTGATACCTACGGGTTCGATGACTGGTCAACAACGATTTCAATGCGCGGCTTCCAGGTGAGCTTGTCCGACCAGCAAATCGGTATGACAATTGATGGCTTACCAAATGGCAACTCAAACTATGGCGGTGGCGCAAAAGCCAATCGCTTTATTGATAACCAAAATATTGCGGGGGTCAATGTATCTCAAGGAACCGCTGATATTTCTTCACGATCTAACGAGGCACTGGGTGGCACGCTGGACTTTCTTACCAGTGATCCCGACAGTGAAGCGGGCCTGCT
>JABBAY010000055.1 GCA_018607725.1 K189A clade bacterium
TCTCCGCACCATAAGTTTCTGACATCCAGTGAATCATATAGCCAAGAAAGGCTGAGGCGAGCAGGATGGCGACAAAAAACAGCAGCATAATTTGCGCAGCACTCTCGCTGGTGAGCTTGATGACCCGCCCACCTATCTGCCAGCCGATCTGAGTCGAACCGTAGTACCAGGCGATTGGCGCCAGCATGGCCATCCACAACAAATACTTGAGGTAGTGACCGACAACCGAGCCAGCACTACTCCGTATTTTTTCCCATTCCTGCCGAGGGCTTAACAAAATACCAAACAGATGATTCATAGCGTTCTCCTGCGTTCTTCTGGATTATTTGAGATTAGAACCTTCAATTCGATGTTGCTCCTGCAACAGACTCTTCGACTCATCCGCCTGAATCGGTAACGAGCCAGGCGTCTCGACCACCTCGTCAAACAATATGCGATAGGCTTCTTTATCTAAATCGTCGTATTGATCGTTACGCACGGACCAAACAAACGCCCACAGGGCAACCACGACAATAAGCAGACTTACGGGCACGAGAACAAAGACTATTTCCATGAGCCTCGCACCTCCCTGAGTCGGTTGGCATTGAAAACGACTAACAATGAGCTCAAAGACATACCCAGAGCCGCCATCCATGGCTGCAGCAACCCGGCCACTGCCAGCGGAATCACACACAGATTGTAGGCTATGGCCCAGCCTACATTCTGTCGAATAATCCGCCTGACCTGCTTCGAAAACCTAAGAAGTACGGGCAAAGAACTCAAAGAATTTGTCAATAGGGTCGCATCCGCGGCTTCTTGCACAACCACATCTGCCGGACTGATAGCAATAGAAGTGTGTGCGCTGGCCATGGCCGCCGCATCATTGATACCATCGCCTACCATCAGCAGGCGCGCGCCCAATGCTTGGCGCCGCTGGACATCTGCAACCTTGGCAGCAGGCGCTACATCTGTCGTGATATCTGTAATTCCCAGCAATACAGCAATTCGCCGCCCCTCTGCGGCGGCGTCTCCTGAGAGCAACCCTACCGAATAACCCTGCTTCAGTAGCCCGGCAACCACATCCACGGCTTCAGGTCGCGGCTCATCAATCAGTTGCAACCATGCCAGCGGCGCTTCTGCCGCCAGTAATATCCACATCCCCGCGGCAGGCGGCGGAGGCATTGGCCTGCCCGCCGCGAAATTGGGCTTACCTAAACGATAGTACTGACCGTCGACGTGACCGCTCACCCCTTCGCCGGCACTAACGTGAATATTCTCTGCTACGAGGCTCGCACCACCAACAAATGCCTTAGCGATGGGATGCAGGGTACCTCGCTCAAGGGCCGCGGCAATATCTACGGCCTGATTCCGATTCATGCCAGGCACCAACAACTCCACCGCGCCGAGTTGCAGCGCACCGGTGGTCAGGGTACCTGTTTTGTCGAAAACGATGCCGTCTATTGCCGCCAGGCGCTCAAGAAATCCACCATTGCGGATTACAACGCCGTAATTTCGCAAGGCCGCGATCGCGACGGTATAAGCGACGGGCGTCGCCAGCGACAAAGCACATGGGCACGAAACCACAAGTACCGCCAGTGCAATACTGAACCATTGGTCGGAGCCTACGCTCAACCAAAACAAGGCACTTGCCATTGTCACCAACAAAATAAAGCCCACGAAGTAGCCTGCTATTTGATCAGCCAGCAGAGAAAATCGGGGTTTGTAGAGACTCGACTCTCGGAACAACACTGAGATCCGAGTCAGAACAAAATCTTCATAGGCTGTCGTGCATTCAATCTGTAACTCGCCATCCACCAGGCGAGAACCGGCCAACACTAGACTGCTGACCACCTTGCTAACGGGCACGCTTTCACCGGTAAAAGCCGCTTCATTAACGCTCGCCTGGCCACCGACAACAATGCCATCCACGGGAATAACCTGATCTGCACCAATCTTGACTCTGGCTCCCACCGGCACAGCCTTGACGGATACATAGGGCCCAGGCTCACCTGCCACCAGAAGCTGCACCGCCGCGGGCAAGAGATGATCGTTGAGGTTCTGGCTCAGCTGATATTTCTGCCGCGAGCCCAGCTCCACATAGCGACCGATAAGCAACAAGAAAGCGAACATACAGACCGAGTCGAAATACACAACGTCGGCATGTAAAATCGTGTTAACCAGACTTAAACCATAGGCCGCCAGAATCGCCAGAGAAATCGGGATATCCATACCTAGATGACGATTGCGCAGATCACGGAGTGCGCCCTGATGAAACGGCATTGCACTGTACAGGGCAATGGGCGTTGCGACAGCCAGGCTCGCCCAGCGCATCAGTCCCTCATAGGCAGGTTCAATACCGCCCGACCCAGCTAAATAACTGGCCAAAGCGAACATCATCACCTGCATCATACCAATACCCGCAACACCCAACCGCGCCAACATCGATTTACGTTCTTGCTGCAACGCCGCCTGCGCCAGATTCAGGCGATCAGGCAACACCGTATAACCCAGTCCTTCAATAGCATCAACGAAGTCAAAGGCATCGCCGGCGGTGAAATCCACAACAACCCGCTTGTCGGCAAGATTAGTCGCCACCCGAGTGACGTCAGGCATGCCACTCAAAAGCCGCTCGATGGCGAGAGAACAAGCGGCACAACGAATATCCGGAACTCGAACTGACAGTTGTGTCGAGGCATTACGACTTGAAATACTTTCCGCAAAATCGAGGCGCCGGGCAGCTAAATTCGGATCTGGCAGCGGCTGCCGAGTCGTCGTCATGGGGTTCTCGGCCACGTGTATCATCGGCTATGTAGCACTAGCTGTCGGACAGGCGTCTTAATACGCTCGCGCAATCGCCAATGGTCGTCAGCGCCACTGAGTTGCAAATACCAAACACCCTGCATGCTGAGAGGCACCTCTATACCCTCGCTAATCGCCGTGTAGATCAACGTGTTTGATTCGGGCGCGTCCGGTTCAGGATACAGTAGCCATTTTTGATCCAGCGCCTGGTTGGTAACATGAAATAGCTCAAGGACCACGACGCTGTCGGTGACACCTTGAACGGCAAACTGAATTTGCTCGGCGTCAACCTTGAGCAGGACCGCCTCGACGTTCAATGCTTGTGCCGCCGCATCCATCGCCAGCGACTGATTGATTGCCATACCTTCTTTATAATAGTTATCGACCATCAGATCGTCAGGGTAGTGCGTGACCATATAGATCATCAGGATGCCAAATAGGACCGCCGCAAACGGGATCGCAATCAACACCCAAGGCCAGGTATAACGATACCAAGGCAACATATCACTGTCGGGCAGCGAGGAGGCAGGCGCATTCGTGGATCGTTCAGCGGCCATAAGATCCCCTTAGTGGCGCGGGCCCCAGATAACGACTCTCACTGGTCGCGTACCAACGGCCATCCTCTGTCTCAACCCTGAACTCGATCTCGGTGTTGACCCCGCGCAAGGCATCAGGATCCACCAACACATCAATGGAAATTTCTACAATCTCACCAGCAGGCGCCATGATGATGGCGTCTGGCACCAGGCGAGGCATCGGCAGACCAGCAACACTTAACTGATAAGTGTGGGCTTGACGGTCCATATTGATGACTTTGACCAGATAGGTATTGCGAATCAGCCCCCCGGCAACTTCCTGATATAGTTCACCGCGGTTGCGCATGACATCTAGTTCCAGGGGCATTCGAGTCACCAGACTATAGGCAAACAGCGTCATCATCATGAGCAACGCCATCCCATAGGCTAGCAACTTGGGACGCTTCCAGGTCCAACCCTGGCCCGCCAACTGGTTTTCCGTGGTATAGGAGATCAACCCCGGCGCGTAGTCCATCTTGGTCATGATCGAGTCACAGGCATCGATACAATTCGCACAGTTAATACACTCATACTGCAATCCATCACGAATATCGATTCCTGTCGGGCAAACCTGCACACACAGAGAACAATCGATGCAATCACCCAGACCCAGCTCGACGGGATCTGCGCTGCGCTTGCGGGGTCCACGGGCTTCACCACGGTGCGGGTCGTAGCTGACAACCAGCGTATCCTTGTCAAACATGGCTGACTGGAAACGGGCATAGGGACACATGTATAGACACACTTGCTCTCGCATCCAACCTGCATTGGCATAGGTCGCCAGCGTGAAGAAAGCCGACCAAAATAGCGCTGACTCGCTCAGCTGCAGATTCCAGGTGTCTATCACCAGCGGCCGGGCGCCATAGAAATAACTGACGAAGGTCAGACCGGTCAACGCGGCAAAGCCCATCCACATACCGTGTTTGACGAAACGCTTGAACACTTTTTCCAGGCTCCAGGGTGCATTCTGGAGATTAATCCGTTGATGCCGCTCGCCCTCAGCGACTTGTTCTGCCCACATGAAAATTGCGGTCCAGACCGTCTGCGGGCAGGTGTAACCGCACCAGACCCGCCCCAGCAGGGTCGTGATAAAAAACAGAGTAAAGGCTGCAATCATCAATGCCCAGGCGAGAAAACCAAAGTCCTGCGGCCAGAACGTCAACCAAAAAATGTGGAACTTTCGGGCAGGCAAATCAAACAAAATTGCCTGACGGCCATCGAGCATCAACCAGGGTATGAGGAAATAGCCCAACAACAAAGGCCAGCCGGTGAATAACCGAACATTCTGAAAAAAACCTTCAATGCTACGGGTGAAGATTTTTTCACGCTTTTCGTAGAGGTTGTAAACACTGGAATCGACATCCACCGATGGAATCTTGTCTGATGAATTGGCTAGTGAGTTATCTGGCGCACTCATCTAACAGATACTGCTTTGGCAGAACATGCCCACAAGTCGCCCGTTTTCATCAACTGTCACCCAGACTCTTCACATAGGCAGCCAAAATATGGACCTTATCCTGCCCCAATCTGGATTCGAAGGCTGGCATGGCACCGTTTCGACCATGTTTTATCACCTGGGCAATACGCATTCGTGAATTACCATACAACCAAATTTCATTGGTGAGATCTGGTGCACCGAACATCACCTGCCCCTTACCCTCAGGTCCATGACACGAGCTGCAGTAGGTCACGAAATGTGTCTGACCACCGCTGGCAAGAGCCGCATCCACCTCTCGCCCTGCCAACGACAGCACATACTCAGTGACTTCTTTTATCCCTTGAGCACCCAGCACACTCTGCCAGGCAGGCATCGCCGCGTTACGACCATAACGCAGAGTTGTCTCGATGGCGTCACCATCTCCGCCCCAGATCCACTCAGCATCCGTCAGGTTCGGAAAACCGAAACTGCCAGTCGCCGCGGCGCCATGGCAAACTGCACAGTTATTGATGAACAACCGATGACCCATTTTCATCGCCGCCGGATTGCCGCTTAGTGTCTCAACGGGGATCTCGCGATACTGCGCAAAAATTGGTCCGTAGCGCTCATCAGCAATGACTTGCTCTGCTTCGAGCTGATTGACCTGGGTCCAGCCGGATAAGCCTGGGAAATTACCCAGCCCTGGGTAATAGGCAAGATAGCCCAGACCAAAAATAATGGTTCCAATAAAGCCCCAGTACCACCAGGCCGGCAGCGGGTTATCGTACTCCTCGATACCATCGTATTGATGCCCCGTCGTCTGACCGGGCTTATTTTTAGTGCGGTTATTCATTTGCAGGATCAGGAAAAATACCAGTAATGAACCCAGGACACCAACGATGACAAACATACTAAAGAAGCTACTCATCAGCCTGCTTCTCCTCATCGGCAAAGGGTAACTGGGCGGCGTCATCAAAATCGCGTTTTCGACTCGGCCCGTAGGCCCAGAAAACCACAGCGACAAAAGCCAGAGCGCACAAAACGGTTGCCAGACCGCGGAAGTCAGTCATATCCATATCTACCTCCGGTCCTTGATCAAGGTACCTAGCTGCTGCAGATAAGCAATCAGCGCATCGGCTTCACTAGTCTCTTCCAGCCCCTGTGTGGCGGTGGCAATTGCCTCATCCGTATAAGGCACACCCACACTCCGCAAGGCCCTCAGCTTTGCTGGCAACACTGCAGCATCTACGGGAGTGTCAAATAACCAAGTAAACCCAGGCATGTTAGATTCAGGCACAACTGCTCTGGGGTCATAGAGATGCGCTCTATGCCAAGCATCGCTATAGAGCCCACCCACTCGGGCAAGATCTGGCCCGGTGCGTTTCGAGCCAAACAGGAAGGGGTGGTTATAGACCAGTTCACCCGCCACCGTATAATGACCATAGCGCTCAACCTCAGAGCGCAATGGCCGAATCATCTGCGAGTGACAAACATGACAGCCTTCCCTGATATAAATGTCTCGGCCCGCCAACTGTAGTGGCGACAACGGTTTAAGTCCTTTGATCGGCTCAGTCACGACATTTTGGTTCATCAGCGGCACAATCTCGATAATGCCGCCAAAGCTCACGGCAATCAGGGTCAGTAACATCATGACGCCAATATTTTTCTCGATAAAATCATTCACGCCGCCGTCTCCACAGCCAACTGTTGCGGCACCCTGGTGGTCTGCCAGACGTTATAGGCCATCACCAACATGCCCGTAAGAAATATTCCGCCGCCAATAAAGCGAACGATATAACCAGGCAGGCTAGCTTCCACCGACTCCACAAAACTGTAGGTGAGCGTGCCATCACTATTCACCGCACGCCACATCAGGCCCTGCATCAGGCCGTTGACCCACATGGAAGCGATATACAGTACCGTGCCAATGGTCGCCATCCAGAAATGCAGATCGATGAGTTTTTCACTGTACATCTCACCCTGCTTGCGGCCATACAAAATAGGTATGATGTGATACATAGCGCCGATGGAAATCATCGCCACCCAGCCGAGCGCTCCTGAGTGAACATGGCCAATGGTCCAATCAGTGTAGTGGGATAACGAGTTGACCGACTTAATCGCCATCATCGGACCTTCAAAGGTCGACATACCATAAAACGACAACGACACCACCAGGAACTTCAAAATCGGGTCAGTTCGAAGCTTATCCCAGGCACCTGACAAGGTCATGATGCCGTTAATCATGCCGCCCCAGGAAGGCGCTAGCAGAACTAACGACATGGCCATGCCAAGACTCTGCACCCAATCTGGCAACGTTGTGTAGTGCAGGTGGTGCGGGCCGGCCCAAACATAAATGGAAATGAGTGCCCAGAAGTGAACAACAGACAAACGATAGGAGTACACAGGCCGCTCGGCCTGCTTCGGCACGAAGTAGTACATCATGCCCAGAAAACCAGCGGTCAGGAAGAAACCCACTGCATTGTGCCCGTACCACCACTGAACCATGGCATCAACGGTACCGGCGTAGACAGAATAGGACTTAGTGAGCGTCACTGGCACGGCAAGACTATTAACCACGTGCAAAATCGCGACGGCAATGATAAATGCGGAAAAAAACCAGTTAGCCACGTAGATATGCCGGGTCTTACGCTGCGCGACAGTGCCAAAAAAGACGACCCCATAAGCCACCCAGACCAGGGTAATCAGAATATCAATTGGCCATTCCAGCTCAGCGTATTCCTTGGAAGTCGTCAGGCCCATGGGCAGCGTGATGGCTGCCAAAACGATAACCAGTTGCCATCCCCAAAACACAAAACTGGCGAGACCACTCAAGAACAACTTAGCCTGACAAGTACGCTGAACAATATACAGCGAGGTTCCCATTAACGCACAGCCGCCAAAGGCAAATATGACCGCGTTGGTATGCAATGGCCGAAGCCTGCCAAAATGCAGGTATTCACTGTTGAAGTTCATGGCAGGCCAGGCAAGCTGAGCCGCGATGAGCACGCCCACTAGCATGCCAACGATGCCCCAGACCACCGTCATGATCGCAAACTGGCGGACCACCTTCAGGTTATAGTCAGGCAGGCTATGAACAGGTTGGTCAGACATTTGAGGCAACTCGACACTCAGGTGAATTTATTTTTACCTCGTCCCATCTAATATATAGCAATATTACTATATGTAGATATAGTTATATTATTGGCGCTGACTGTTATTGCGTCGTGGTGCGGATCCTAACTTTATCATTCAGCAGAGCCAATGATCTGTATCACGGCTTCCCCAAAGCCTGAAATCAGACCTTTTCGCGAAGCTTTACAAGCTATTCGCAGTCTCTAACGTGTACGCGGCGTCAGTTATCAGTGATAATCCCACCATGTTACAAATCACGCT
>JABBAY010000071.1 GCA_018607725.1 K189A clade bacterium
CGATGCTGGCAGATGCCGAATCTTTTAAAAACGCCGCAACGCCCTCGGTATGGTTATTGAGGCCGACAAACGAGACATTGGAGATAAATGCCAGGTTCCTGGCTCATTCGCAGGAGGTCATCAAACTCACTTCGAAATTGAGTCACGAGAGTCAGGCTCTTGGTATCAATTACTCGGGCGGCGACGTCGGTACCGCCTTTCAGTAACTCGCTGAGCAAACGTTCTTTAGGTGAAAGTTGCTTTTCAAGGTAAAGCGTTTCAAATTCGTTGAGTCCCGCCAGAGTCGCGGCAGAGTCGATGGCATCTTCCAGTCCACCGATAGCATCTATTAGCCCCAAGTCCAAGGCTGTGGTTCCAGCCCATACCCGTCCTTGAGCTACGCGATCCACGGCTGCAGGTGTCATATCCCGACCCCGTGCCACCAGTGAGATAAATTGTCGGTAGGTGTTGTTAATGGCTAGATCAAGGATCTGCTGTAAGGCCGGGTTGAGGCTCTGTAAGGGATTAAGTGCGCCGCTGAGCACGTTGGTGCCGATGCCATCCGAATACACGCCGATCTCTGCGAGGCTCTGATTAAATGTTGGAAACAGCAGGAAGGTGCCGATAGAACCGGTAATTGTCGTGGGTGAGGCTAATATCTGATTGGCAGTGGCGGATATCCAATAACCGCCAGAGGCGGCGTAGGTTGCCATCGAAGCGACCACTGGTTTGCCCGCCTGCTGGGTCAGTTCGAGTTCGTAACGTATCTGCTCTGCGGCGGTCGCGCTGCCACCCGGGCTGTCGATACGCATGACTAAGGCTTTGACGCGATCGTCTTCGCGGGCTTGCTTGATCAAGGCTGAAACAGAATCACTGCCGATACTCCCTGCGGGTTGTTCGCCATCATATATGGTGCCTTTAGCAATGATCACAGCGATCTTGTCGGTACCCGGGTTCAACGTCGGGATTGGGATTTCGGCTGCCAGCAGATAGTTGCGAAAATCAATTTGCTGGAAATCGCGCTCATCGCTGCCAACCAGATCTTGGAGTTCGTCGCGCCATTGTTGGCGGCTCATGAGTTGGTCTACCAGCCCCTGTTCGACAGCCAACATGCCAGCGTCACTGCCTGTGTTTGCGAGGAGTTCGGGATAATGATCGATATATTGGTTGAGCTTGGTTTTATCGATACCGCGGAGCCTGGCGATTTGATCGAGGTATTCGTCCCATAGAACCTGAATCCAGCCCAGGTTTGCCTCCTGCGCTGCGACCGACATATCGTTTCTCAGAAAAGGTTCTACGGCACCCTTGTAGGTGCCCACTTTGAAGACATGAACTTGGATTTTGAGCTTGTCGATTGCGGCTTTGAAATAGGTAGGGTAGACCCCCAGTCCGGTCAAAAACACACCACCGAAGACTTGTAGGCTTTGATCATTTAAATACAGGTGATCAGCATGGGCGGCAAGGTAGTATTGATCTTGGCTGTAGCTGTCGGCGAAGGCATAGATCTCTTTGCCCGATGCGCTAAAGTCATTCAGCGCCGCGCCGAGTGTTTGCAGTTGGCTCATACTAACGTCGCGCATGCCATCCAACTGGAGGACCAGAATCTTGATCCGTTGATCGGTGCTGGCAGTTTTGATGGCTTCTGTCAGGTCGCGCAGAAGAGTTTCAGATTCTTCTTCATCGCCACCCATGAATTCTGCAATGGGGTCAATCGCACGGCGCTGTTCGACTATCGCGCCAGTGGGATCTATAACCAGGGCCGCGGTCTCCGGAATCAATATCTGGTCTGTTCGGCTGAACAAGGCGATTAGCGCAATAATGGTAATGGCGAGAAATAGCAGATTGCCGAGTACGTTTTTCAACGTGGTAATGCTATTCCAAATGCCGTTCAGTAATCGTCTCATTGCCTGCAGCCCTTAGTCTTGAGGTCGGTCAGGCAGCTTAACATAGACTAGGATGTCGTGACGTTGTTCATAAGCCATCCCGTCGGATCCACGGCAAGAATTCCTCCCGCTGGTCGTTGTCTGACCTGACCGAGAATTCCGCTCATTCACTACAATAGCCCATCAGTGCTGCAAATAGCGCGTGGCTGCGGTAGCATCCAGTCTATATCGATCACGGCGCAATACCCGTCGAAAAGCAGGTGCGAATGAGCTGCCTGGATACCCACTAATACCCGGCAGCCGGGTGATAAAAGGTGACGCTATGAATAATATTTATCAACAGGGGTTGGATAAGAACTCGGCGAATTTTGCTCCGCTGACGCCGCTGAGCTTTTTCGAGCGAGCCGCGAGTCTTTATCCCGATGCGACTGCGACAGTTCACGGCGACTTGCAGCGTAGTTGGGGGCAGATGTATCGGCGTTGTGTGACCATGGCTTCAGCCCTGGCGCAGCGGGGTATTGGTGCTGGTGATACGGTGGCTGTGATGTTGCCCAACATTCCAGAGATGTTCGAGGCGCATTTTTTTGTGCCAATGACCGGTGCGGTATTGAATGCGATTAATACGAGACTAGACGCAGCCACGGTCGCCTTCATTCTGGAGCATGCCGAGGCTCAAGTCTTATTTACCGATCGGGAATTTTCTGAGGTGGTTAAAGCTGCATTGGATTTAATCGAGCGAGATATTCTGGTGATCGATGTGGAGGATCCCCTGTTTGATAACGGCGAGCTGATTGGGTCCATGACTTTTGATGAGCTGTTGACATCGGGTGACTCTGACTTCGACTGGCCCATGCCTGCGGACGAGTGGGATGCGATTTCTTTGAACTACACCTCAGGCACGACCGGGAACCCGAAAGGGGTCGTGTTTCACCATCGCGGTGCTTATTTGAATGCGACAAATAACGCGTTGACGTGGGAGATGGGCATGCACCCTCGTTATTTGTGGACGCTGCCGATGTTTCATTGTAACGGCTGGTGCTTTCCTTGGACTCTGGCGGCAACCGTTGGCACCACGATTTGTTTGCGCCACGTCCGTGAAGAAGCCGTCTTTGACGCGTTTCGGCAGCAACGTGTGACGCACTTCTGTGGTGCGCCAGTGGTTCTCAATACATTGCTCAATGCCCCAGATAGTATTCGTCAGGGTATTAATCAACCTGCCAGCGATTATAGTATCAAGGTCATGACGGCGGGTGCTGCGCCGCCAGCCGCGGTGATTCAGGGCATGGAAAAACTGGGTTTCGACGTTATTCATGTCTATGGTCTGACCGAGACCTACGGGCCGATGATTGTCTCTGCCTGGCGCGAAGAGTGGGATAAATTGCCGGTAGACGAGCAAGCCGCATTAAAGGCCCGGCAGGGTATCGTCTCGATACTCGGCGGCAGTGTTATGGTTGCTGACCCCGAGTCTTTAGTGCCAGTGCCGTGGGATGGTGTCACCCAGGGCGAAATTTTTATGCGCGGTAATATCGTGATGAAGGGCTATCTGAAGAACCCTGTTACCACTGCGGAGGCATTTTCGGGCGGCTGGTTTCATTCTGGCGATCTGGCGGTGTGTCATCCGGATGGTTATATCCAAATCAAAGATCGTTCCAAAGATATCATTATCAGTGGCGGTGAAAATATATCGAGTATTGAAATAGAGGACACGCTGTTCAGACACCCGAAGATCCTTGAGGCGGCGGTGGTTGCGCGGACTGATGAGAAATGGGGTGAGCATCCTTGTGCCTTTGTCACGCTCAAGTCCGGTGAAGTGTTAACCGGGACGGAAGTAATTGAATATTGTCGTGAGCACTTGGCCCGTTTCAAAGTACCCAAGACTGTTATCTTTGGCCCCTTAGTTAAAACTTCTACCGGTAAGGTGCAAAAGTATTTACTCCGAGTGGAGGCCGAACGAGTTGACAGCGGGGTGGGTCAATAGCCGTCAAGCATGCTGCCCCAAGCCGATGGTAGGCGCGGGGCCAGTAGGCAGGTAGAATTGCACTATTCACTCAAGGCCAGGAATGGACCCCTAGATGCGAACAGATTCACAAGTCACCATCGAGCTTGCTCGAGACCGGGATGCACTGCTGATCGCCGCGATGTCGAAAGACCTGATTGAGTTCGGCTTGGCTTGGCGCTGGAAACCATCCAGAGTCCTGTCAATGATTCGGGATCCAGACTGCGTCGCATTAGTGGCGCGTGACGACAATAACCTGGTGGCCTTTGCCCTGATGGAATATCGCGAGATCCACGGCCATCTCAATTTGCTCGCGACTGATCCCGCTTATCGACGTCGAGGGCATGCTCGACAGTTACTGCAATGGTTGCTGGCGTCCGCTCGAGTGGCGGGTCTGGGAACGGTGGGGCTGGAGGTGCGCAGTGATAATGATGGCGCGCAGGCATTTTATCAGCGCCTGGGTTTTCGTATTGAGGAGCGCAAGAAGGGCTATTATGGCCAAGGAATTGATGCCTTAAGTATGGTTTTGCATCTTATCGAGCCCGGTCAGGCTGCGCGGCGTCCTCAATGAAGCCCGTTGATGAGGTTCTTTGGCATTGGCCGCAATTATGTCTCGCCTGCGGCCTGGCGCCCACGCCAGGGCCAGATATCCGGGGTATCTGTATTGATTCGCGACAGGTTCAGGCCGGTGATCTGTTTATCGCACTTGCCGGAGATCCGGGCCCACAGTTCAAGTCGGCCAGTAATGGGGCCCGTGACGGTCATGACTTTATTCCTGCTGCGATTGAAGCTGGGGCCAGTGGCCTGATGGTGGCTCGGCACCAGGCGCAATCGATCCCGCAGTTGCAAGTCGCTGATACCTTGGACGGTTTGTGGTGTCTGGGTCGGGCTGCACGGCAACGCATGCATGGCCAGGTAGTGGGTATCACCGGCAGCAGTGGTAAAACCACTGCTCGCCAATGGGTTGAAGGTTTGCTCAAGGCGCAAGGTCAAACCCATGCCTCCATCGGCAGCTTTAATAATCACTGGGGGGTGCCGTTATCACTCGCGCGCATGCCAGCGACCAGCGATTTTGGCGTGTTTGAAATAGGCATGAATCATCCGGGTGAAATTCAGCCGCTGGCCGAACTGGTGAATATGGATGTCGCACTGGTGTTGAATGTCCTGCCCGCGCACCTGGGGTATTTTGATGATCTAGAGGGTATCAGGCAGGAAAAACTCTCAATCTGTGCCGGGTTGAAACCCGAGGGCAGCCTGGTGGTACTCGATACATTGCCTTTGGATGGCGTCACGGCAAAACATATCCTGCGCTTCGGCTTATCGGCGGCGGCAGATGTCAGGGGTGTACCAACCTACCATGCCGACCATACGCAGGTGTCTGTAACGGTGGGCGAACGCAGCTGGCAGTATCGCCTGAGTGCCGGTGGTGAACACCGAGTGCTGACGTCCTTAGCCAGTTTTGCCGTGCTGCTGGCGCTCGGCGCTGACCTTGAGGCGGCCCTGGCCTGTATGCCGAATTTATTGATGCCTACTGGTCGCGGTAATGAACTTGTTATTGGTGGCGTCAGCTTGCTAGATGACAGCTACAATGCCAACCCGGTGAGCATGAGCTACGCCCTGCAATCCCTGGCCAATACCAATGAAGGCCGGCAAAAAGTCGCCATTCTCGGCGAAATGCTTGAGTTGGGTCCTGCCAGTCAGACGTTACACGAAGCGTTACAGGCTGATTGCGATGGCCTCGATGGTGTGATCACCGTCGGTGATGGCTTTCAGTCCTGGAATCGGTCCCAGTTGGGTGAGCGATTTTGGGGGCATGTGAATAGTGCCGCTGACATCGATCTCAACCAATTGCTTGAGAAGCTGGAGCCTGATGCGCAGATTCTGGTCAAGGGTTCGAATCGGGTCTTCTGGGTCCATGGTTTTGTTGAGCAACTGCGCAGGGCGCTACTTGAAGGGTCTGTTGTTGGGGATACAGGGGAAACCGAGTGAGGACGTTTCTGGCGCAACGCCGGGATTTTGGTTGACGGCTATTTCCTGATGGCAAAGCATGCAATAATTGGTTGATAGAAAAGGGATAGGCAATGATTGTCGACAAGTTAGGCAGGCGATTTCGAAATCTTCGGGTTAGCCTTACCGCGGCGTGCAACTATGCCTGCACTTACTGTGTGCCCGATGGCAAAAGACTTCAGCCAGCTCGAAACGAATTGCCCGCGACGGAATTACTGAAGGGTGTGAAGCTCTTACAGCAAGCCGCGGGTATCGATAAGCTCAGGATAACTGGCGGTGAGCCGTTGGTGACGCCAAAATTCGATGAGTTTTTGTTGGGTGTTATGGCGCTACCCCTTGCCGATGTCAGTCTGACGACCAATGGTCAGCTACTTGGCCGGAAACGGGAAGTGATTCGTGAGTCAGGCATCAAGCGTATCAACGTCAGTCTCGATACCCTCAATCCGATGCGGTTCCAACAGATAGCCCGGGGCGGAGACCTTGGCACTGTGCTGGAGGGCATCGATGGTTTGCTGGCGGACGGCATCAAGGTGAAGATCAACATGGTGCCATTACGCACTCAGAACCACAGTGACGTTCTCGCCATGTTGGACTATTGTCTCGATCGAGGGATTGAACTGCGCTATATCGAGCTGATGCGCATGGGCCACCTGGTCAAGGGTAATGCCTTTCAGTCAGACTTTATCTCCATGCAATCCTTGCTGGATATTATCGCCGAGAAGTATGAGTTTGCGCGGACTGATGCGCCTTATGATTCGACTTCGGTCAGGTTTCAGGTGCCGGGCAGGGGCGTATTTGGTGTGATAGCCAACGAAAGCGAGCCTTTCTGCAGTTCCTGCACCCGCCTGCGTCTGTCTTCTGATGGAAATCTGTATGGCTGCCTCAGTAGCAGCCGGCGTCAATCGATAAGTGACCTCCTTGACCTGCCTTCACATCAAGCACTGCCGAAGCTGCAGAATATCCTGGTGAGTGCGCTGACTGACAAAAAGCTCGCCTTTGAAGGCGAAGCCACCGTGATGAAGTTTATCGGCGGTTAAAACGGTTGTTCAGACTGCCCCTTATTTTCCTGTCGCGACGAGTCTGTGCTGTGACAATCTGCGTAGTCATACTATCAAATTAGTGACACGATCAAATTCGTTGCGCCAGCAATATCCAGCGCTAAATTAATGGCTATGCCCATTGCGCAATGGCCGGTAACGTTAATCTTAGGCGGACCTGATGACTCTCATTGATTGTCGGTCGCAGTTTTGTGGAGGTGGCAGATGACTCAGTCCGAGAACCAAGGTGCGCCTTATTCGCTGCTCGGCGAACTGGCGCAGATGAAGACAACTGAGCCGCCGCCATTACATCTGTGGCATCCTGAACACGTCAGTGATATCGATATCGAGGTTAAAGCGGATGGCACCTGGTACCACGAGGGCGCGCCGATCAAGCGTCAGCGGCTGGTGCGATTGTTCTCAACGGTAATGAGGCTGGAGCCAGATGGCCACTACTACTTGGTGACGCCAGTAGAAAAATGCCGAATCCAGGTTGAGCAGGCGCCCTTTGTGGCTATTTTGATGAGCGTTGTGGGTAGTGGTGAAGCTCAGGTTTTACGGTTTACGACAAACGTTGCCGATCAAGTGAGTGCCGATGCGGAACACCCCATCACTGTTGAGCAGGGGCCCGATGGCACACTTGTGCCCTTTGTGGAGGTCCGTGATGGCTTGCGCGCGAGATTGGCAAGAAGTGTCTATTACCAATTGATGGATCTGCTCAGCGTCGAGCAGGTTGATGGTGAAGCCTGGTATGGGGTCTGGAGTAGTGGCGCTTTTTTTGCCTTCCAGCGCGCCACAGAAGTTGAAGACACCGACGCTTGAGACGCCGATAGGGCCCCAGCGAGCGCTGCTTAGCACCCGCTGTAGACGATGAAATTGCAGCAAATTGTTTGGCGGGCAGGCACCTTGCAGCGCTGCCCACGAGTCATTTACATGTTGCCGTAGTTCGGACCACCGGTGCCTTCTGGTACCACCCAGTTGATATTCTGCGCTGGGTCTTTGATGTCACAGGTTTTGCAGTGAATGCAGTTCTGCGCATTGATCTGAAAGCGTTTGTCGCCACTAGGCTCCTCGACCACTTCATAAACCCCAGCAGGGCAGTAGCGCTGTGCAGGCTCATCAAACAGAGGCAGGTTAGAACTGATGGGTATCGTTGGGTCGCGCAGCTGCAAGTGGCAGGGCTGATCTTCCTCATGGAAGGTGTTGGTTAGGAACACGGAGCTCAACTTATCGAAGCTGATCACGCCATCGGGTTTCGGGTAATGAATCTTTTCTGACTTGTTAGCCGGCTTCAGGGTTGCATAGTCGGGCGTTGGGTCAGATAAGGTGATGGGCATCTTGCCGCGGAAGATATACTGATCCACCCAGGTCAACGCTGAGCCGAAAAACAGGCCAAACTTGTGGAGCCAAGACGAGGTGTTACGGGCGACATATAATTCTTCGTGAAGCCAGGATGTCTTGAACGCCGCCGGGTAACTGTCGAGGCTTTCAAAGCCCTGAGAACCCGATTTAAGCGCGGCGAACACGGATTCGGCAGCCAACATCCCGGATTTCATGGCGGTATGGGTGCCTTTTTGCTTCAGGTTGTTTAAAAATCCAGCGTCGTCACCGACAAGCAAACCGCCCGGCATGACGAGTTTCGGTAAGGCTTTCAGGCCACCCTTGATGACAGCACGTGCCCCGTATGCAATGCGTTTGCCGCCTTCGAGGTAGTGTTTGATAAATTTATGTTGCTTGAAACGCTGAAATTCATCGAAAGGGCTCAAGTGTGGATTGCTATAACCGAGGTCGACGATAAGGCCGATAGCGATTTGATTGTCCTCCAGATGGTAGATGTAAGAGCCACCCAGTGTCTGGCCAGGGAAATGCCCCAGGGGCCAGCCCACCGTATGTACTACCTTACCGGGTACATGCTTCTCCGGCTTGATATCCCAGATTTCCTTGAACCCGATGCCGTAGTGTTGGGTTTGTGAGTCGGCCGCGAGATTGAATTTTTCGATCAATTGTTTGCCGAGATGGCCCCGGCAACCTTCCGCGAAAATCGTGTACTTGCCATGCAGTTCATAACCCGCCTGGAACGACGCCTTATGCTCGCCGTCGGCACCAACGCCCATATCGCCGGTAGCGATCCCCTTGATGGCGCCATCTTCGGTATAAAGGACTTCACTGGCAGCAAAGCCTGGGAATATATTAACACCCAGTTCTTCTGCTTGGGCACCGAGCCAGCGGCACAGATTCGCGAGGCTGGTGGCATAGTTGCCGTGGTTATGTAGGGGTTTTGGCACCAGCCAGGAGGGCAGTTTCATGCCTTGATGATCATCAATCAAATAATAAACATCGTCGTCAGTAACCGCGTTGTTTAAGGGTGCACCCATAGCCTTCCAGTCAGGGAACAGCTCGTTTAAGGCGGTGGGTTCCACCACTGCGCCTGAGAGTATGTGCGCGCCGATTTCCGAGCCCTTCTCGACTAGGCAGACGCTATACTCTTCACCAGCTTCGGCGGCTAGCTGGGCGAACCGGATTGCTGTTGCCAGGCCTGCGGGACCGCCGCCAACAACCACTATGTCAAATTCCATCGATTCTCTTTCCATGGCAGCTACTCCCAGCCTGTTGTTTGTCAGCGCATAATATTAGCGCGTCATTGTATGAAAACTAGAGACCGAAAGGAAATCACTGTGATCTATTGACTGCAATAATTAACAGCAGCGTAGTGATCCGGAATTTGTCAATTTAAATCAGTAGTTTAGTGATCACTAAGGGAAATTGCTGCCTATTGACCAAAAATCCATAAAACGGCAGAATACGCGCTCTCGATAATTGTCGACAGTTGTCAGTCTTTTGGTTTTTGCACTTGAGCTTGCTGTCCGCCCCTTTTTCAAATGACCTGCAGAGGAATTTCATGAAAGTTCTCGTTACAGCCAAACGTGTTGTCGACTACAACGTGAGTATTCGCGTACTGAGTGACAACAGTGGCGTCGATCTAAATAATGTAAAAATGTCAGTAAATCCCTTTGATGAGATTGCCATTGAAGAAGCGGTACGCCTGAAGGAAGCAGGCAAAGTCGAGGAAGTCATTGTCCTTTCCATCGGCACCAGTGCCAGCCAGGAACAAATACGAACTTGTCTGGCTTTGGGCGCCGATCGTGGCATTCTGATTGAGACTGATGTCGAGGTGCAGCCGCTGGCTATCGCCAAGTGTATTAAGGCGATCATTGATAAAGAACAGCCCAGTTTGATTATTACTGGAAAGCAGGCGATTGACGGTGATAACAGTCAAACTGGTCAAATGGTAGCTGCATTGGCCGGTCTTGCGCAGGCGACATTTGCTTCCAAGATTGAGCTCAACGAAGACACCGCGACGGTAACTCGCGAAATCGATGGCGGTCTGGAAGTGATTACGGTGAAGTTACCCGCAGTCGTGACGACAGATCTGCGTCTCAACGAACCGCGCTATGCTTCTTTGCCGAACATCATGAAGGCGAAGAAAAAGCCGGTAGAAGTGCTGACGCCTGAGGATCTTGGGGTTGATGTCACCCCCAGAGTTAAAACCCTCAAGGTGACGCCGCCAGCCGAACGTAAGGCGGGTATTATCGTCGAAACAGTGGAAGCGTTAGTAGATAAATTAAAGAATGAAGCAAAGGTGATTTCATGAGTATCCTGGTCATTGCAGAACACAATAACGAATCAATTAAGCCAGCAACATTGGTTGCTGTTGCAGCGGCTCAGGCTATTGGTGGTGATATTGAAATCTTGGTTGCCGGCGCTGATTGTGCGGCGGCGGCTGCGGCTGCTGCGAAAATCGCTGGTGTCAGCAAGGTTCGAGTTGCCGATAATGCCGCTTACGGCCACAGCCTCGCCGAGAATATCGCTGACCTGGTGGTGAGCATCGGTACTGAATACAGCCATATTCTCGCAGTCACTACCACTTCCGGTAAGAACTTCATGCCTCGGGTTGCGGCTTTGTTAGATGTCGCGCAGATCTCTGATATCAGCCTGGTCGTGAGCGCTGATACGTTTGAGCGGCCGATTTACGCCGGTAATGCGATTGCTACTGTTCAGTCCAGCGATGCTATCAAGGTGATTACCGTGCGCGGTACGGCTTATGACGCCGCGCCAGCAGAGGGCGGCAGTGCCAGTATTGAAGCGCTGGATACCGTTAAAGATGCGGGTTTGAGCACTTGGGTTCAGGATGAGATCGCGAAGATGGATCGCCCGGAACTCACCGCTGCCAGCATCATTATTTCTGGTGGTCGGGGTATGCAAAGCGGCGAGAATTTCAAATTGCTGGAGTCGGTTGCCGACAAGTTGGGCGCTGCTATTGGCGCATCAAGAGCCGCAGTCGATGCAGGTTTCGCGCCGAACGATATGCAGGTAGGACAGACAGGAAAAATTGTCGCGCCAGATCTGTATATCGCTGTTGGCATCAGCGGTGCGATCCAGCACCTTGCCGGCATGAAAGACAGCAAGGTCATCGTTGCGATTAACAAAGATGCCGATGCGCCGATATTCCAGGTTGCTGACTATGGTCTCGTGGCGGATTTGTTCAATGCCGTACCAGAGTTCGATGCCTTGATCGGCTAATACCTTCGGGTTGAATGCCAAGCTGTGTCAAAAAAGGTCTCTTTGTGAGGCCTTTTTTGTGGATGCTGGGTGGTGCACCTGGAAGCGTCTCTGTTTGTTTCGATGAGTCAGCTTGGGCTTTTAACCCTGGCGCCGGATGAATGCGTTGGCCGTATTGGAGTCGATGGGGACATTGATCGCGGCGCTGATAAAGGCGGCAGTTGCCACCATTTTGTCGAGATCGACGCCGGTCGTGATACCCATGCCTTGAAGCATGTACAAGACGTCTTCGGTCGCGACATTGCCGGTGGCACCCTTGGCGTAGGGACAACCGCCGAGCCCTGCCACAGAGCTGTCAATGACCGCCACGCCACGTTCCAATACCCCATAGAGATTTGCCAAGGCCTGGCCGTAGGTGTTGTGAAAATGCGCCGCTAGCTGTGTGACCGGTACCCGTTGGGTTATCGCATCAATGAGTGCCTGAGCCTTGTGTGGCGTACCGGTGCCGATAGTGTCACCCAGGCTCACTTCGAAGCAGCCCATCTGAATGAGTCGCTCCGTGAGTATCGCGACCTGATGGGGATTGGTCTCTAGACCTTCGAAAGGGCAGCCCAGGACGCAAGAAATGTAACCGCGGACGCGGATCTGGTTCGCCTGTGCCATGGCAATCACCGGGGCCGCTCGAGCAAGCGCTTCCTCGATGCTGCAATTGGTATTTTTTTGTGAAAAGGATTCAGTAGCGGCGATAAATACCGCAACCTCGTTCGCCCCGGCGGCCAGCGCAGCAGTCATGCCTTGGATATTCGGGGTGAGGGCGGAATAAACAACGTCCGGTTGCCGCTTGATCTGCTGCATCACGTCCATGGAGTCCGCCATCAAGGGCACCCACTTGGGAGAGACGAAGGCGCCAGCCTCAATGTGCTTGATCCCGGCGTCGATTAACCGTTCGATCAGATCGACCTTGATGCTCGTCGGTACCGGGTTCGGCTGGTTTTGTAAGCCATCTCGAGCCCCGACCTCGACGATTCTGACGTGTGTCGGGAACTGGCTCATCAAGTGCCCAGACTGTCGAGCCATTCGTCGTCTGAGTCGATGGAGATGCTTTCGAAGAGGGCTGTGGACAAGTAGCGCTCACCGGTATCCGGGAGCATCACCACAAAAGTGCTGTTGGAGGGAGCTGAATTGGCAATCTGCAGTGCCGCCCACATGGTAGCGCCGCAAGAGATGCCACAGAAAATACCCTCCTGACTCGCCAGTTTTTGCGCGGTCACCATGGCCGCCTCATCGCTGACGCCGACGATAGTATCGGCAATGTTGGTATTCATCACGCCTGGCATAAAATCTGGCGTCCAACCTTGAATCTTATGCGGAGACCAAGGTTTGCCGGCCAGCATTTGGGCGCCTTCGGGCTCAGCGGCGATGATCTTAACGTCGGGGCGAGCTGCCTTGATGATCTCGCCCGCGCCTGTAATAGTGCCGCCCGTACCCCAGCCGCTGACAAAGTAGTCGAGGTCAAGGCGAGCAAAATCCAGCAGGATTTCAGCGCCGGTGGTGTTGCGATGAAAGGCCGGGTTCGCCATGTTTTCGAACTGATCGGCTCGAAACCAGCCATGTTTTTCCGCCAGTTCGTTAGCTCTGCTGACCATGCCAGAACCCTTCTCGGCCGCGGGGGTAAGAATGACTTTGGCGCCAAAAGCTTTCATGATTTTGCGCCGTTCAATTGAAAATGTTTCTACCATTACTGCCACAAAGGGGTAGCCCTTCGCCGCACAAACCATAGCCAGCGCGATACCCGTATTACCGGATGTGGCTTCGACCACGGTTTGGCCTGGCTTCAAGGTGCCACGTTTTTCTGCATCTTCGATGACGGCAACTGCCAACCGATCTTTCACCGAGCCGCCTGGATTGAACGCCTCTATCTTGACGTACATATTCTGATTAGCCGGCGCGATATGGTTCAGTTTAACGATAGGTGTGCGACCAATTGTATCTATAATGTTGTTATAAATCATTTGGATAAGCTCCAGTGTTAGAGTTTTTATGAATAGATTTTGGTTGTTGATGGCGACAGTTATTGGCCGTTGACACTAGGATAAACGGCGTGAAGTATACCAATTCACCTCTCTTGAATGCTTGTCGACCTCATCGACCACATCGAGTATCAGGGCGAACAAGGCCATCCTGATAGTGATGCCGTTGTCGGTCTGGCGGAAGATTGCCAGGTTGGGGTTTTCGTTCAAGTCATTATCCAGTTCATTGGCATCGCCCCGCGAGTCTCTGGGCAAAGGATGCATAATCACCGTATTGGGCTCGCAAAACTGCGTATAGGTGGCCTGGTTGAGACGGAACAAGCCTTTGTATTTTGCCGCTTCGGCGAGGCTCGGAAAACGTTCTTCCTGAGTTCGGGTCACATATAGAATATCAGCATTGCTGATGCTGGAATGCATTTGAGTTGATTCCACTAGCTGATGCCCGGCGGCGCGTATGGCATCAAGATAGGCGGTCGGCAACGCCAGTTCGGGTGGCGATACTAGCGTAAATTGGACATTTGTGAACAAGCAAAGCAATTTAACCAATGAGTGGACAGCGCGACCGTAACGAAGATCGCCAACCAAAGCGATGCGTAGATTGTCGATCGTCTTGCCGCGCCCCTCGAGTTCCTTGCGAATCGTATACAGGTCAAGCAGCGCTTGGCTCGGATGTTCGTTGGCGCCATCACCGGCGTTCAACACCGGCACGCGGCTGGCTGACGCAAACTCGGCCACTGAGCCTTCAAGCTCATGGCGCATCACAATCACATCGCTGTAGCCTGATAGCACGCGGGCCGTGTCATAAAATGATTCGCCTTTAGCGATGGCGGTTGCCTTGATTTCGGTGGTCTCGCGAACCTCACCACCGAGAAGATTGAAGGCGCAGCCAAAGCTGACCCGGGTACGGGTGCTGGGCTCAAAGAACATACTGCCGAGAATCGCCCCCTCAAGCACGCGAGTGACGCGTTTGCGCTGTGCATAAGGCTCCATCGCCTCGGCGACGCTGAACACCGACTCGATAGCCTGCCGATCGAATTGAGAAACAGAGAGTATATGACTGCCAACGAAATTCATTGCCACCTCAAGTTGGACGGAAAAAAGTGCTGGGGGTTAGTTCCAGGAAAGTTTGGCCGGCAATGACAAAATCAGTTCCCGCATCCACCGGTTCGACTGATCCTGGTCGGTGCTCTCATGCCAATAGAGATAGGTTTCCAGGTTCGGTACTTCGAAAGGCAGCTGTAGGTATTTGACCGGCAGCCTGGAGACGACAAAATCGGCAAACACGCGGGGTACGGTGAGTGCCAGGTCTGATCTCATGACTAATTCTGGGGTCGCCAAGTAGTGTTGCGTGCGCAGGGAGATTTTTCGGCGTTTGCCCATTTTTCCTAGAGCCAGATCAACTTGGCCGAGGCCGCCGCGGCGGCTGGAAATATGAATGTGATTGAGGCTCAGGTAGGTGTCGAGATCGAGATGATCTTTGACTCGGCTATGATCAGCACGTACCAGGCAAACCTGGGGGTGCGAGAACAACGGCGCCTGGCGAATCTGTTGATCTGGGGTCAGAGGGATGTCGACGGCAAGGTCGAGGTTGCCCGAGGCCAATTCAATATTCATGTCTCGGCGCCGGACCTGATAACAGTCAATGGAGACATTCGGCGCATCCTGGGTGATTTTACCGAACAGGTAAGGCAATACTATGGACTGAGATAAGTCTGTCATGCTGACCCGAAAGCGTTTGTCTGAGGCCTTGGGTTCAAACGCATCGCTCTCTTGGACGCTGGAACGAATCAGACCGAGCGCTTGACGAACGGAGCCGATAATATTTTGTGATACCGGGGTCGGAACCATGCCTTCCGCCGTTCGAACAAACAGGGGATCATCAAACAAGTTACGTAGTCGTGACAGAGAGTTCGAGACAGCGGGTTGGGTAATGCCGATGATTTCACCGGCACGGGTCAAGTTACCCTCAGTGTAGATGGCATCAAAGACAACGAATAGGTTTAAGTCGATATCGCTCAGTTTCATTTTGCGGGTATCATCATGGCTGTCGTTTTACAAAGTAGTGGTCAGATATCTACGAGTTAGCGCGAGTTTTATTGACGCTTTCAAGACCGCGACGTGACGACGGGTTATCATCGTACTGAATCATCAGACCAAAATTTAACTAGTACCGCTTATACTAAGCCGGTTTTGCTCTGATGAGAAGTGCTCGGTAGAGGATTTGCCAAAATAGCCGAGTTTTAATGTCGTCAGGGCGGGCGTGCTGGCCGTGACCTGGTCAAGCCGATGAATCGCCTGGCCGTTCAAATGAGAACCGAATAGACTCGGGGTCAAGGAATTAATTGATGTTTATATATGTTATTTTACAATGCTATATGGTTAAAACCTTAAGTAATAGATTACATGGAATCTGATCTATGAGTGACGTTAGCACAAAATTACGGCTACCTTTTTCCTTTGCCAAACGACATGGTGTGCTGCTTTTGTCAGGGCCGAGCGCGACAGCCAATGCAGTGCTGTTCAAGGCCGGGGTTGAGCCCGCAGTCTTGATGGAAGTCAGACGCTTCGTTGGCGCGGCGATCACGCCGAAGGAAGTGGATAACGCGACCTTCGATCACCAGCTATCGAGCACCTATCAGAATGATGCTGGTGAGGCGATGCAGATGATTGAGGGACTAGGCGAAGGCATGGACCTCAGTAGCCTCGCGGATCTTATCCCTGAAGCAGGGGATCTGCTCGAGCAAGACGACGACGCGCCGATTATTAAACTGATCAATAGTCTTTTAACCGAAGCCGTCAATGTGGGTGCCTCTGATGTCCATGTCGAGACCTATGAGACACAATTGGTCATCCGCTTTCGAGTCGACGGTGTGTTGCGAGAAGTCGTCAAGCCGAGACGTGCATTGGCGCCTTTGCTGGTATCCCGAATTAAGGTCATGGCCAAGCTAGATATCGCTGAGAAGCGTTTGCCGCAGGATGGTCGCATCTCGGTCCGAGTTGGTGGTAAAGAAGTGGATGTCAGGGTCTCGACTATTCCTGCCAGTAATGGCGAACGAGTGGTGATGCGCTTGTTGGACAAGCAGGAAGGCCACCGAGGCCTGGTGAATATGGGCATGGGTCAGGGCGATCTTGAGTCCATGCAGCGGCTGCTGAAGAAGCCTCACGGTATTATCCTCGTCACTGGGCCTACCGGTTCAGGTAAATCGACCACGCTGTATGCCTGTCTGGATCATCTCAATGATCGATCTCGGAATATTTTGACCGTTGAGGATCCGATTGAATACGATGTCGAGGGTGTTGGCCAGACTCAGGTGAATACCAAAGCAGACATGACGTTTGCGCGGGGCCTTCGAGCGATCTTGCGACAGGACCCCGATGTGGTCATGGTAGGCGAAATTCGTGATCGTGAGACCGCCGATATCTCGGTCCAGGCCAGTCTGACAGGGCACTTGGTGCTGTCGACACTGCATACCAATACCGCGGTGGGGGCCTTGAATCGACTCGAAAATATGGGCATCCAGAGCTACTTATTAAGTAACAGCATCATCGGCCTAGTGGCCCAAAGACTGATCCGGGTGCTTTGTAAAGACTGCCGGGAACCCTATGGCGCCAGCGAGTTAGAGCACCAGATGATGGGTGTGGCGCCAGCTCAGGCAGTGACCCTTTACCGACCGGTGGGCTGTGATCGATGCGCGCATGAGGGCTATCGCGGCCGGGTCGGTATCTTTGAGGTTCTGGTGATTGATGATGAAATGCGCAGAATGATTCATCGCAACGCCCCTGAGCTTGATCTGGAGCAGCACGCCAGAAGCCAAACCACCAGTATCCGCCAGGATGGTTGGGTCAAAGTCCTGGCTGGTATAACCTCTGCGGATGAAGTGATCCGCGTCACAATGCAAGATTAGCGCGATTTTGAGCCGGGAAAACATCCATGCCAGCCTTTGAATACACAGCACTAAATGGTCGCGGCCGCCAGGTAAAAGGCATCTTCGAGGCGGATAGTGCGCGGCAGGTCAGGCAATTACTGCGAGACAAGGGGCTGTCACCGCTCACTGTTGCTGTCAGCAATGCCAAGAAAGTTGATCAAAACAGTTGGTCTCAGTGGTTCAGTCCGTCACTGTCGGTTCGTGAGCGAGCGCTGGTTACGCGCCAGATTGCCACGTTGATCGCGGCGGGCTTGCCCGTTGAGGAATGTTTATTGGCGGTCTCAAAGCAGAGCGAGAATCCGCGGACCCAGCGGATTCTAATTACAGTGCGGTCCAAGGTGATGGAAGGTTTCTCTCTCGCGAACGGTCTGGCAGAGTACCCTCGAGCCTTTCCGGATCTGTTCAGGGCGACGGTAGCGGCAGGCGAATCGGCAGGTCACCTGGACATGGTGTTAAACCGACTGGCCGATTTTACTGAGGCGGAGTTGGAGTCGAAGCAACGGGTTCAGCAGGCGATGGTTTATCCGGTGATTTTGTTTGCCTTGACCATCGCAATCCTCGCCGGCTTATTGGGTTATGTAGTACCTGATATCGTTAAGGTGTTCAGCGATACAGGGCAGGATTTGCCAACCTTGACGGTATTTATTATTAGTCTGAGTGATATCGTCAAAGACTGGGGACTTGTGCTGTTGATTGTGGCTTTACTCATCAGCGTTGCGGTTCGCCGCGCACTGCAGGTATCGGCGATTCGATTGCAGTACGACCGGCGCTTATTACACATGCCGCTGATAGCGAAAATGAGTCGTGGGCTCAATACGGCGCAGTTCGCTAGCACCCTGAGTATTTTGTCAGCCAGCGGCGTGCCGTTAGTTGAGGCGATGAAAATTGCCGGCCAGGTGTTATCCAATAGCTGGCTGAAGTTGAAAGTCCATGAAGCGACAGTGAAGGTCAGCGAGGGCGTCAGTCTGCACGCGGCGCTTGAACAAAGTGGCTATTTTCCGCCGATGATGCTCCACATGATTGCCAGCGGCGAGGCGAGTGGTGAGCTGGATAACATGTTAGTCCGGGTCGCGAATCATATGCAGCAGGACGTTGAGATGTTGCTAGGGGTCATACTGAGTCTGTTCGGACCCTTTATGCTGCTGCTGATGGGCGGTGCTGTGTTTACCATCGTTATGGCGATTCTGTTGCCGATTATTAATCTGAATCAGCTGGTTGCTTGAGGCATGAGGTATTCGCCGTTAGCAGGGCTGAAGGGCGGTTATAATTGCCTGTCGGCGTTGATACTGGTGTAATATTCATCGTTGCAGTGAGTAAGCAGAATTGGGTACAGGAGTACTATGAAGTCATATCAATTGAGTCGCGCGCGGGGTTTTACCCTGATCGAAATCATGGTCGTCGTTGTTATTCTGGGGATTTTGGGTTCCCTGATCGTGCCGAACATCATCGGTCGGCCTGACGAAGCCCGTGTAACCGCTGCCCGTGCCGATATCGAGGCGATCGGTAATGCCCTTGAGCTCTATCGATTGGATAACGGGGATTACCCCAGCACTGATCAGGGTCTTGAGGCTTTGGTAACCCAGCCAACAGGCTATCCTGAGCCTAGACGCTGGAATTCTGAGGGCTATTTAAAGAAGCTGCCCATCGATCCTTGGGATGAACCCTATCTGTATTTCAGCGAAGACCGGACTTTTGAGGTCTACTCACTCGGCTCGGATCGCCAGGAAGGTGGTGAAGGCGTTGATGCAGACCTGCGCTATTCAGAGCTCTAGGTTCAGAGGTAAGCATGCGGTGCCGCAAGGCAGCGCGGGGTTTACGCTGCTCGAAATACTCATTGTCCTGTTTATTGTCGCTATCATGTCCGGTGTTGTGGTCGCGAATTTACCGTCCTTTGCCCAGACCGGTGATTTTGACACAGAGACTCGGCGTCTGAAGACATTACTGGATCTGGCGCGGCTGGAGGCCCAGGTTCAGACCAGTGAATTCGGGTTTAAACCTGGCCAGCGCGGTTACGAATTTATGTTGTACGACGAATCTCAAGCTAAATGGTTGCCCGTTCAGGCGCGACCATTCAGCCCGCGTGAACTGGGTGCGGAAATCACCTTGTCGGTCAAAATCGAGGATAACAGCATGCAGTTAGGTGGCGAGCCTTCTACCGGTTCTGCACCGCCAATCTTGATACTGTCTAGCGGCGAGATCACGCCATTTGAGCTGACTCTGACCACCGTCGGTGCGGTCTCAAGAACCCTGTTAGCCGATGGCTATAGCGAGCTTCGTTGGCAAGATGAGGCGCCAGATGCGTAGTAGACGCGCGGCGGGCTTTACTCTGTTGGAGGTCATGATTGCGTTGGCCGTTTTTGCTGTTGTATCGGCAGCTTTGGTGCGCAATGCGGCGGTGGCTGTGCGCCAGACCACCATCATCGAGGATCGGTCTTTGGGTATCTGGGTTGCAGAGAATCAGCTTAGCCAAATGCGCATCCAGGTCAGGTCTGATGAAAATTATCCGTCCTTGGGGACCAATCGGTACGCAGTGAATCTGGCAGACCGCGATTGGGAGGTGGTTGTTAAAATCGCTGCCACCGAAAATGCTGACATACGCCGAGTCGAAGTTGAAGTCTTTGCTGCTCAGCAGCCAGACCAGGTTCTGGCGGATCTCGCTGGTTTTCTGGGGCGATACTGATGCGTACGCGTGCCGGATTTACCTTGCTGGAGGTCTTGGTGGCGATGTCGATATTTTCTGTCATTGGTCTAGGTGCATCTCAGATGCTGCGCAGTATGATTCAAACTCACGACCGCACCCAGGGACGAATTGAGTCGTTCAGTGGCATGACTCAAGCACTGTTGCTCATGGAGCGGGATCTTACGCAGATCGTGGACCGGCCCATACGCGGTGAATATGGTGAGCCTCTGCCAAGCCTGATGGTGGCCAGTGGCGTTTACCCCTTAGAGTTCACCCGCACCGGCTGGAACAATCCGTTGAGTTTACCCCGTAGCGGCTTGCAGCGAGTTGCCTACGAGCTGCTTGAAGATGGTCAACTGGTTCGGCACTTTTGGTTGGTGCTGGATAGAGCCGAGGACTCTAGTCCCAGGTCGCAGTTCTTGCTGACAGGAATTCGTAATCTGCGGGTCAACCTGGTAGATGAAGAAGGCAATCAAACCGATAGCTGGCCGGACGCAGCAGAGCCTGGCATGCTGCCTGCCGGCATAGAGATTATCCTGGAGACTGAACAGCTGGGCGAGATTCGGCGGCTGTTTCCCTTGGTTAAGGAGGCCGTTGTTCGTCAACAGCTGTCGAGCGAAGACGCCACAGAGGATGAGGACGCAGACCCAGAGGACACTGAATCTGATACCGGTGACGACAGCGTTATTGAGCGAGTGCCGGGGGATAACGAATCACAGGACGATGTGAGTGACACTGATGGGCCAACGGATATTGATCCATGATGAGTAGACTTGCCCAGCGCCAAGGTGGTGTGGCCCTGATTTCAGTGCTGCTGATCGTGGTCATCGCGACTGTCCTGGGGGTAGCGATGACCCGTGAGCAAAACTACGCGATTACACGGGCGCGTTTATTCCTGGAGCAGACTCGGGTCCATCAATATGCCTTAGGCGGCGAGGAGCTGGCGCGTCAAATCTTGCATGCTGACTTCGACAAGTCGCCGCTGAAGGACGCTCTGGGTGAAGACTGGGCCCAGCAAGATCTGCAGTTCGAGTTCGAAGACGGCGCCGTCGAGTTGCGCATTGAGGATTTGCAGGGACGTTTCAATCTGAACTCGCTGGTGGAACGCGCCGGTGGCAACAACATGGCACGCATGCGATTCACCAACTTGTTGAACCAGCAGGGTATCGATCCCGCTATTAGCGATCGTCTTATAGACTGGCTTGATGGTAATCAGGCTGTGGGCACGCTTGGGGCAGAGGACTATGATTATCTTGGCCTGGAAAAGCCCTATCGAACGAGCGGGCAGGCCCTGGCGGATGCGAGTGAGTTGAGATTGTTGTTGAATATGGATCCCGCGAGCTTGGCAAGGCTCATGCCGCTGGTGACCGCGTTACCAGACCCCGGTTCGACCCTGAACGTCAATACTGCCAAGCCGGCAGTTTTGCAGGCACTCGTCGCGGATTTAACGCCAGAGGCGGTGGATAGCCTGGCGTTGAGTCGCCAGGACAATGGCGGGTATGATACTGTGCAAAGCTTTATGCAAGATGAGTCGCTGGCCGGATATCGAGTGCCGCTGGAGGGAATAGGGGTTGCTTCCAGTTTCTTTCAGGTCAGCATTCGAGCCCGTTACCAGGCTCGATTCGGTTATCTGACGAGCATTATCCAGCGAGATGTGGGTGATGGCAGCATGCGCGTAATTTATCGCGACATTGGTACCAAGGTTTACCCTTTTAGCACGAGCGATGCGTTAAGTGATGTCGCCAACAGCGAGGCAGTGGATGGCTGAAAATATTTATATACGCCTTGCCGGTCAGCGAGCCGAGTGGCTGATCATGGATCCAGCTGAACAGTATCCGCGGCTGCGAGGCGAGGCGCCCGTTGACGAGCTGGGAGTGCGCCTGGCAGGCATCAACTGGCTCGGCAGTACGATTGTGCTGCTGCGGGCAGAAGATGTCCTGCTGACCCGGGCAAGCGTGCCCAGTAAGCAAGCACGGCAGATTCTGCAAGCGGTGCCTTTCGCCGTTGAAGAGCAACTCGCGAGCGAGATTGAAGATTGTCATTTCGCCTTAGGCAATCGTTATGATGGCGGTGAAATCAGTGTCGCGGTTGTTGATCGAAGATTGTTTGAACAGGGGCTCGCCGCGCTGCAGGTTGCGAATATCTGGCCTGAAATGGTGCTGGTGGACGTCTTGCAGGTCCCCTTGGACGGCAGTGCGAGCTTGTTAGTTGATCACGACCGTCTGTTGATTCGCACGGGTGACGGGGCGGGCTTAAGTTTCCCTCTGGATCAGATGGCGCTGGCAATCGGTCTGCTATCTGCAGCACAGCGCGCCGACCTGGTTATTCGCGTTGCTGCTGAACAGCGTGAGGGGATCAACCTGGCCATTAGCCAGGTCAATGTCGAGTACGACATGACCTGCAGAGTCGTTGAGTTGGATAGTGACAGTCTGGTTTACCTGTGTCGTGGTCTTGATAGGCAAGGTCTGGACCTGCTTCAGGGTGAATTTCAAGTCAAGCAGCAGTCAACGGGCACTAGTGGTATCTGGCGCTCGGTAGCCATACTTGGGCTGGTGGCTTTTGTGCTGCACCTGACGGTGTTGTTCGGCCAGGGATTGTACTTGGATCGTCAGGCTCAGGAGTTTGAGCTTGCGGCTCAACAGCTTTATGCAGAGGTTTTTCCGAATGACAGAAATGTTAATGATGTGCGTCGGCGTTGGCGAGCCAAGCTCGGCGAGGCTGGCAACAATGGCAGCGGTGACTTTGTATCCCTGTTCTCTGAGGCGGCCAAGAGCTTATCGGGCTCAGACCTCGTGCTGAGTAATATCAATTATAACGACAGCCGCGGTGACCTGATTTTGCAAGTCCAGGCTTCGCGCAGTGAAAAAATGGTCGCCTTCGTACAGCAATTGACGGCGCAGGGTTTAAAGGCTGAGATTGGCACTATCAGCCAGGAAGCGGATCTGGTTAAGGGCAGCGTCAAGATAAAATCTGGGGGGGGCGCCTGATGGCTTTAAGGTCTCACCCATTGATCAAAGAGGGGCTCGATCGATATCACGGGTTGCCATTGCGAGATCGCAATGCGATGCGGTTGCTGGCACTGACAATCGTGCTGGTGTTGATTTATTTGCTGGTCTGGGCGCCAGTCTATGGGTTCCTCGAGGCGAGTCGAGAGGATCGAGAACGGCAGAATGATTTACTGCAGTATATGTTGAGTACGCAGGTTCAGGCGCGCACAGCGAGTGGCGCGAGTGTTGGTCTTAAAGGCCAAACCCTGCTGTCACAGATTTCGAGCTCGACGGCGAAGTTCGGGATCAAACCGAATCGGCTGCAGCCTGAGGGCAGTGATGCGGTAAGCGTCTGGTTTGACGCGGTGAGTTTCAACGATCTGATTCGCTGGCTTGAGCAACAGCATCTGGAAGGTATCAGCGTTCGGCAGATTTCGATCGATAAGAGTGAAGAGTCAGGCACCGTCAGCGCACGGGTGGTCTTACATACTTGATGGTGCCGACGTATTTGATGGTATGAGGCTAAAGGCTCTGATAAAAGCCGCGGAGTAAGGGATATGGATGAGCAAGCATACGCGCAGTTGTGGCAAGCTGAAGTCGCGGGTCTTCAGCCGCTAGAGATGGCAGTGGCTGGTGGCCATTTGGCTACCGATCTGGCGCAGGTCTTTATTGCAGGTTATCAGGCAGCGATTCGAGCCAGTTTTGCGCTGAAGGATGAGCAGTGGATTGCCTTCGTGGTCTCAGAAGACCGAACACCTGGCAGTCTCCATTCACCAGTGACTTATGATTCGGTGAACGCCACAATCAGTGGCGTTAAGACTTGGGTCGCGGCGGTAAAGAATCTTAACAGCCTCGTGGTGAAAGTGGGGCAAGGTGATCAGGCGCGATATCTGCATCTACCCGTTGAATTGCCGGGCTTGCACCTTAAACCTCGGCCGCCAGGGCGATTTCTGGCAGGCCTGAGCCAGGGTAGTGTTGAGTTTGATCAGGTGCCGGTGCTGCCGGAACAACAACTCGATGCTGGTATGGCTGGTCAATTCAGGTTTCTCGAGTCCTTGTATATCTATGTCGCGTTTCTAGCGTTCATCAAACCCAGGATGACGCAGGTAACCCAGGTTGATGAATTGCTCAATATGGCAGCTATCCTCGCCGGGGCTGACTTTCAGCTGGCGGTCACGGCGCAGCAATATGCCTTGTTTGATCAGGGTGTGCAGGACTGCTTGCGGCAGTTCGAGCGGCACTCTATCCCGGCAGACGAATCCTGGTCGAAGGATCGAGCCCTGATTGAGATGTACTCAAAGGGTATTCAGCAGCATGCAAAGCTGACTGAGTAAGTCCGCAACCGTTGCGCTGCGTCATTGTCCAATGCATGTTCGAAGGTTAGCCTGAAACATTGGAGGATCATTGCGCGACACCCCGCGTTGCTGCAGCGGCATACTGCCATTAAGTAGCTGGCCACCCTCCGCGAGCCATGGTCGGTGGAATGTCGAAAGTCGATTCTGCTAGTCCTTCAATAAGGAGTGGTTGGATGGTTTTAGTGAAACGATTAGTGCTGGATATTCTCAAGCCGCATTCCCCTAATAGCCTGGATTTTTGCACCACCCTCGCCGCATCGGGTGTTGGTATGCAGGTCTCCTGTCGAGTGATGGCAGTAGACGAAAAAACCGAGTCAGTAGAAATTTGTATCGAAGGAGCGGAGCTGTCCTTTGATCAAATTGATGAGAGCATCCGCTCCCAGGGTGCCTCCCTGCACAGCATCGACGAAGTCGAGGTTGTCAATGCGGTCGATGGAAACCATTAGGGCCCTGTCCTATGAAGTTGTCGGCCCGGATTAGACTAATTGGCGAGCATACTCGATCGCTATCGATAGCCAGACGTTACTTCGTCGTCAACGGTTTCGACGGTGCCTTAACGATGTTGGGTATTATCGTTGGTTTCTATCATTCGAACCCCGGTCCACCTGATGCAGCCGCATTGACGGTCATCGTCAGCGCCTGTCTTGGTGCTGCCATAGCGCTAGGAGCCAGTGGCTTGAGTAGTGCCTATATCAGCGAGTCCGCTGAACAAAGAGCCGAATTGCAAGAACTTGAGGCGGCAATGGTGCTGGACCTTCATGGGTCGTCTCCGAGTCTCGCGGCTCGATGGGGCCCATGGTTGGTTGCCTTGGTGAATGGCCTTGCGCCATTACTGATCTCGCTGTTCATCTTGCTGCCGTTGTTGCTGCCCGAGACGTTCAGCCTGTTACGGGCAAACGTTCTGGAAACTGCCATATTGTTAGGACTTGGTGCCATATTCTTGCTGGGTATTTTTCTCGGCAGTATCAGTGGCCACTTCTGGCTGTTCTCTGGGTTGCGTACATTGGTCATCGCGATAGCGACCAGTGGCGTCATCATTCTGTGTACACCGAATTAATGGCTGTGGTTATTCTCAATAGTCTGTTGCGGTGCACTGTCGTTACGCGAGACGACCGAATCGAGGTGTTGGTGAGATGACATTATTGGCTAACCACGACTTCGAGCGCGCCGTTGATACGCCTTATCTATTGACGCCATCAGAGATTGTCCAGCGATTCCAGGTTGACTCGAGGCTTGGGCTCACAGAAGCCGAGGTGCTGCGTCGACGCTCGATGTTTGGCAGTAACGTTATTTTCGAGGAGCCAGAACCGCCCCTCTGGCACTTGCTGCTGGCTCAATTCAAGGATGTGATGATTATTGTTTTGCTTGTTGCAGCGGTGATATCGGGCCTCATTGGTGAGTGGTTGGATACGCTGGTTATTCTATTCATCGTCTTGCTGAACGGAATTATTGGCGCGGTTCAAGCCTATCGCGCCGACCGAGCAGTGGCGGCATTGAAAGCGATGGACACGATCGAGAGCCAGGTCGTCAGAAATGGTAGGTCGCGCAGGTTGAGTATGACGGAGTTGGTCGTCGGCGATATTGTCAGCATCGAAACTGGCATGGTAATTCCTGCCGATTTGCGCCTGCTAGAGTGCTACGACCTGGCGCTGAACGAAGCGTCACTCACCGGTGAATCATTGACAGTATCAAAGTCAACAGACGCGCTTGCTGGGGGGCGGCGAGCGCTGGTCGAGCAATCGAATATGGTGTTTAATGGTTCTCAGGTTAATCGTGGGCGCGGTTTGGGTGTTGTGGTGGCCGTGGGCATGGCGACCCAGCTTGGTCGTATTGCCAGCTTGTTGCAGGCGACCGGCGAAACCCGTACGCCATTACAGAAGCGTCTGGCATTATTCGGCCAACGTCTGGCCTGGCTCGTACTGCTGTTATGTCTGATAATTTTTGGCTTTGGCATCTTCCGTGGTGAGCCCCTGACATTGATGTTCATGGTGGCGATCAGTCTGGGCGTTGCGGCAATTCCCGAAGCGCTACCAGCGGTTGTGAGTATCGCTCTGGCGCTCGGGGCTCGAAAGATGAGTCGCGAGGAAGCCTTGATTCGTCACCTGCCAGCCGTTGAAACACTCGGCTCCGTGACCTTTATCTGTAGTGACAAGACGGGCACCCTGACTCAGAATAAAATGCGTCTGGATGCGCTCTATATGGATGGTCAGCGACGCAGTGATGTGCCGGCAGACGAGGCGGATTTATCTCGCTGGCTGCGTGAGGCCCTGGTCTTGAACAACAGCCTATCTCTGTTTGACGCGGTGTTGCAGGGCGACGCGACGGAAGTCGCTTTGTGCGAGGCAGGACAAAACGCAGGCTTGCTCAAGTCTGCCGCCATGACAGCACTGCCGCTGGTTACTGAGTTTAGTTTCGATACAGAGCGTAAGCGGATGACGACGGTCCATCAGCATGGTGAGGGCCTGGTTGTTTACGCCAAAGGTGCGCCGGAGGCCGTGCTGCCTTTATGTAGGCAGGCATTAACCCATGCAGGCTTAGAACCTGTGAATAGTGACGAGCTATTACGTCAGGCAGAGCAGATTGCCGCAACGGGCTATCGAGTCTTGGTCTTGGCGATGAAGCAGATTGACGCCATGCCGGCAGATATTACCGCCTCAGCCATGGAGTCTGATCTCTGTTTTCTGGCATTGGTGGGGTTAATAGATCCACCCAGGGATGAAGCAGCGCAGGCGGTTGCCGAATGCATCGATGCTGGGGTGACTCCCGTGATGATTACTGGCGATCATCCAGCGACGGCCTTGGCGATCGCCCGGCGTTTGAAAATTTGCGCCGAGACTGATGTGGCGGTCACGGGCGAAGCATTGAGTGGTTGGTCTGACAAGCAGCTTCAGGCGCGGGCCCGAGATCTGAAAGTGTATGCTCGAGTCTCGCCGCAACAAAAAATTCGGATCGTCGAGGCGTTGCAGGCTGTCGGTGAATTTTGTGCGATGACTGGCGATGGGGTCAATGATGCGCCAGCGTTGAAGCGAGCTGATATCGGCATAGCGATGGGCAGAAAAGGTACGGACGTCGCTCGAGAGGCCGCGGATATTGTCCTGCTGGACGATAACTTTGCCACCATTGTCAGTGCGGTTCGAGAAGGGCGGCGAATTTACGACAATATACGCAAGTTTATCAAGTATACGATGACCAGCAATTCTGGCGAAATATGGACTTTGTTTTTGGCGCCACTGTTGGGCATGCCGCTGCCGCTGTTACCCATTCATATTCTCTGGATAAATCTGGTGACCGACGGTTTGCCAGGACTGGCGCTGGCGCTTGAGCCGCTGGAACCGGGGGCAATGAAACGGCCACCGCGACCGCCACAGGAGAGTATTTTTGCCGGCGGCATGTGGCAACACATTATCTGGGTTGGTTTGCTGATTGGCGGGGTTGCGTTGTATGGCCAGGCCTGGGCGCTAGATCATGGCTCGGCAGATGGGCAAACGATGGTGTTCACTGTGCTGACCTTCGCTCAACTGGCCCATGTGTTGGCGATCCGTTCGGAGCAAACCGCCTTTTGGCGTCTAGGTCTGTTAAGCAACCGTCCCTTGTTGATCGTAGTCGTGGGTACGGTAGGGCTGCAATTGGCCTTAATTTATACTCCCTGGCTGAATCAGTTGTTCAATCTACAGCCACTGAGTGGGCTTGAATTAGCTTTGAGTGTTGCGCTGGCGAGTGTGGTATTTCTGGCTGTTGAGTTAGAGAAGTGGATTCGGTGTCGCAAGGGTGCCGTCCAGCCGAACCCCACATGAAACGCTCGAAGCTTCCTAGGAGCGCAACAGGCGACCTGGCCTGGCACCCGTGTCTTGGTCATGGCTTCGAGTTTGAACACCGTTCACCAGGGTTGCAATATAGCCTGATGCGCCTTGCAGGAAGCGGGCGCCGCCAGCGGGCAAGTCATGCTGCAGTTGCATGCTGCCGAGTTTCAGGTTGTCGAAATCAATGACGTTAATGTCAGCACGCTTACCAATTTCGAGACTACCGCGGTCATGAAAACCAAAAAGTTGGGCATTTTTTAGGGTTTGGCGATGGATCAAGTGCGGTAGCGGCAAAATGGGCCCTCTAGTTCGATCGCGACCCCAATAGGTGAGCTGATAGGTCGGTGCCACCGCGTCAAAGATCAAGCTGACATGGGCGCCGGCATCACTCAAGCCGGTGACGGTGGTGGCATCCATGAGCATGTCATGAACCGCGTCGAGGTTATGATCGCTATAGTTAGTAAAAAACATCACCGCATTCTGACAACCATCTGCTGCCACCAGATAATCGTAGAAGAACTCCCAACTGTTTTGTTGTTTCGCGGCGGCGAGGGCGGCAAAAGATTGTGCGTGAGTTGGCTCGTAGTCCATGGTCTGGTCAAGCACATAAGTTTGGTCAAAGTTAATTTCGGCCTGGGCAATGCCATTTTCCATGGTGCCAGGGAACTCGTGCGGAACACTGGTCTCGTTGAGTAGCGCCGCCTTGACCTCCGGTGTGCGCATGGCGGCCAGCAATTCTTCAAAGGGAAGGTGCTTAAGTTGCAGATAAGTCGGCTTGCGCATGAAGCTGTGATAAGTCTTCAAGCCCAGGACGATGCCAGTGGGCCGACTGCCAACTTGCGGGTAGACCTTGCCAGCGGAGTCACCTGCCTTAATATTGCCGGCTTTAATCGTATCAATGACTTCGCGCCATTTATGCGTCCACTCATCAACCTGAAACAGGGTGAATGTGGTAGGTCTGCCGCTGACCTCGCTCACTTGCTGAATCAGTGCGACTTCTGCATCCAGGCTGTTGGGTTCGCCACCTTCGGCGGCACCGCTGCCCAAAGTACTAGAAGGAATAATTTGGAATACGCCTTTGCCGGCGCGCTTCAGAGCGCCGGCTGCAATCGCCAGAATTTCCGCGTCATTGGCAAATGTGCCGGGCACAGGTTCGCCACGGGTAGATCGATGGCCCAGAATTCGAGAGGTAGAAAAGCCTACGGCGCCAGCGTTCAATGCCTCGGTAATCAATGCTTGCATCTGCGCCATATCTTGGTCTGTAGCAGCTTCGTTATCCCGGCCGCGGGCACCCATCACATAATTCCTAACAGCGCCGTGGGCAACCAAAGAGCTGATGTCCAGCGCGTATTCGCGGCCCGCGAGAAAATCGAGATACTCTGGATAGGTTTCCCAAGCACCCCAGGGCATGCCTTCGTAGAGTGCGGTGCCGGGGATGTCCTCGACACCTTCCATGAGTTCAATGAGGTCCCTATGACCGCTGGGTGCGACGGGAGCAAAGCCCACGCCGCAGTTGCCCATGACGATGGTTGAGACACCATGGCTGGCAGAGGGGTTCATTTCCGAGTCCCAGGTGACTTGGCCATCGTAGTGGGTATGGATATCGACCCAGCCGGGTGTGACGATGGCGCCAGAGGCGTCCAGCGTCTGTTTTGCGTCAACATCGAGTTTGCCGATCGCGGTGATCAGGCCGTCTTTGATGCTGATGTCGGCCTGGTAGGCCGGAGCGCCGGTACCGTCAATGATAGTGCCTGATTTAATCAGATAATCTTGCATACGATTCACCCGTCGTTGTTGGCAATAAGTTATCAGATGTTAGGGGGCTGATGCCAGATTATCTGTTTAAAAAATAGGCACTGTTACTGGTCACTTGAAGTCGCGAGACTGTAACGCAAAATGTTCGAGGTGATGGCTCAAGTCTTCGACTTGGCCGGCGATGACGTGAATGATCGACCCCTGGCGTTCCAGGATGCCCTTCACCTTAAGCAGTCGGCCCTGGATGATAGCGGTGCGGTACTGCTCTAATATACGGGTCCAAACCACGATATTGATATTGTCGGTTTCATCTTCAAGGGTCAGGAACAACACCCCTGCAGCCGAAGAAGGTCGTTGTCGGCCTGTGACAATGCCAGCCACCTGGACAAATTGGCCATGGTCTAACGTGGCTAATTCAGTACCAGTTTTACATTGACTGAAAGGCTTGCCAGATTCACGCAATATGGCCATTGGGTGTCGGCCAAGGGTCAAGCCCAGGCTTTGGTAGTCGGCCCTCAGGTCGTCTGTTTCCGCCGGTGGCGCCAGATAAACTCCGCTGCCCTCGGCGACCATGGATGGCGCATCAGTCGCATCAAGTTCGGTGTCGGGTAATATGCCTCGGGCCTGCCAATGCGTCTGGTAACGGTGTCCTGCCAGGCTCTTGAAGGCACCGCCTTCCGTGAGTCGGCCAAGGTCGCTTCGGTCCAGACGGGCACGCCTGGCGATATCATCAAGATCCTTGATTTCCTGCTGCTTACGAGCATGCAGAATGCGAAAAATAGTCTCGGTCTTGAGCCCCTTAATACGTTGCAGGCCCAGGCGTACGGCCGGTTGGCGCGGTGCATATGTTGCTTCAGGTTGAGGTAGCTCAAGGGTCGATTCCCAATCACTGTAGAGGATGTCAACAGGACGTATTTCAATATTGTGGCGCCGTGCATCCTGTACCAATTGCGATGGCGAATAGAACCCCATGGGTTGGCTGTTGAGCAGGCCGCAATAGAATGCCGCCGGCTCATGGCACTTCAACCAGGCTGAAAAATACACCAGCAATGCGAAGCTGGCGGCATGGGATTCAGGAAAGCCATAGTCACCGAACCCCTTGATTTGCTCAAAGATACGCTCGGCAAAATCGCGATCATGGCCCCGTGTAAGCATGCCATTGATGAGTTTTTGCTGGAACACCTCGAGTCCACCTCGACGTTTCCAGGCCGCCATGGCGCGTCGTAATTGGTCGGCTTCTCCCGGAGAAAAACCCGCCGCGACCACCGCCAGTTTAATAACCTGCTCCTGGAAAATAGGGATCCCAAGGGTGCGCCCTAATACTGACTTAACTGCCTCGTTAGCGTAAGTAACCGTCTCTTCACCATTGCGCCGTTTCAAATAAGGGTGAACCATATTGCCCTGGATAGGGCCGGGCCTGACAATGGCAACCTCAATCACCAAGTCATAGAAGCAGGCGGGCTTCAAGCGCGGTAACATGGACATTTGAGCCCGTGATTCCACCTGAAAAACCCCCAGACTGTCGGCCCGCTGTAACATCTGGTAGGTCAGCGGGTCCTCTGTGGGAATGCTCGCCAGGTCAAGGCGAGTATGCCGATATTGATTAATTAAATTCAGGGTTTTGCGAATCGCAGTCAACATACCCAAGGCCAGGATATCGACTTTCAATAGGCCCAGAGCTTCCAGGTCATACTTGTCCCATTGAATAATTGTCCTGTCAGGCATCGCTGCATTTTCAATAGGTACCAATTGGGACAAGGGTCCGCTGGAGATAATAAAACCGCCAACATGCTGAGACAGATGGCGTGGCGTGCCGAGTATTTGCTGGATCAGGTCAATAAATTGGCCAATGATCGGGCTCCGTGGGTTAATGCCGGCGGCCTCGAACCGAGCCTGTAACTCATCCCGTTTATCCCACCAGGATAGGGAGCTGGCCAGGTGTTCAACGAGGGTCAGATCCATGCCGAGGGCTTTGCCGACATCTCTGACGGCGCTCTTGGGTCGATAGGTGACCACACTGGCTGCCAGGGCGGCGCGATGGCGGCCATATTTTTTATAGATATATTGAATCACTTCTTCGCGGCGTTCGTGCTCAAAGTCAACATCAATGTCTGGCGGCTCATCACGTTCTTTGGAGATAAACCGTTCAAACAGCAAGTCAGACTTGGCGGGGTCAACTTCGGTTATTTCGAGACAATAGCAGACGGCGCTATTGGCCGCAGAGCCGCGGCCCTGACACAGAATCTGGGCGTCGCGGGCAAATTGCACGATGTCGAATACGGTCAGAAAATAATACTCGTATTGTAGATCCTGAATCAGTCGCAATTCTTTTTCGATCGTTGCCCAGACCTTGGGTTTAACCCCCTGTGGCCAGCGCCTGTTGGCACCTGCCTCCACCAGTTGGCGTAGATACTGTGGCGGCGTCAGGTTGGGTGGTACCAATTCCTGGGGGTACTCATAGCGCAACTCATCCAAAGAGAAATCGCACAGGTCGCTAATCCGAACAGTCTCTGCCAGCAGTGCTGGTGGATACAGGCTGGCCAGCAAGGGTAAAGAGCGCAGGTGTCGCTCACCATGGGCAAACAATAATTTTCCAGCCAGCCGTAAAGGTTGGCCAATGCGTATAGCAGAGACGATATCCTGTAAGGCTTTACGACCCGGGTGATGCATATGGACATCGCCGCAGGCTACCAGCGGCAGTTCAAAGGCCTTAGAGAGTTCAAAAGCCTGCTGATAGGCCGTCATGTCCTGACCATCGGGAAATATTTCAACGCCGAGCCAGAGCCGTTTACTAAAATGCTGGGCAAGCCATTGGCCTGTCGTATGAGTACGATCCTTGTCCGGGTGGATGGGTCGGTCATACTGATTGCGCCGAGTATTGGGCAGCCAGATCACAAGACATTGGCTTAGGCCAAACTCTATATCCTTAAGGTCTAATTGATAATCGCCTTTACCGGCTCTTCTGCGACCCAGAGTGATCAAGTTGCAGATTTGACCGTAGCCGGCACGATTGGGTGCTAGGAGAATCAGGTGGGTGTCATCAGTTAAGTAAAACTGGCTACCTATCAGGAGTTTCAGGCCGCACTCTCGAGCAGCGACATGGGCTTTGACGACGCCAGCCATAGAGCACTCATCGGTGATTGCCAGCGCATGATAACCCAGGCCGGCGGCTTGTTTGACGAGCTCCTCCGGCGATGAGGCGCCACGCAAAAAGGAGTAATGACTGATGCAATGTAGTTCAGCGTAGGGGCTTTTTGTAGGGTCGCGAAGCCGGCCTGAAGGAGAGAGTGGGCCTGATAATGACATGATTTCTGGTCGAGTCCTGGCGGTGAGTTGGCAAAAGTACTGTAAATATATACAGCTTTATTTGGCCAAGCAATAGCCGAGATCATGGCAAGGTATTTTTTGTAGCTAATCTACCAGGTCACTGTTTGTTGAATAGATAGTGACCGATAAACCATTCGTGACCCTGGTTATAGGCGAACAGGGTCTCGCAGGCCATAAAGAACATTCGCCAGCGGTTGAATTGAATGATCGGTGGGCGGTGATCGGGGGAATGAACAAAGATCTCAAGAATTTGCGGTTTGAACCGATCACAGTTAACGAGCCAGGTAGCGCAAGTTTGCGCGTAGTGTGTACCGTTGACAGGCCAGCGGTCTTCCAGGCTTAAATGGGCCTGGAACTGTAACGGTAAATCCCAGGATGGCATCATCCCGCCACTGAAAAAATTAGTCGCCAACCAGTCGGATTCAGATTCGCTCTCAAAGAAGTAAGGGAAAGTCTGGTGGCAAAAAATTTGGAAGAATAACTTGCCCTCGGGCTCGAGCCAGCTGGCGATACGTTCAAACAATAATTCATGATTACGCATATGTTCAAACATTTCGATAGAGACGATGCGATCAAATCTTTGTTCAGTATTAAAGTCGTTCATATCGCTGCAAATGACCTCAATGTTCGCCAGGTCGCGCTTTTCGGCAGCACTATCAATATAGGCTTTTTGAGATTCTGAATTTCCTAACGCGACGATCTTACTGTCGGGATATTGTTCGGCCATCCAGAGTGTTAACGCGCCCCAGCCACAACCCAATTCCAGTATGGTTTTTGCGCCATCAAGTTGAGCCCGCTCACAGGTGAGTTTCAGCATGGCGGCCTCAGCTTCACTGAGGTCAGTGGTGGGGGCGTCGAACAGTGCGCTACTGTATTTTTTATGTTCGCCCAGTACTAAGTCAAAAAAATCGGTGGAAACATTGTAATGTTGTTCGTTGGCCTCAAGCGTGTTGATTGCCAACGGGCTATCTTTCATCTGCACCAACATGCCTTTTAAGGTAAGCAGCTTTCGATACTGCTTACGGATTTGGCGGCGTCTTTGCTGGACAAGCATACGGATGCCCGCACGAGTCAGCAGATCGGGCATATACCCTTGCTCCGCAAAATTGATCAAAGAAGTTAGCATTTTCCTAAGAGCTTCCGTATCGAGTGTCCGGTAAATCGGCTACGGCTATTCTACCTTTCGTGACAAGCAAAAACCCAAGTCGTAGCCGCAATGCTGTCAAGTTGAGATCATAATCCAATAGGCTTGCGACCGATACCTAAGCGTGTCAATGTTTGTCTGGTGACATGGTTTTGGTGACATGGTTTTGGTGACATGGTTTTGGTGACATGGTTTTGGTGACATGGTTTTGGTGACATGGCTTTGGCGGCTAAGTGTATGGTCCGACTAGGCTGTGTGTTGTCATTAAGTCGGTGATCTTGAGCGGGTTGCCGACTGATGAAGATGAATGGTCCGTTGATTCAGCTTGCTGACAACGCAGATTGATCAAAAAGGAGCGCGAGAATGACCAAGAAACCAGCAAAGACAGCGACCGATTTCCCGCCAGAGGTGCTGTCTGCTTTCGATCAATATGTACATGGTGTTATTGATCGGCGCCAGTTTTTACGTCGTGCCAGCATTGTTACCGCCAGCGTCGCAGGTGCCGCCGCGATGTTGGATACGCTCAACCCGCAATATGCCGGGGCAGAAGAAATAAACCCGCAAGACGCGAGTATTGTGATCGACAAGGTAGTGTATCCGTCGCCGAACGATTGGCAAGGTTATCTGGTGAAACCCAGCGGGGTGGTCGGGCCGTTGCCGGCGGTGCTGGTGATTCACGAGAATCGGGGCCGCAATCCCTATATTGAAGATGTCGCTCGACGACTGGCGAACGCAGGTTTTATCGCTTTTGCGCCTGATGCGCTGACATCTTTTGGTGGCTGGCCAGGCAATGATGATGAGGGTCGGGCGCTGCAGAGAAAATTAGACCCCGCTCTGATGCTGGAAAATTGGGTTGCTGCTTACCAGTATTTGCAAGACCGAACAGACTGTAATGGTCAAGTGGGCGCAGTGGGATTCTGTTACGGTGGTGGCGTAGTGAATGCGTTGGCGACCCAGTTACCAATGTTGAATGCCGGTGTAGCCTTTTATGGCAGACCCGCCGATTTAGCGCAGGTCAATAACATTAAAGCACCGCTGCAGCTGCATAATGGCGAACGTGACGAACGCTTGATGGCTGTGATTCCAGCCTATGAGATGGCGCTGGATGCCGCGAGCATTGAATTCGAGTCTTATGTTTATGCTGACGCTCATCACGGCTTTCATAATAATACGACCCCACGGTATGACGACGCAGCAGCTAACCTTGCCTGGGCACGTACACTGGCATTTCTCAGAGCCCACCTGGTCGTCGATGTTAAACATCGAAAGGCTGACCAGGTCGTTAAGAAATCAGTGCTTTAGCGAATAATGTTGTCTGCTAACAGCTGTGATATTTCGGCATCCTCGAAGCCGAACTCAGCCAGAACCGACAGGGTATGTTCGCCGATTTTTGGTGATCGAGTTTTTGGGCCGACGTCGGCCGTCTTGAAACGCATAGGGATACCAACAGTTCGATAGGCACCGATATCTTCGTCGGTGAGTTGTGGAAACAGGTTGATAGCGTGGGCTTGTTCGTCACTTGCTACCTCATGGAGCCCTAATACGGGTCCCCAAATTAACCCGGCCGCGTCAAAGATTACGCCCCACTCATCACGGCTTTTGTCCGCCAGAACCCGGTCAATCTCGGGGACCAACACGGGCATCATCTGGTAGCGGCTGCGAGCATCAGCAAATCGCTCATCATCAAGCCATTCTTCTTTGCCCAGCGCTTTGCATAATTTTGCCCAGCCCGAGGCTTCTGGCATATTGAATACGATCCAACGATCGTCACCGCAAGGATAACGGTTGGCGGTTGGCAACAGCATATTTTCTCTTGAGCGTTGTCTTACGGGTGCCTGGTCGACGGCAGTGGTTGCGAAATCGCTAGCTTGAGTCCAGACGGCAGTCTCATACAGCGAAGTTTCGACTACCTGACCCGTGCCTGTGCGTTCGGCCAGGCGCAGCGCGCCGAGTATGGCGCCGACTAATGCCAGGCCGGTGGTGTGGTCGCCTTGGGCTGGGCGTGCCATCGGTACGATGCCATGAGGTCCCTCTCGCATGGCGTCATAAAGACCGGAGCGGCCAAAGAAAGCCGTAACGTCGTAACCGGGGCGCCAGGCATCTGGTCCCGTTGTGCCGTAGCCGGTCAGTGTTGCGTGAACCAGGCTGGGGTTAATGGCCAGAAGCGTTTCCGGGTCGAGCCGGAATTTTTCCTGGCGCTGGGCCAACAGATTACAGACGAATACCTGGGCTTTACTACAGAGCTTATGAATGATGTCGATAGCTGCCGGATTGGTCAGGTCGACACAAATTGAGCGCTTACCGCGATTGTCGACGTCGAACTGAAAGTCATAGTCGCGCACCCCATCGATCTTCGGCGGCCTTCCATTGCTGCGCATGGGGTCACCAGTCAGGGGCTCAACTTTGATTACGGTGGCACCCATATCAGCCAAAATTGCCGCCGCGCTGGGTGCTGCCATCCAGTTGTCAATTTCTATAATCGTGATGTCATCTAGGGGTAGCGCCACAGTAACTCCTGTTTGCTTTATTTCGAAGGGGCAATAATACCTTGTTTAATTATTGATGGTGCAAAATCAACCAGTGTATATCCAGGATTGATGGACGTGGCTCAGGCACAGCTATAACGCCAAACAAAGACCGGGAAATTAGTGTTGAGCCTGGTCCTTCAGATACATAAAAAGTTGGCGGTCGTGACGGCTGGTGGCCGACAAGCTGCCGGCGCGAACATAAGGTGCCCAGGGTGAAGGTGCAACGCCCTCCACTTTATCACCCATAATGGTGACTCGCTGGATGATTCGTTCGCCAACAAAGTCATTCAAGACAAAGTGTTGGGTGCAGCGGTTGTCCCACATAGCGATGGTACCTTCAGTCCAGGACTTACGGACGGTAAACCGCGGTTGAGCGACCCATTGCGTCAGGTACGTCAGCAGCGCGGCACTTTCGCCCGCGTTCATCTCAACGATACGCCGGGTAAAGTGCTCATTGACGTATAGCGCCTTACGCCCGGTAACCGGATGCACTCGAACTACTGGATGAATAGTCATCTGATCAGGACGATTGTGAGGGGCAGCGTCGTGCAGTGCTGTCAGGCCTTCACAGAGGGCTTGCATGGGTGGTGATAATTCATCATATGCGGCGTAAAGACTGGCCCACATGGTGTCTCCCCCCACTGCGGGTGACTTCACCATATGCAGAATTGACATCAGTGCAGGGCTGTCTTGAAAGGTAATGTCAGTGTGCCACTCATCAGCTATGCCACCTTGGGTGGCGACCAGCTCAAATAACTCTGGGTATTCGACATGGTTGCTGTCTTTTAAATTGGGGTGGCCCTCAAGTTCGCCAAATTGGCGCCCGAACGCGATATGGTCGGCTTTGCTCGGAGATTGATCGGGGAAAAATAGCACTAAATGCTCGATCAATAGTGCCTTGATGGCGTCGATGTCATGGGTTGAAGCCGTGGTCACCGAAGGCCCACGGATATCAGCGCCGAGTGAGCCTGATAGCCGAGTGACTTGCCAATCGTTAGGGATAATAGCCGTCGGCATGGGGACACCTCCTGTCTGCGATGATCAATTTTTCAGCATAAACTAGCTTGAGAAAAACTGACAGTAGACCGCGCCGAAGATTTTTCGCCATCGACGGCGGCGATTTGCCGTGATGGCGATACTTGGCTGAGCGATCTAGTTGAAGTCATCCTCTAAAACGATCTGTATTGGTAGGCCACCACCAGTTGCATCCGTGAGGTGGAAACGATAAATCTTGTCATTTTGCAGTTCCACAGCTAATGGACCGAAGACGATGTCCTTGGTGCCGGCATCTGTGACGATCAAGTCGTAGCTGCCCTGTTCAAAGCTCATGCCGGCGGCGCTGAGTAATGAATTATTGATGCTCTTGGGTAACGCATTTTCGATACTGGTTGCCGGTGCTACCAAGTAGTAATCGAGCAGGCCGCTACTGGGCGATGCATGGGTACCCGTGAGGACAAACCGCGTGGCGATGTTGCGGTTATCGTCTGGCGTTAATGCTAGGCTCGGTCCTGAGTCTGTGATCAGTCCCGTAATCGTCAGTGTATAAAAATTACCTTGCTCTACAGTGGGTGTAGCTTCCGCCAGTATCGTCGAAGCGTCGCCAGTCGGTGTCAGCTTGAGGGTTAACTGACCGCGAAGGTCGGTGAGTATGTTGTCCGTCATCTCATTAAAGGTAACGTTAGCGGCAAACAGCTCATCATTGAAGAAAACGTCAATCGGCCCTTGGTCGGGCAGGGTGTTCAGCACTCGAATCGCGGCGGGTAATTCTTCCTGAACGAAGAACTGAGTCCCGACGACGCTGAGACTGGCGACCCGAACACCTTTGCCTGCAGGACCAAAATAATCTGTCAAGACTAGCAGGGCACGGCTCTTGGGCGGCAGCTCAAAGATTCCCGAGCGCCACAGTATCTGGGCGTCCGAGGGTGCTGTGCCGGTTGCCGGCAGCGAACTCACTGCCAAAAGTTCATAGCTATCACCGCTGCTGGGGTTGAGGGTCAAGGACTCGGTGAACTGTCCCAAGAGTGCGGTTGTCGGTGCGCTAAAATCATTGTCTTGAACCAACAGGAAACCCACTTCGGCACTCATGCTGTTAGCAGCATGGACAATTTGGACCTCTGTAAAGTCAGCCGGGGTGTCAGTTGACGGTGCATTCTGGATCTCCAAAACCACTGGGCTGCTGAGCGTCCCAGCAATGATCACCGTCGCCTGGTTGTCGGTGGGCACGGTCAGTTGGCGATTGACTAGGAGTTCTCTCTGGCCATCAGGAAAGTAGAAAACTTCCATCTTCCGTGGCAGGCCTGGCAATATATTGAAAAATGCTGAAGCTTCGCTGAAATTCAGCGTGGCTTGAGTGAGGTTATCCACGGATACCCTGAGTATCGTGGAGTCAGGGACGACATTAAATACTCGGACAAAGCCCTTTGGGACACTGATCGGTTCAACAAAACCCTCCTCGGAACCGCAAGCGGCCAGGAATAGAAGTGTCGTAAAAGCTAAAACTACATTGATCGAACGTCGCATAGACAATCTTCTTAAGACTCAAGGAAATTCAAGGCGCAACAATAGTTGATATTGACCGTTGATACCAGCGACAAGGGAGCCCCAAAGCCCTGTCAGGCCTGAAAAATGTTACGAAAAGCAACGATGCTGGCGGCGGTGCTGACATTCAGGGACTCTACGCCATGGTTCAACGGGATACCGACCAATTCATCGCACAGAGCGGCGATTTCAGGACTCAGGCCATCCGTTTCATTGCCTAGGATGAAAACCTGCTTGCCAGTCGTTGGGATATCCTGAATTGAACGCCGGCCACCGGCCGCCAGACCCAGTACCGAGAAGTGACTGGTTTTGAGTTGCTGCAGGGCCGGGCCCAGCTCGTCACAGTAATAGATCGGCACTTTCAAGACCGTGCCGGCACTGGCTTTAATCACCAGCGGATCAATGCGGGCGCAGCCTTTTTGTGGTAACAGCAGGCCAGCACAAGGGGATGCGCCGACCGCGCGGATGATCAACCCGAGGTTCTGTGGGTTCGTGACTCTGTCGAGGGCAATCAGGTCCAGACTGGTATTGGGGTGGTCCTGTGCTAACTGGCATAGATTGGCCAGGGGCTGATAGCCTGGTGCTTCAATGTCGATGGCGACGCCTTGATCCTGGCGGCCGTTCCGTGAGATCCGCGCCAGCGCTTCGCGGCTGTGATAACAAATCTCGACGTTTTTAGCTTCCGCCAGATCGATGATGTCGGCAATAATACCGTTAGTCTTATTAGATTGCGCCAGATGCAGTCGAAACGGCGTGGTCCCGGCAGTAGTCAAGGCCTCATACACAGGTTTGCGCCCATAGATTGTCAGTAGGCTGTCAAAAAATGACTTGCGCTGTGTATAGCGTTCTTTTTCGGGCTCAGACATGGGTATCAACTTAACATGGTTAATCGGTTCGCAAACTTATGGCAGACTACTGGAGACAGGTCGTGCAAGTTAACAGACCGGCATCAGTCGGCTATGTTGACACAATTTCGAGGGTTGATGTAGGTCTCATTGGAGAGCTCCTGAGCGATGACAGTGCCTGCGGTTTAAGGCTGCCCTCGAAGTGTAAATTACGCTACGCTGAAGATTCTTCGATGGCTAAAGGATGAGTCTGATTTGAAATTTCCGATCTTGGTTCCAGGTCTAATCAGTTTGCTGCTGCTGACAGGTTGTGGAACAGCGGCTGAACGGGGCGTCGTGGCGCCTGCAGAGACAATCCTGCTGGGTCCTTGTGAGCGTCCAGATGACCCGGCCTTGGTGCGCGTTTTTAGTGAGGCCCAATGCGCTCTGCTCAAGGTTGCCGAAAATCCCAAACAGCCTGATGGCCGGCAGATAGAGCTTGCGGTGATGGTGCTGCCCGCTATCGCACGAGTTGCCAAGCCTGATCCGATTTTCTATCTTGCCGGAGGGCCTGGCCAGTCGGCGATTACCAGTGGTCCCGTTGTGTTCAGTGCCTTGCTGGAACTGCGTCGGCAGCGGGAAGTCATACTGGTTGATCAGCGAGGTACCGGCCGGTCTAATAACTTGAGCTGTGTGGTGGCGGAAACCCCAGAGGATTTCACCTTGTCATCAGCGACGGCATTAGCCCGGGAAGTGAACAAACTCAAAGATTGCTTGCCGACGCTGGATGCCGATCCGGCGCTGTACACAACCTCGATCGCCGTGGGTGATCTCGATCTTGTCAGGCGGGCGCTGGGTTATGAGCAGATTAACTTGTTGGGAATCTCCTATGGCACCCGTGCAGCACTGGTTTACCTGCGACAATTTAGTGGCCATGTCAGGTCGTTGATTCTTGATGGCGTGGCGCCGCCCTCGGTTAATATTCTGGCCGGCGCTTCGGCAGATACTGATACCGCGCTTGATCGACTCTTTGTCGACTGCCAATCGTCTTCAGCCTGTGCTCAGGCATTCCCTGATCTACGCGACCATTTCATTGCGTTGACCCAGCGGTTGACGGATAACCCCGTCGAGGCGGAATTCCGCCATCCCAGGACCGGCGCGTCCATTCCAGTGACAATCGATCAGGCCCTCGTGGCTCGACTGGTGCGTCAGGTGCTCTATCACCGTACCCTGTCAACATTACTGCCTTTAGCGTTAAGTCAGGCAAATCAGGGCGACTATCAGGCCTTGCTGACACTCGGTTATCAATTTCATGACGACAGTGACTCAATCAGTACCGGTATGATGGCGTCAGTGTTTTGTGCTGAAGATATGACTCAGACCAGCGGTTCGACGAGGGCGAGTCAGTATTTTGCCAATTCCATGAACGAGCTAATGGTGGAAGTGTGTCAATTTTGGCCTCGTGGCGAGGTGGCGGCTGAGTATTTTCAGGCTGTCAGTAGTGACGTGCCGGTGCTGCTGTTATCAGGCGAGCTTGACCCGGTAACGCCGCCAAAATATGCCGAGCAAGCGGCCCAGACGCTTGCCAATTCACGCCACCTTATCGTCCAGGGTGTCGGTCATAATGCCGGTTTTACCGGTTGCGTACCCGATCTAATGGTTGAGTTTATGGAGCAACTGGCACCACAGAATCTGGCAGCGAGCTGTCTTGATTTGATTCGTCGACCGCCGTTTTTCACCAGTGCGGCAGGACCGCAGTCGCAATTGGGGGTGACAGATGATTGAAGTTAAGCAGGTTAGCAAACAATTTGGCGGTGTTAGCGCCGTTAAAAACGTATCTTTTCTGGCCCCGGCGGGACAGGTCACCGGTTTGCTGGGCCCCAATGGCGCAGGCAAGTCGACCACCCTGCGTATGCTCTATGGCTTGCTAGCGCCCGATACAGGTCAGGTCTTCATCGATGAGATCAATGTTGCTGAAAATACTCGGTTGGCCCAATCACGACTCGGCGTTATGACAGACAATCATGGTTTATATGCTCGTCTCACTGCCAGGGAGCATATTCATTATTTCGGCCGCCTACACGGTATGGAGAACGAACAAGTCGAGGCGCGCGCTAGTGAGTTAATTACATTGCTGGGGATGGGTCCTATCGCTGATCGTCGAACTCATGGTTTTTCTCAGGGTGAGCGTACCAAGGTTTGCATGGCTCAATGTCTGGTTCACAGTCCTGGCAATGTTGTTCTGGACGAGCCTACCAATGGCTTGGATGTCATGACAACTCGCATTGTTCGAGAAGTGGTTCAGGAATTGCGGGTGATGGGTATCACCGTGTTGTTTTCCAGTCATTTGATGCATGAGGTCGCACGCTTGTGTGACAACATTGTGATTGTCTCCATGGGTGAGGTGGTGGCTGAGGGTACCGCGGAGATGATCAAGTTGTTGGCCCAGGAGGATGATCTGGAAGATGCCTTTGTGAAATTGGTCGAGCAGGTTATTCCGCTATGAGGCCCTTTACCATTGTTCTGGTCAAGGAATGCCTTGACGGTGTACGTGACCGAAGAGCTGTGTTGTCTGCTTTAATATTTCCTGTGCTGGCACCATTTTTAGTCTATTTCTTAATCCACACCATGATTGAGTTGCGCAGTCAGGATAAAGATATGCTGGTGGCTGTTCAGGGCGCGGATAATGCGCCGCATCTGATGGCCTGGATGGCAGAAAAAGGCGTGGAGTTTTCTGTCGCTACGGGTGATCCCAAGACCTTGGTGAGCAACCAGTCTGAGGAACTTGTCCTGGTTATTCCCGATAACTTTGCCGGGCGTATTGCTGAAGCAAAAACGAGCTACGTGGAATTGGTTTCAGACAGTTCGCGAAACGATTCACGGATTACCGTTGCAAGAGTTAGGAATCTTGTGCGTGGATATAATTCGGAATTAGCCTCCCTCAGATTAATTGTTAGAGGTGTGTCGCCTGAAGTGATGAGTGTTATCTCAATCGTTGATTCAGAGGTGGCAAGTCAACAAGAAATCGCCACCTCAGTGCTAAGTTTTATTCCAATTTATATTGTCCTGGCGGCTTTTATATCAGGGATGGGCATCGCTGTTGACAGTACCGCCGGCGAACGCGAGCGCAAGACATTTGAGGCCTTGCTGATTAATCCCGTATCTAGATTACAGATCGTTCTCGGCAAATGGGTCGCTGCGACGCTGTTCGCTGTCTTGGGCATGTCTCTGACGTTGGTGCTTTCCATGTTGGTCATGAGCTATGTACAACTTGAAGAACTTGGGTTGCGTTTCCATGTTTCCGCGCTACAGGTGATTGCTATGCTGTTGGCTACTTTGCCGCTGGCATTTTTGGCTACCAGTATGCAAATGCTAGTGGGTATCTTTGCCAAGTCATTTAAAGATGCTCAGTCATATATTGGCTTTCTGGTGCTTTTGCCCATGTTGCCCGGTCTTTATACAATGTTTAACCCGATTAAAACTGAAACCTGGATGTATGCCGTGCCGATGCTCGGCCAACATTTGCTGTTGACTGATGTCATGGGAGGGGTGGCGGTACCGGTGATCGGCTATTTCCTATCACCCCTGGCTGTCTTGCTATTGTGCTTTGTTTTCAGCGCTATTACCGCACGGCTGTTCAAGCGGGAATCAATTATTTTTAGTTGATTTTTTTGGGTTATGTAAGGTGTGCCACTTCACTCGCGCCATTTAACTTAAGCGCTTCAGCTTCAGCTGGCTGCGACGTGCAGCCAGCTTTTTTTGCTCTACGTTTATCAACGACTTGGAGATTCCGCTTTTAGATTAAATCAGCTAATGCGGCTTCGATCTCTTGTGGCGTGACTTTCGGGTGAAAGCGTTTGACGGGCTTGCCCTGTTGGTTGAGCAGAAATTTGGCGAAATTCCAGGCAATAGGGTGCTGCCCCTCATCGTCGGCTAATTCTCGGCATAGCCATTGATAAAGCTCGGCCGCATTGTCGCCATTGACTTCGATTTTGCTGAACATCGGGAAGTTCGCCTGATATTTACTCGTGGCGAAATCTAAAATTTCTTGATTAGTGCCTGGCTCTTGGGCACCAAACTGATTACAGGGAAAACCAAGTACTGTGACTTTACCGCTTTCATGCAATGCACGCAGACCTGCGTACTGTGAGGTGAGTCCTCACTGGCTGGCCAGGTTGACGATGAGTAAAGCTTGGTCCTTAAAGTCAGAGAAAGAAATTTTCTCGCCGGTGATAGACTCCATCTGCAAGTCATAAATATTCATAGTCTGATTTCCTGTTGGGAATTGGGTCGCGATGTCTGGTGCCATAAGTGAGTCAGGCTCGAGGGTTATGAGAATATACCGTGCAAATACCATTTGCCATGATTGCTATAATGAAAAACCCAATAAAGTGCGCCACGTTCTGTATGCGCGGCGACATAATAGTCTCGAGTGATGATCTCTCCTGAAGTCGGCCGGTCCCACCAGCCAAAATCAATACGCTCGGGACCCTGGAGTAATTCCAGCTTGCCGTTCAGATAAGGGGCGTCATTGACCAGCTGCAAAGCTCGAGGCGGCGTGAGTAAAAATAATGGCCGGTGATTGTCTTGGGCCAGCTGCATCGCCAGATTCTCCGCCGTCTCATATTGAGTTTCGTCGCTAATCTGGTTGGGCTTGAGTCGTAGCCAGGATTTTTCTGGGCGGTGATCATTAGCCATAGATAAGCCAAAACACGCATCAGGGCCCAAACGTGTGCTCAGTAAATTCAGTAAGGCGTTGGCGCTGGCCTGCCGTTGACGACGTCTTGATGGACCTTTTATCGGGTCAAGATGTGGCTGATAGCCGGCAGATTGGAATAAATCGCCAGAGACAGTATCGGCAGGAAAAAAGCTATTGACCGTTAATGACAGTGTGTCGATCTCCTGAACATCCTTAACCTGCTCAAGTTTAAGTTGGGTTAATTGCAGCAAGGCTTTGATGTTGTGTTCAGGGCTAGCCAGATAAATGCTGATGTATTTTGTTGGGTGATGTCGGTGGCTGAGCTTCCAGGATAGTTGATTGATGTGGAGTTGTCGGGCTGTCAGAAAGGCATTCAACTCATCCAGTAAGCGTTTGATGGGGAAAACTAAGGCGTTGGTATTGGTGACGTCAGCCATAAAGGTAATGTCAGAAAAAAAATGAGGTGCCTGGTCGATCGTCTTTTGCGGGTCAGGCTGCATGCCAATGAGGCGCTGCAGATAGTCCGTAAAATAGATGCCAAATCGGCGATTGATGCTGCTCATTGGCAGCTTGAACAAATCCCGGAGCGTATAGATGCCCATTTGCTGGAGGGCATTAATAATTGCCTGGTCAGCCTGTAAGCAGGTCACGGGTGCCATTTCGATAGAAGGCAAGACTTCCCCGGTATTATCGGCCACTTGATAGTCAGGATTGGTTGCAGCATTGTTTCTCGCGGACAGAAGTGCCGCCATGGGTGTTGCATTGATGGCTGAGATAGCAGTGTAGCCAAGATCGTTAATGCCACATTCGATGCTTGCCATTAATGCCTTGAGGCCATTGAAGAGTTTCAGACTGCCGCCGATATCGA
>JABBAY010000128.1 GCA_018607725.1 K189A clade bacterium
GAATGTGGAGTAACACCGGCGTGATCAACGCAACCACGCGAAACGGCCGATCAAACACCATCAGGCGCTTTACCGAAGGATTCCCCAACAGGCGTTTGACGCCGCGAAATAATCGTCCTGGCATGCCACGGTCAATATTCGCCTGACCATAAACATTGGCAGTCGCAATTTCAGGACTGGACAGGGGATCGTCTGGGTCACTTTCGTTAACCAGCATATCGCTCTTGCCGACAATTTCTGGTGTCAGCTCGACAATGCGATCACGATTTTCCTCGATATACTGCTGAACCGCCGCATTACCAATCTTCGACCGCAGCTCTCGGTCAAGGTGGGTTGCAGTGGGCATAATCGCATCCTCAGGGTCTAGCCTGACTAATCTTACACGCTCTCCATCATACCAGGCGGCCGCCGAGTTTGAGGTTCCGAAATCTATGCCAACACCGATCATAAGCTATTGATTATTAAGTAGTTAAAAGATGGTTCGAGAATTTTTCAGTTGGCAATTAACGCACATTTCGAGACCCTTTCCAACCAGAATCTTGTCTGTTGAAAATTCAACCACAGACTATGTTCCATGCGCACCAGCAGTAGCAGTGAGATACTGTTTTCGAAAACCTGAACGGGTCCACTACGCAAAAACCTTGATGCTGGGTTACCATGGCTAGCAAATCGTCGATGGCAAGAGCAGAGAGAGAACCGATGAAAATAGGCATTTCCGTAGCCAGCGCTTACAACGTCGCCGATGTTCGCCAAGGCGCTCGCCAGATGATTGACAGAACCCGCGCCGCTGCACGGGCGAACCTTGATTCACTGTTTGTCGGTGATCACCACGTCGTGCCAACACCCTACTATCAAAACACACCCATGATGGGACGCATGTTAGCCGACTGGCACAATCGGCCGGCGGGCGTTCTCCTCCTGCTGCCCCTGTGGAATCCCGTATTGGCCGCAGAGCAAGTCGCGACGCTGGCCTGCATCAATCAAGATCGATTCATTCTACAGTGCGGACTCGGCCGCGATGAACGTCAATTCAAGGCCATGGGGGCCAATATCCGCAACAGGCCTTCGGCGTTTGAACAATCCTTAACCAGCATGCGGGCCTTATGGCGGGGAGAATCTGTGTCGTTGGACGGCCGCTGGAAATTTCAAGCCGCCAAAATTTCACCACTCCCTCCAGAGCCCATCGAAGTTTGGATCGGCGCATCGGCAGCGGTGGCGATTGATCGAGCCGCGCGCATGGGCGATGTCTGGCTGGCAGACCCGGGGCTGACACTGAATGGCGCCGAAGCCGCATTGGCCCAATACCATCTGGCACTGCAGAAACACCAGATCAAGCTGCCCGCCACCATCGCGATCCGCCGCGACATCTATGTGGCTGAGTCCTCTGCAGAAGCTGCCGAGCTGCGGGCCAGCCTCGGCAACAACTATCGCGGGTTTGACCCCCAGGCACTGATTATCGGCGACGCATCGACAGTCGCCGAGCAATTTCAGGCTTTCGAAAAACTTGGCTATACCGACATTATCGTCCGCAACCTGCACCCAGACCCGGCGTGCGCCATTGCCTCCACCGACCGTCTGAAGCAGGTCAAGGTCATGGTCGACAACTTCTTCTAACCCGCCAGAGCAGTCGCTCCTATTTGCCGCTAAGAACGCCGAAGTCAGGCTTGCCCTTGCGCATTGGCGGGCACCAGAAAAAACTCGTTGTCAGCGGTCGAGAAAAGGTAAACAAAGCATCGGTGACACCGTCTTCCAGGCCGATCATGCGCTTGAGGATCGCATCGAAGGCATAGAACTCTTTGGCAAAGGCAACGAACACCAGACCTTCACCGGAAAAGTCAGCCCAGGGCATAGACCGGCGCAGCAGGTTTGCCTCGGGCGAATAAGTCTCCTGTGCCGCTCGAATAACATGGGCTGACTTGGGGGCGTCGAACTCCTCATTGTTATGCTTATGGCGTCCGATCTTCGCGTCCTGCTCCTGTGGTGACAGACTGGTGAAATAACCCAGATCATGGACCCATTTCTGGACTGCGACACAACTACCGCCCATAGCGTCAAACCCTACCCGCTGGATTTCGTCGCCTTCAGGGTTTTCTGTGCCGTCGATATAACCGGTCAGGTCCTTGCCTTTTTGATAACAAAAACCGTCGATCAGATCTTCAAGTACGGCATGATCACCCAGCGCCTCCTGAATCTGCAACGTCAGGTGTGCCAGGTCACCGCGGTCACTACCCCGCAGCCAGATCCACAACGCATAGGGTGCTGCTCCAATAGCAATCCCAGCATTGGAGTAGACCGGTGCATCCTGCACCTTGACGCGAGTCGCCCCCAACAGGTCAAAAAACGCCTTGCCGAGACCCAGCACCACGGCTTCACCATCGACGATCTGCTGCAGCGCCGCCATTAATTCTGACGCCTGTGCTCCGACGTTCAGGGAGTAATACAGATAGCGCGACTGCTGTGGAACGGGCAAAGATATACCGGTTTGATGGGCCACTAAAAACTCTCCTTAGTTATTGACCAAAAATTATCGACGGTTCGACCCACCCTAGAGTGCAACAAAGCCCGCCGACTCATAGCTGCCGACGATCATAAAAGCCGACCATACATAGGGATAATTCCATTGCGGCGACGCTAGCAGACCTAATTTCGCATCTCGCAAGGCTTCTCTAGCCGGCTGACCTGCCAACAGGCGATCGTAAAAATCTGTCATCAGCGCCTGGGTGCCGGCATCGCTGACTTCCCACAACGAACTAATCACCTCTGCGACCCCCGCCTCCTGAAAGGATCGGCGCAGGCCATAGACGCCCTCGCCTTCATGAATCTCACCAAGCCCGGTTTCACAAGCCGACAGCACCACTAAACGCGTGCCCGACAGGTTCAGGCTCAGCACTTCAAGAGCCGTCAACACACCATCATTCAGCGTATCGATATCGCCCAGAAACTGCGCATTGGTATTAATGCCGGCAAATGCCAAGCCTGCTCGCAGCAGAGGATTATCCCCCGGCGGCGGCACTTGCAAATCGGATCCACGTTGCAACTTCAGCAGTCGCTTTTTCAAAGAGTCATCTGCTTCGAGGAAAAACCCGTGGGTCGCTATATGCAAGATCTCGGGTGGCTGAACCAAGCGTGACAACACCTGCTCCTGAGCTTGCGTGCCAAAAAATTCCTGGCTACCCGCTGCATTGTCAGCGACTCGGCTGGTGATAATTTTGCCTTCCTGTTCAGCACCAGGCAGTGGCGCAAAACTCAAGCCCCGCAGCCCGGTTCCTGCCGCACGAATGCCAACCTGGAGTGTTGACGAGCGTTTACCCATGGCGATCTGCATTTCAGCTTTGCTGACAACTTCAGTGGAATCATAATCGGGGCCGGCAAGAATCACGTAGTCGCCACTCACCAGATTAAAGCCGCTGGGCAACAAATCGCGACCCGAGCTGAGAATATGTAGGTCGTGGGTCTGGATCAGATATTCCTCGTCGGGACTCATCAGCGCACTGAAGGGCAAGATATTGAGCGTGCCGTCAGGCACTAAATAGACCGATGTCACATCGCCCAAGATTGTCTGAATCGGCTCCCAGACTTCAGCATAGGTGTCCATCCCCACGTCCAGAAGATCATCCTCGTCAGCGCCATCATCTTGTATAATGCCACGGTAGGCGATGATTGCCGCGTCAACGGTAGCGCGATCTGAGTACTCCACCAGCTCGTAACGTAGCTCTCCACCTTCATTCAGTAACACCGCAGCCATCAGCTTGGATTCACCGGCTTCCTCATAAAATAGAAAGTCCACCAGCGCTCGATCTTCCTTCAAGATCCCCTCGAGCGTATCGGCACTGACATGGGCAATGGAGCTTTTAAAACGCACACTCGCTCGCCCCAACTGCCCCTGGAGATCATCAACCTGTAGCTCAAGCTCACGTAGCAGCTGGGGATGCCGACCTAGGGTTTCGGCAGTCGGCCCCGATAGCGTGAGCGACGCCAGCTCCTTGCGAGTAGCTGTTAATTTGTTAGCAAGGACTGTTAACGTCGGATCTTGCGCCAGCGTCGCGATCTGCTGAATTTCTGAAGTGACCTTCAACAACAAGCCCTTACGCTGGAGGCTGGCGTTGATAGCTTTTTTACCCCGATCCGGCGCATCAAGACGAGTTAGCAAGGCCAGGTAATCGTTCAGCTCAGGCCGATGCAAACGAATATAGCCTTCTCGGGCATTTTCACCCGTGGTCCAGAGCATCCGGTCAAGGAACACACTACGCCGACTCATACCTTGCTCGCGCAGATCAACGGCAGCCTGCAGGTCGTTCGCCGCTTCTTTCGCTTTCGCCAACATATTCAGTGCATCAAAGGTATACGGATGCTGATCACCTAAATTATTTTCTGCCAAGGTCAAGGCAGCAGTCAAAATACTGTCGGCGTCTGCCAAACGTTGCTCGTCAATGTAGACACCGCCCAGGTCAATCATGGAGCGAATGCTATCGATATGTTCAGCACCAAGCACTTCCTGGCGTAAGGCCAGCGCAACCTGAATCTGTTGCTCAGCTTCTGGTAATCGCTTGAGCTTCTGATAAACCCGTCCCAGGTTGTTCGTAGCCTTGAGGGTGTTTTGGTGTGCCTCACCAAATTGAATCTGCCACTGCTGCTGGACATCGACAAACATATTCGCAGCGGAGTCGAAATCTCCCATCATCATATATAGATAAGCCAGATTATTTTTGACGGCAATAACGTCGGTATACTCAGGCCCATAAACCTCCCGCATGATATCCAGAGACTGCAAATACAGCGGCTCGGCTTCATCAAACTTACCTTGGCTCTCATCTAACAAGGCCATATTGTTTCTGGCGCGCAAACTATCTGGGTGCGCCGGACCAAAATTCTTTTCGAGCCGTGCCAGGGTTCCCTTCATCAAGGGTTCAGCCCGATCATATAAGCCGTTCTTTTCATAGATCTGGGCGAGATTGACGCCGGCGACCAATGTCGATGGATGCACGTCTCCATAGTCACGCGATAAATTCTCGTAGGCCTCCTCATAGGTCGCCTGAGCCTCGGCCAGCTTGCCCTCAGCCTGATAGATGGCGCCCAACTCCAACAGCGTATTGTAGATACTGAGAGGCCGATCGAGCCACTGACTGAGACCAAACTCGAGTACTTCCTCGGTTAAAATTCTGGCATTCGTCAAAGCGCCCTCGTCTTTCAGGGTCCGCGCCAGAAAAGCCTTACCCTGATTAGACGCCTCAAGGTTTTTTACTTGCAGGGCGGTTTGGATCAGACCCGATAACAGGTCTTTACTCTCCTGATAACGGCCTTGTTGCCGATATAGCTCTGCCAAATCAGCCACCACGTTAAAGACTCGGTCGTTAACGCCAGACACGGTCACTGCAAAGCGCTCGAGAATCTGCTGATTGGTCGTTGCTGCTTGCGCGACCTTGCCCAAAGACTGCTCCGCACGCGCACGCAAGATCAGACAATCAATGACTGCTGGGTGATAGTCGCCATGGGTCACAGCAATATCGGCGCACAGGGTTTCATACCCAACCAGCGCACCGGCATAATCACCAAAATTTTCCAGCCAACTAATCCCGAGATACCGAGCATCCAGCGTCGTCGGATGTCCCTTACCCAGACTCAGGTCCAACCCCTCGACAACTGAAGCCTGCATCAGCGAGGCTTCCTCTACCAAACCAGCGACAGCATAGAGTTCAGCCATCAGACCTCTGATCTCGAGGGTCACTGGGTGCTGCTCACCAAGCGCATCCATCGCGCCGTCTAAAGCCTGGTTGTAATACTGATCAGCCTCTTGCGCCATACCCGCTTCGCGGTACATCCGCCCAAGATCGCGGTGCGACGCCAGCGTTACCCCGTGATTCGCACCAAAGATGTCGTTGGCGAGCATAGCGCTGGCTTCCTGGGATGCCAGCGCTGTCTCAAAATCACTCGACTGCAGTGCATTTTGAGCCTCTGCCGACATCATCAAGACCGTCTCGGCGGCGTCGGCCAGTGCTGCATCAACGCTGCTGGCTTGGGCAAGTATGCCTGCCACCCACTCCGGGTCTTGCGCCAGCGACTGGCTGATTCGGGCATTACCCGCAGCGGCATTGGCCTTGTCGCCAGTCGCAACCCACAGATCGACTTGTTGGATTTGCTGCTCGACCGTGACGTTAATCGGGTCGTCTGGGGCCTCTACAGGCTCTGCCCGGGCAGAGACAGCGGCTAAAAGAATGATCGAGGTAAATAAGACGAAAATATATTGAATCAGCATACAACTTGAACCCACATTTGCTTATGGTGTTGTGAAACACTCCAGGCTCGCAGTATAGCAGCGTCGCGATGCCGTTTGGCAGTATACCTGCTGAAACCTGGACGACCACATCTTGACGCGTCGAACTAGCAAGACTAGGAGGGCTCGCCCCAAACTGGTTATACTGCCTTAGATTCTGACCAATAAAGCCCCGCGACAGACCATACCGCACACCACCGGCCGAGAGTTGCGCTAAACGGATTGATTCAGAAGACGCCCCGGCCAGCGGGGTCCTTGACCATTAACAGAACAATATTCAGCAGCCATGATGCCTAGGCTGTAGGGACAAGACGACACATGCAGGATATACGCCCCAGATGCAGTTCCCCGGCCCACTACTTAGGTCGATTCATCCTGTTTGTGACTCGTTGGCGCGTGGAGGGTGATGCACCGATGACTAAAAACATGTTAATCATCGCTGCGCCGCATACCAGTAACTGGGATGCCATTTTACTGCTTGGCGCCGCCTATTCGTTGCATCTACGCATTAACTGGCTGGTTAAGAACACCCTGTTCGTACCAGTGCTTGGCCCGCTAATGACTTTTTTTGGCGGCATACCCGTCGAGCGATCACGAAACACCAATCTGGTCCAGCGACTTGCCGAGCGAATCAAGCACGGTGATGGCACCGCGCTCGTAGTACCACCCAGTGGCACTCGCGGCTACACGGAATACTGGAAGTCAGGATTTTACCGGATCGCGCTGGAGGCCAATATTCCAGTAGTCTGTGGCTACCTCGATTATCAGCACAAGGTGGCAGGTCTGGGGCTGTCGTTCTATCTTAGCGGCAACGTCAAAGAAGATATGGACAAAATCCGGGCCTTCTATGAGCCCATCAATGCCAAGTATCCAGACAAGAAGAGCCGCATCCGACTCAAAGAAGAAGAGCCGGCCTGAGCCTCGCAGGCGACTGCACCTGCTTATGCCAGACTAGGCCTCGACCAGGCCTAGCATAAGCGGATGCAGCAACCGTAAAGACGAGTGCTATTGATCGAACACAATAACACTGCGTGCTACTGCGCCGGTCTTCATATCAGCGAAGGCGTCATTGATTTGCTCCAGCTTAATACGCTTAGAAATCAATTGGTCTAGATGCAGCTTACCTTGCAGATAAAAATCGATGAATCGTGGCATGTCAACTCGAAACCGATTTGAACCCATCATTGAACCCTGAATCTTCTTCTCCTGCAGAAACGCGGCGCCCATCAACTCGATCTTCACGCCGACGGGAATCATACCGATAATCGTTGCGGTGCCGCCCGGTCTCAGCATGCGGAATGAATCTTCCGCCGTTTGCTTCAAACCAATCGCCTCGAAGGAATACTGCACCCCTCCTTTAGTTAATTCCATCACTTGCTCGACAGCATCGCCATTACGACCATTAATCACATCCGTTGCACCAAAGTCTTTCGCCATCTCAAGCTTGGAGTCCACCATATCGATGGCGATAATTCGTGCCGCCCCAGCAATCGCTGCGCCGTTGATCGCTGACAGGCCGACCCCACCGCAACCAATGACAGCCACCGTGCTACCCGGCGCCACGGCCGCGGTATGAAACACGGACCCCACACCAGTGGTCACAGCACAACCAATCAAGGCGGCGCGATCCAGCGGCATATCTTCTCGAATCTTCACCAGCGCGTGCTCATGAATTAGCATTTGCTCTGCGAAGGAAGACAGATTGGCAAACTGGTTCACGATGACTTTATTATGTGACAACCGCGGCTCTTCATCGGCGGGCCGACGCACTTCAGCACTGGCACACAGGGACATATGACCGGTCAAACATTG
>JABBAY010000187.1 GCA_018607725.1 K189A clade bacterium
TGTGATTTTTACCCCGACCCCAATTCTCAAATGTAAATTTTACCCCGACCCCAATTTTCTAGCTCAACTGCCAGGCTAACAACAGGCTTTTGATCGCTGTGGTCACGGCCAGGGGTTCGTCGAACATTAGATGATGACTGGTATTGGGTATGGTCAGCATGGGGATCACGCCATTGGTGAGTTCACGTGTGTAGGCCAGGCTGCCCTGGCTATAGTCGAGGCTTTGCTCGGCCATGATCAATGCGACTGGGCATGCCAGATTAAGCAGTTTGGTTTTTCGATCAGGATCGCCCGGCGCTTCCATTGTCAGATGCTTGAACATGCCTGGGTCAAACTTCCAGGTCCAACCGCCCTCTACGGCTCGAATACCATTTTGCCCAACATGTTCGACGATGCCGGGATACTGACAGGTTTGCTCTGGCATCAGGCGAAACCGTGCCAGTGCGGCAGCTCGATCGGTATAGACTCGAGTGGGCCTGACGGGTTCGGCGCGGCGCTGGCGTCGAAACTCGGCAAACTCGTCTGCCTGCGCCGGTGATGCGATGGTGAAATCAAGGGTGATGATACCGCCCAATTGTGCGCCGAACAGATAGCCTGTTTCCAGCGTCACTGAACCACCGAAGCTGTGGCCTACCACGTAAGGTTTATCACCCAACTCTGCCGCCCGCGCAACACCCATCACTTCCCTGGCAAACTGGGCACCGGAATAGGCATCGCGCCAGCCGCTGTCACCGGCACCGGAGAAATCCATGGCCGCGACGCGAAAGTGATCAGCTAAAAACGGCGCGACCATACGCCACCACTCCAGATGCGCGTTACTACCATGGAGCAGCACGATGCCGGGCTTGCCGACCTCGCCCCAGGTCACGTAGTGAATGGCGCAGCCATCGACGATGACATCGCATGCTTCACTGGGCACATCCAGAGCCTGTTGGTACCAGGTAGGTAGAGGGGCGACAGCGGAACGTTCGGGTGCAGGTGGATTCATCAATACAACTCTGTTAACTCAAATTCGGGCGCCGAGGAAACCACGATGACTCGCACCACCGACGCGACAAGCAGAGAAGATACTACCGATGGTATCGGTGTACCAGTCGAAATTTTATCTCAAATTACTCCGACTGGGTTTGCACTACGCTATCTAGACAGCTAGATCGACGGCAATCGAAACCGCTATCGAAACCGCCATCAAAGCTGTTTAAACCCAGCCATTTTGTCTAGCGAGTCGATCTTTGACTGCTCGAGACCCACCTCGACCAGATCCTCTCTGACGGCGCTATACTCAAATCGACGAAACAAATGCCGGCGAGTCTGGGCAAAATAAACGATCACGCCCCAAGCATTGAGCCCCAAGCAAACCAAGACGACCCATGGTCTGATGAGATCGACAAAAAATGCCAGCATCAAAATCTGGATCCAAAACTCTGGCTTGGTCAACGTCACGACAAAAATCCCGAGCCGACCGGGCAGCATGGTCATCCAGATCGTCATCATCAACAGCGCCACGCTGACAAAACAAAGCTCAAGTTCAAACCGAGTCACAGCGCCTTCAATGATGCCGTTCAAGGCGACGAACCCGAGCAGAAAGCACACGGTTGCATGCATCTTATGCCCGACCTTATCCACTAACACTAGGTAGCCGTTAGGCCGATCAGAGATCGTCATCCACGACTTAGGTTTAACCAGAAAATCATCAAAAACCTCGAACAAGCCCAAGCCTAAATAAACAATCACTTCGACCCAAAGGATACCTTTTAGCAATGGCGTTAATTGGTACAGTTCAGTGGCGTCTAACATTCCCAGTTACCTCTTTTTTGTTCATCGCTAACAAATTACTCAATGAGGGCTTAAAACCCCGGCGTCAATCAGACAAAGATCTGGCAACCCTGATATTCAGGCTTGAACCTGCCAGCATAACGGATTGAGTCGAGAGGTGGCAGCATTCCACGGGGCTGAGGAAAACCGGGCCGCCATGACACTCGCCCGCAACTAATTTTTACTCTGCGGGCAATTAGCCCTAGAATCGGCTTCTGCCCGTTAATCCCAGGATGGATAATTTGCCAGCGACATCATCGCTCGCCCCACTGCAGAACACGACATTTCGCGCTATCTGGATAGCCAGTATCCTCTCTAACTTTGGCGGCATGATCCAAGCGGTCGGCGCTGGCTGGATGATGACCTCACTGTCTGATTCCGCCAACCTGGTGGCGCTGGTGCAGGCCTCGACCACCTTGCCCGTGATGGTCTTTTCCTTGATCTCTGGCGCCATTGCCGATGGTTTTGACCGGCGCCGCATCATGTTGCTGGCACAGTTTTTTATGATCAGCGCCTCTGCGTGCCTCGCCGTATTCGCCTGGCTGGATCTCCTTACGCCCTGGGTGCTGTTGGGTTTTACCTTTCTGATCGGCTGCGGCATCGCCTTCAATAACCCGGCGTCGCAGGCGGCGGTAGGCGACATTGTGCCTCGCGAGGATGTCCCGGCTGCGGTGCTGTTGAATAGTGTCGGCTTCAATGTCACCCGCAGTATCGCGCCAGCGATCGGGGGTGTCATCGTCGCGATCGCCGGTGCCGCGGTAGCGTTTGTAATTAATACCCTGACTTATATCGGCCTGATTGTGGTGCTCTGGCGTTGGCAACCAAACCTGCCTGAACGGACCCTACCCCGTGAGCCGTTGTTCTCTGCGGTCACCACCGGCATGCGTTATATCGCCATGTCACCGAATATTGCCAAGGTGATGTTGCGGGGCTTTATCTTTGGCCTGACGGCCATCGTTGTTCTGGCCCTGTTGCCCCTGGTGGCCAGAGACTTAATCCAGGGTGGCGCCCAGACCTTTGGGGTCTTACTCGGGGCTTTCGGGGTGGGCGCAGTCGCTGGCGCGATGATCTCTCGACCTGCCAGAGAGCGGTTTGAGAATGAGATTTTAGTGCGTCTGGCATTTATCGCCTTGGCCGGTTGTGCCGCCGTCACGGCGTTGAGTACGAGTATTTGGCTGACGGGCATTGGCCTGTTACTCGGCGGTGCCGCTTGGGTATTTGCCCTCTCCATGTTCAGCACCACCGTGCAAATGTCGACCCCACGCTGGGTGGTGGGCCGGGCTATCTCTTTGTATCAGATGTCGGTGTTCGGTGGCATGGCGCTCGGCAGTTGGTTATGGGGCGGCGTGACCGAGGCTAATTCCCTGGAGTTTGCCCTGAATATCGCCGCCTTGACCATGCTTGCCGGTGCAGCTATCGGGATACCCATCCCCCTGCCCAGTAAAGAGATGTTGAATCTGGACCCCTTGAATCGCTGGCAGGCGCCATCAATCGCCTTACAAATTGAACCGACCAGCGGGCCGGTGGCCATCAGTATTGAATACCATATTAAGGCCGAATCGATCCCTGAGTTCATGCCCCTGATTGCCCAACGGCGCCGCATCCGGCGCCGCGACGGTGCGCACGAATGGACTCTGTTGCGCGATCTGCAGAATCCTGAGATCTGGGTCGAACGCTTTGAGATGCCCACCTGGCTTGACTACCTGCGATTTCATATGCGGACCACTCATGCAGATGGCAAGGTCAGCGATCAGATTCAAGCACTCCATCAGGGAGCTTGGCCACCTACCGTGCGGCGCATGTTGATTCGAGATCCCATTCGCAGCCGCACAGACCCGGTGGCACCACTGCTGGCGGGCGATATTCATCTGTAGTCGAACCGCTTTGGCCAGGCCAATTCAGGAACAAAAAAAGCCAGATGTGTTGGTGCACACCTGGCTTTTTTCTGACTCGATAATCTGAAGTCTGCTTCCAACCCTTCCTGAAACCCTTCCCGCAACCCTTGTGAGGTCAACTTCGAATCCTTGCCTTGTGGGCATTTCACGCTGTGATGGACTCGAGAAAGCGCTATCTGACGCAAGACACTATAACCAGGTTGGCGTAGAGAATGATTGCGAACTACGTAGTATTTTTGACCCTAATGCGCCCAAATAACTACTATTTACTATTTAAGTAGTCAATAATGCCAACCTAATGCTTTTGAGCCGCATGATATGCTGGAACTAGACCGAATTGATCGAAACATCCTTGAGCAACTGCAGCTCAATGCCCGCATCACTAACCTCGAACTGGCCGACAAGGTTGGCCTATCAGCCACACCCTGCCTGCGGCGGGTCAAGCGCCTGGAAGACAGTGGCGTGATTGATCGCCACGTCACCCTACTCAATGCTGAGGCGTTGGGCTTGGGTTTGACTGCCTATGTGAGTATCTCTATGGACCGGCATACACCGGACCGGTTTGAAGCTTTTGAGCAGGCGATCACAATACTGCCGGAGATTCTCGAGTGCTCAATCGTCACCGGCCAGCAAGCGGACTTTTTACTCAAAGTGGTGGTCCGCGACATGCAGCACTACGAGCAATTTCTGCTTGGCCGCCTGGCGAAGCTGGAGGGTGTGGCCGGGGTGCATTCCAGTTTTGTGCTACGCAAGATCGTGGCTAAAACGCAGCTTCCCGTGGATAGGCCCTAGAACCCTCGAGGTTAGTCCACGCCAGCCAGGTGCTTCACCGCGGTACAGAATGTAGATACCGCCTCGGTCAGATCCTTACGGCGCTGCTCTCCGGCACTTTCACTAAAGCAGAATGAAATTCGCAGTTGATCCAGGCCAGCATTGGGATTACGTATCCTGGCGTCAGGCGGGTAAAAATCATACATAGGAATGACCACTAAGCCATACTCGGTCACCAATTTACGGATGAATTCATCATCAGTGCGGATTGTCCCTGCCAGAAACGTGAATACGGAGAAGAACCCTGCCATCGGAATGGTCCAGTGAAAAAGGTCGGGATAGGCACCCAGGCTCGACTCAAAACCTTGCAGCATGATCGCGCGATTCTCCCGGTAGACATCAAGCTTTTCTTCCGCGACTGGCCACATCGACGTGCGCTCACTGAAATCAGTCTCGTGTAATAAGGCTTCAAAGCCTAGGTAGGCCGCCGGATTGGGAAACAGAATGTCAGCGCTGGCTTGTAGCAGCGCCAACTCCGCGAGACTGGCCTGCTCACCATTGGCGATCTCAATGGACGCCTCGGAATACAAGTAGCCGACTCGCGGGCCTGGAAAGCCGATCTTCGAACCCGTGAACAGATGCACCGTCTGCTGCGGGTCAAGGCTGACAAAGGGCTGTTGCCGGTCCTCCGGAGCAGCGAAATTGATGTACAGATAAGGCGCATCCTCAAGGATCAGAATACCTTCGCGACGGGCGATCTCCAGAATCTCCAGGCGACGCTTCGCCGAGAACGAAAATCCAGCGGGGTTATGCCCATCAGGCACGGTGTAATAAAAAGGTACTAATCGACCAGCGGCGCGCGCGGCGACAATCTGCTGCTCAAATACCGCAGGAATGGGGCCTTCACCATCCATCTCGACGCTGTATATTTTTGCGTGCTGACACAAGCCAGCGCGCGCCATAAAACCGGCATAGGTCGGTGCATCGGTGAGATAGGCCAGGGGCAAACCAGCATTCTCGAAAACCGAACAGATCAAGCTGATACCGCCGGTGGCACCAACAGTTGGTATCAAACAGTCGGGATTCATCTGGAGATTCCAATCGTTACCATAGACACGGGCGAAAACCTGACGCGTGCTCGGCGGCCCCAACGTATCACCATAGGAGAAGGCCTCGCGCAGATTTTCAGGCAACACGCTCGGATCATTCAAGCCTTCAACTTGCGTAAGATGCTCAAGATAGGCCGCTTCGTGCTCAAGAAAATGCCGAGGATCGGTGACTTCCGGGTGCGGATAGCCCGCCCCCAAGTGATGGATCTTTAGCCCCTTGTCTTGCGCCAGACGGCGTAGTCCGGGCAGGGACGCCGACATTTTTCGGGTAACCGATACGGACATGCGCTTCAGTCCGGGTGCGATAAGATTTGTCAAAAGTATTCCTGCTGATAGCAATGGTTTGGATTAATCGCGCCTGGATGTCACTGACCGCCAAGGCAAGGTTGACCTGAATACGGATCGGCGATCAGTTCTAACCGATCCCGCACGCGGGTCTGAAGCGAGTGTATCTGAAGAGCAAGGCATTTTTCCAGTCGCGCGGCACGGATACCGCAGATTCGCCCCACGGCTTTGGTCGGCACGTCATTCCAGCCGGTATCGAACCTCGTCGAAACAGCTGGCACTTCGCTCACGACATCACCTAATGTTCATCGATCGGCGCGCGTAAACCGCGATGAACATAGCGCTGAAAACCCTTAGCTTTCGGTACCGCAAACACTTCAACCTGTGCATAGCCAGCCGCCAACATCTGCGCCGAGAGATCCATTCCAGCCACGAACACGCCCATGGGTGCTATCGCCACAGCCTGCGTAAAGATCCCCAGCATCACCTCATCGGCAACCCGGCTGTACTTACCATAAGGTAGGTCGGTGACGATGGCATCTACCGGCTCTTGCCAAGCTCGAGCATCCTGTAACTGTACTCCACAGGCATAATTAAAATGGGCCAGATTCTCTGTGGTTTTCTGCACCATATTGGCGTTGATATCACCACAGAAAACCTGCAAGCCAATGGCATGAGCCTCGAGAACAAGCGCGCCGCTACCGCAACAGGGATCCAGAATGGTTTTTGCCGCCACCGGCACCAGATTGACCAGCGCCCGCGCCAAACGACTAGACAAAGATGCGGAGGTACGCTGCGGCTTCTGGTCATGTTGGCGGTAAGACCGGTCGGGCTGCGTGACGATTTCACCCAGCACATGGTGTCCGGCCGCCTGAATGAGCACCAGTCGATGGGATGGTTGGTCCAGGTTCGGCTTTGCCTGGATGGCATCTGCTACCGTCAGCGCCCAAGTTCGGCGTTGTACACCGCTTGACGCCTGGGCAATCACGCTGACCTGAAAACCCTCCATCGCTTGCAAGGCAGCCGCCTGCTCGCACAGGGATTGAAGATCTGGGGCACTGGCAAGCACCTGCAAGCCAAACTGCTGATAGGCCGCCCGCCCGATATGCGCAGTACTGCCCCCCGCCGCGATACCCTGAACGGGATCCACCCCCGTCAGCACTCGACATTCGGCCGCTACTAACTCATTGCGATCATCAAAGATACTGACAACCACACCGTCATTGGGGTCAAGCTGCATGAAGTCTGTCACCACTGTTTGCCTGTCGCCCTAGAGGTATGTCGAGGTATGTCGATGAATGCCATATTGGGTTGGCGCGAGCCAGGATGATAGAGGTATTCCTGATGGCTGGCGAGCGGCCAAAAAGGCATGACACACTGGCGGCCTTAATTCAGTAAACTGTTGACGCGTTGGGCGAGTTTAAACTGGGAATTCAGTCAACTGTCTTCGATTTACAGGAACATTCATAGCCATGCACTACTATCGCGTCACGATTGCTTACAAGGGGACCCGCTATTTTGGCTGGCAAGCCCAGGCTATAGATACATCACTCGAAGCCAAGCCCACGGTAGAGGGCACCCTGCTCAAAGTCTTGAAAAAAATTGCGGATCACCAACCCTGCACGATTTCTGGCGCCAGTCGCACTGATGCTGGCGTTCACGCGCAAGGCCAAATTGCCAAACTGATTCTGCCAATACCGATCAAGCCCGCGCATCTGTTGCTGGGACTCAACACGGCACTGCCACCAGACATTCGCATTCTGGACTGCGTGCCATCCACGAAGGCGTATCAACCCACCAAAACCGGGATCAGCAAGGAGTACCACTATTACTTTTCCGCGACTGCGGTTGAGAATGTTGCCATTAATGACATCGCTGTCAATTTGCCATTTGATTGCACTGATCCCGAGATGCTCGCCCTACTCAAAAGTGCCTGTCAGCTGTTCGTCGGCCACCACGACTTTTACAGCTTCAGCAGTCGCGACAAGGGGATTGCCACCAGCTTCAGAAATATTTTCTACTGCGACATTGAGCAGGCTAACTTTTCACCGCTGGCAGACAGTCTGTTTTATTTGAAAGTCGTGGGTGATGGTTTCCTCAAATATATGGTTCGCTAC
>JABBAY010000097.1 GCA_018607725.1 K189A clade bacterium
TGGACCTTTTATTCACGGTCCTGCTGGACCTTTTATTCACGGTCCTGCTGGACCTTTTATTCACGGTCCTGCTGGACCTGGCGAACGCTGCCTCTGGAATTGATCTTCTGGACGATGGTTGCCACTAGGCGGCCGATATGGAAGGTGTGATACCAGTCTGGCGTATTGTCGTGTTCAACGGTACTGGTGCCGACGAAGTTAAACTGCCAGCCTTCGCTGACTGATCGCGCCTTGAGTGCGGTCAAGCGTTCCCAGGCTGGCTCTGACAGTATGGGGTGGACACAGGCGACGACAATGTCCGCGGCGCCCCGACTTTTGAGCTCATCAACGGCGGCGACTACGGAGCCTGCGGAATCAACGATGTCGTCTACCAGCAGGACATTTTGGTCCTGAACTTCACCGATCAAAGTCGAGCGAAATACTTGGTTGGGTTTTGAATAATCACGTTCCTTGGATAAAGCGGCGAGATCCGCCGACAGTTCCTCTGCATAGGCGCGAGCCCGTTCTAAGTAGCCGACGTCAGGCGAGACGACGACGCCGCCAACGAGGCCTTTTGCCACGAGCCACTCTGTCAGATGGCGGGTTAAGAAGACATTTTCCAGATGGGCTAATGACGGATTGAACATGCCGGCGATGGCGTCGTTGTGAATCTCGACAGCCATCACGCGATTTGCGCCCGCGCTTTGCAGCAAGCGTGCAAACAAGCCGGCGCTGATGCCCTCACGAGTTCGACCCTTGCGTTTGTCCTGCCGCGCACCGGGGTAATAGGGAATGATTGCCGTCACGTACTGTGCATCAGACAACGCAGCGGCTTCAACCGCATGCAGGAGCATAATGAATCGGTCATACACGGTCCGCTCGTCCTGCTTGCCGATCATGGATTGAAACACATAGACATCGTGACCGCGGACGTTGGCGTTGATGGCGAGCTTGCCTTCACCGCAAGCAAACCAGGTTTCTTCCGTCGGGATCAGCGGCAGGCCCATATGATCGGCAACGGTCTGGGCGAAATTCCGGCCAGACTCGCAGGTCATCAGGGCAATGGGCGCGCGAGGTGTCGGGTTCATGGGTTTGTCTCCAAGGATGGGCTTTGAATCAAGGATGCCAAGGTTGACACCAGCAAGCTGTGCTCTTCGTCGAGTACCTTTGCTGCCAGGGTTTCAGCGGTGTCGTCGGCAGCTACGGGAATGATCTTCTGGGCTATGACCGGACCAGTATCATAGTCGGCCTCAACCCAGTGCACGGAGATACCGGTCTCTTGATCACCGTTGTCGATAACCGCTTGATGCACGCGCAAACCATACATGCCGTGGCCGCCGTGGCGGGGCAGCAAAGAGGGGTGAACGTTAATGATTTTTCCGTGGTAATAATCGAGGGTCAAGGGTCCAAGTTTCTTCATGTAACCGGCAGTGATCACCAGGTCGACCTGGTGGTTGCGCAGCGCCGCCAGGATCGCCCGATCTTGGTCGGCGGCATTCGGATGGGTGATATCGGAGATATGCAACGCCGCGATCTCGGCTTGGCGCGCACGGCTCAGCGCAACGCTGCCGCTGTTGTTGCTGATGGCGACAACGGGTCGCGCGTTAAGTTCGCCGCTCGCACAGGCATCAATAATAGCCTGGAAGTTACTGCCGCGATGAGAGGCCAAGATGCCGAGTCGAGTCATGTTGAAATGAGATACCGATAAAGCGCGGAATTCTACCACGGCGCTGATCAAAAATGCTGCTAACTTAGCTGAGACTTGCGCCGGTCTTCAGTCCAAATTGTTCCCGCAGCGCTTTTTTCTGGACCTTGCCCATGGTGTTGCGAGGTAGCGCCGGCACAAAATGCACGGTTTTCGCGATTTTAAAATTTGCCAGGTGCTGTTTCATATAATGGATGACTGCGGCTTCATCCAGTTCGCTGTCGTCGGTGGCGACGATGACGGCGGTGACCGCTTCTCCGAAATCGTCATCCACCAAGCCGATGACGGCAGACTCAAGCACGCCTGGGAGTTTATCAAGGATGGTTTCGATTTCTTTCGGATAAACATTCAGGCCGCCACTGATGATCATATCTTTGCTGCGGCCGACGATGGCGATATAGCCATCAGCGTCCAGTTGAGCTAGGTCGCCGGTCTTAAAATAGCCGTCGCTGGTGAATTCCGCTTGAGTCTTGTGGGGCATGCGCCAATAGCCTTTGAAGACATTGGGACCGCGAATCTGTAGTTCACCTGCTGTATCTTGGGGGACGGGTTCGCCTTGGGGGTCCACAATGCGGGTCATAACCCCCGGCAATGCTGGACCCACTGTGCCAGGCTTTTGCGGGCCCAGCAGCGGATTGCTGGTATTCATGCCGGTCTCAGTCATACCGTAGCGTTCGACAATTCGATGGCCCGTGGCGGTCTCGAAGGCGTCAAAGGTCTGAGGCAGTAGTGGCGCAGATCCGCTGGTAAATAAGCGCATTTGGCGGCATGCGGTTTGATCCAGTCCCCCATGTTTCAGCAGGCGAACATAGTGGGTCGGGACGCCCATATAAACCGTCGCCGCTGGCAACGACTCGATGACCTCGGCGGGGTCGAAATTCGGCAGAAAAATAATCGGACTGGCGTTGAAGACTGCGAGGTGAGTGGCGACAAAGAGCCCATGAATATGAAATATCGGCAGAGCATGGAGCAGCACATCGCCAGGTTGCCAGCCCCAGGCCAAGTGCAGTGCCTCGACGTTGGATAGCAGATTATGATGAGTGATCATGGCGCCCTTGGGCTGACCGGTGGTGCCCGAAGTATAGAGAATAACGGCAATGTCATCTGCCTTCGTCGCGGGGGTATCGAACTTCGTGGCATAGTCGCCAGCGGCCAAGTCATCGGGCAGGCTGCCGCGGCCCTGGCTGTCGAGCGTCGCCACTTGGCAGTCATTGTGGCGCAGTAATTGGCTGAACTGGGGTGCAGCATTCGGCGTGCAGACCACCAGTGCGGGCTCAGCATTCTTGATGAAATAGGCGAGCTCTTCCTGACCATAGGCGGTATTCAAGGGCAGGTAGATGAGTTGGGCGCGCAGGCAGGCAAAGTAGATGAACAGGCACTCAGCGGATTTCTCGACCTGGACCATGACTCGATTGCCGGGTTTGAGGCCCATTTTGGTTAGCAGATTAGCGTATTGGCCGCTGCGGCGATGCAAGTCCGCGTAGGTGTGCGCGGGCTGGCTGGCAGTGTTCTGAATAAAAGTGCCGCCGGTTTGAAACCGCGCATAGAAGCCGGCATAGCAGTTCTGATTGTTGATCCCTTCCTGACTGGCATCGGACATGCAATGTTTACCTCGTTTTTGCTGAGTAATCTCGCGCTTAAAGTCGGCGTACCAAACCTGAAAATGCGATTGCTCAGAATCTTCACTGACGGGCAGTTTAGAAGATACCGCAGTGTTTTAAATCAAAATGTGCGGTGTTTTTTTGGTCCTGCGCCCATTCGCAGGGTCGATCTTGCCAGATCTTTTAGCGGAATGCCGGTATCAGGATGCTATAATGTGGATTTATTCGAAGGTGCTTAATAGGTTGTGTACAGCATGCTGAAGCGTTGGTTCTCTTTGCCGTTGCTCGGTGCACTGTTGCTCAGTGCGCTGTTGCTTGGTGTTCTGTTGTTCAGTCTCAGTGTGCCCGGTTTTTCGGCGCCATTGGAGGTGACCTCAGCCTGGGCTCGTGCCACGCCACCGGGTGCTCGTGTGGGCGCAGTGTATATGGACCTGTTCAACCCAGGCAATGTCAATCAGACCATTGTTCAGGTTGAAACTGCCGTGGCGCGCACCGCCCAAATTCATCGCACCATCAATGCTAATGGTATGTTGAAAATGCGCTCGGCGATGCCGCTCACTATTGGCGCGGGGCAAGGGGTCAGTCTGGCACCGGCAGAGACACATATGATGTTGATGGGTTTGAGCCAGCCGCTGGTAGCGGGTTCGTCTTTCAACGTGACGCTAGTGTTGCAATCGGGTGAAGCCTTAAGCGTAGAAGTTAGTGTGGGTACCCCGGGACAGATGGGCGCGCCTTAAGTGCGACTATCTGCCTTTGTTGAAGGCCGGTTATGGGATCTCGTGTAAGAGTACGCCTTGGTCGACAAGTGCCTGTACTTGCGGCGCGTCGTAGCCTAGCCAGTGGTTCAGGACGATGCCATTATGTTCACCTTGGCGGGGTGCACCGCCGCGCACGCCACTGCTCGCCGCGGAAAATCGATACGGGCTTTGAAACACCCGCCGCGTCCCGCCGTCGCGGTCATCAATAGCGACGATACTCTGTCGATGAGCTAAGACCTCGGAGTGTTCAAGGTAATCACTGGTGGTGGTGACATTACCCCAGGCGATATTGGCCTTGTCCAATGCGGCAAGGAGTGCCGCTCGATCAGTGAAACTGACGAGAAAGTCGGCCACTGCCTGGCGCCTTGCGCTGATTTTGGTGTCGAGGGAGGCGTCGTCGTTGGCGGGCTCCTGAATGCCGAGAATGCTCGCCATCAGACGCCAGATATGACGAAAGTCACCTGCCAGGATGATTCTGCCGCCGCAGGCGTCCCAGACCTCGCTGGCCCCGTTGTTAATAGGTGCTGGCTCAAGGTAATAGTGTGTTTGATCGTCGGTCGCGAGCATGGCGTCAACCATGGCGATGTCGATATGTTGCCCGTGGCCACTGCGGTGGCGCTGATGGACGGCGGCTAACAAACCTACCAGGCCATGCAAGCCGGCATTCGTGTCGGCGAAAGCCATGCACATCTCCACCGCGTTCCCGCCACTTTTCGCCGCTTGGCGGTCGATGGTGCCGGTTTCGGCGTGTACGATCGGTGCGTAGGCGGCGCGCTGCGATTCAGGGCCGGTCTGGCCGAAGCCTGAGATCGAGAGCATGATCAACCGCGGGTTGATGGCCTGCAGGCTTGGCCAGTCGATGCCCAGTCGGGTCATCACGCCGGGACGGAAGTTTTCGATCAGGATGTCTGCCCGGCTCGCCAGGTCCTTGAGCAAAGCGGTGCCCTGCGGCTTGCGCAGGTCGATGCTGATATTCTGTTTGCCGGCGTTCTGTTGCTGGTAATAGCTTGAAATATTGCCGACCTGATGACCCCAGTTGCGAGTCACATCCAGTTCTGGTGGCTCGACCTTGACGACTTCAGCGCCCAGATCGGCGAGCATTCGGCCGGCGAACGGCCCTGCCAGAACGCGAGATAAATCCAATACCTTAAGGTCGGACAAGGGATAATCATGTGCCATCTGGGTGCTATCCATGGTAAGGAATCATCGATAGTACTGCAAAGACACCAGAGCGCAAAATGAGATGCCGGCCGTCACGGCGGGTGTTAAAGTGAAGCTTAGGAGCTATTCCGGCACCATGAGAATACGACAGGAGCACAAGCTTGACCACGGAATCCGCGATTGACCCTTCGCTTGAACGAATGACTGAATCTTGGCAGGTGCTTGAGCAGCAGGCGCCGGCCTTGGCAAGCTATGGTAAAACCAGGCTAGACGGCAAGGTCGCCTATTTGGCGACGATACGGCAGTCCGGCTGGCCTCGGACTCATCCTGTGACGCCGATCATCGGTGCGGGTCGATGTTTCTTTTTCGCCGACCCCGATTCGCCTAAGGTTAAGGATATTCTGAGCGTCGGCAAATATTGTCTGCACTGTGGCATGAGTGATAACTCGGGTAGTAGTGGTGAGTTCCAAATTACTGGAGTCGCGGTCCATGTGACTGATCCGCAGATTAGGTCGGAGGCCGAGGCGGTCAGTAATTTTCGCCCGGCGTCGCGTTTCGTCCTGTTTGAGCTGCGGTTAGGTGAGGTTCTTGCCACTGCCTACCCAGGTGGGCGAGCTGACCGGCAGCGTTGGCAGGCGTTGCCACTAAGTCGATGAGTTCTGGTTGATGAGTTCTGGTTGATGAGTTCTGGCATTTGCCAGTGGATAAGACATTGAGTGCAGGAGACCAATTCAGTGGACGGCATACATGATCTGGGTGGCAAGCACGGCTACGGTGATGTTGATCACGAGGTGTCAGGAACGGTCTTTCATGCACGCTGGGAGGCGGCGGTATTTGCCATGGTGAATGCCGGCGCGCGGGCGGGAGCCTGGCACAATTTTGATCGTTTTCGCCATGCGGTGGAACGAATCGATCCAGTGGCCTACCTAGCCCATGGTTATTACGGTCGTTGGCTTGGTGGCCTTGAAACCCTGCTAGTCGAGGCGGGGCTCGTCACCACCGCCGAAATTGAGCAGCGTCTGAAGCGAGTTTCTCAGTCACCGCCGGTCAGCTTTAACGAGCACGTTGCCGCACGACCCAAGGCTCAGCCCGACCCCATGGGTCCACTTCCGCAGATGGCCGGCAGTCAGCGCGCCATACCTGTTCCGTCAGAGTTCAAGGTGGGCGATCGCGTGACCACCGCCACGGAGGTCCAGGATCATCATACCCGTCTGCCAGCCTATGCTCGTGGCAAATCTGGCAGGATCGCCGGTGTGCATGGCGGCTGGGTCTATCCTGATGATAATGCCCATGGTCGAGGCGAAAACCCCTGTTATCTGTATACCGTAACCTTTGATGGGCTTGAGCTCTGGCCTGGTGGTGATCCTCTGCTGACCGTCAGTCTGGATTTGTTTGCGCCTTATTTAAAGCACGTCACCTGTCCAGCAAATGATGCACAAGATGCTCAGGAATCAAAATAATGTCGAAATCCCACGTTCATCCTGAGAATTTGCCACAGGCGCTTCGTGCCGAGGCGCTGGAGGCGCTGCTGGTTGAAAAGGGCTTGTTGGTGGCGAGTGCTGTCGACGCTGTGATTACCCGTTACTCAGAGCGAGTGGGGCCGATGAATGGTGCCAGAATCGTCGCTCGCGCCTGGGTTGATCCTGAATTCAGGCAGTGGTTGCTTGAAGACGGTACTGCCGCGATCGGTCAGTTTGATCTGGAGGGTGGCCAGGTTGAGAAACTGGTGGTGGTTGCCAATAGTGCGAAAATTCATAACGTAGTGGTGTGCACCTTATGTTCCTGTTATCCCTGGGCTGTGTTGGGCTTGCCGCCGACCTGGTACAAAGATCCTGCCTATCGCTCGCGGATTGTTCGAGAGCCGCGAACGGTGCTACATGAAATGGGCCTGGCCCTTCAGGCTGACGTGCAAATACGGGTCTGGGATTCGAGCGCAGAAGTGCGATATATGGTGCTACCCGAACAGCCCCTGGATAGCGCTGGAATGACAGAGGCTGAATTGGCTGAGCGAGTAAGTCGAGACGTCATGATTGGAGTGGCGCGCTAATGGTCAATATTGCGGGTGACGAGGTGGATGAGGTTCGCGTAGCGTTGACCGAATTAGCCGGACCTGGCGCACCGCCAATGGTGAATGGGGAATTGCTGTTTGAGTTCCCTTGGCAGAGCCGCGCTTTCGGTATGGCGCGGGTGTTATGCGAAGCGGGTGTTTTTCACTGGGATGACTTTCGCCATTTGCTGATAAGCAATATTCAAGAATGGGAAAATAACCACTCGACGCAGACCTACGCCTACTATGATATTTTTTTGCAGACTCTGACGATGTTGTTGGCAGAAAAAAATGTCTGTCTCGATGCGGAGCTTGATAGTCGTCAGCTTGAACTGGCAGCCAGGCCTCACGGCCATGATCATTGAGCCCCAGGCCGACTATCGGCAACAAGTTCTCATGCTTTACACCCGCTCATCGGCCCTCGATTCTGAGGTCGTAGCCTGGGCGATATATGACGGTACCGGTGCCGTTACACACTATGCCGGTGATCAGGACGTTGCGCCCTACAGCACCGGGCTAGATGCCATGCAAGCGGGATGGCGGGTATTGCAGGTTTCACAGTTAAACCCGCCCCATCCAGGTGCCGAATATCAGACAAGCTATTTGCCCTTTGAAGTGATGCTGGAAAAGTGGGCGAAATTTGATGGCAAATAATGCCGTGCGGCGAACCGATTTATTGTCCACCGGCGATATGGCCCGATTCGTCGCTCGCGGCTTTCTGCGATTTGATGGG
>JABBAY010000200.1 GCA_018607725.1 K189A clade bacterium
ATGAACATCGCCAGTCATCTCAAGTTTTTCGGCACTGCTTGGCTGATCGGGGGTTTGGCGACTATTTGCTTGCCCGCCTACAGTCTGCCTCGAGCCGAGCCAGTACCAGGCGGTGTCGCAGTCATCGAAGTCGCCAGTGACGCCACCAGCGCAAGGTTTGCTGATCATCCGGTACTACTGACCAGGGTCGATGATAAGCACTACGCCGTCATTGGGCTTGCCCTGTCGACGACACCGGGCACCCACCAGCTAGCATTAGAATTCGACGCTGAATCCAGTCAAACACTGGCCTTTGAGGTCAAACCCAAGACCTACCCCGTGCAGCGCCTGACGATACCTGATGACCGCAAGGTTAACCCGTATGCTCAGGATATGGATCGCATTCAGCAGGAGCGGTCCCTGATGGACCAGGCTTTTCTAAACTTCAAGCGAGGGCCTGTGATCACTGACTTCGCCGTACCCACCAGCGGCAGGCGGTCCAGCTCATTTGGTTCTCGGCGCATTCTCAATGATCAGCCACGCAGCCCACATAGCGGCATGGATATCGCCGCACCTTCTGGCACGAACATCATTGCTCCGGCAGCTGGCATCGTGACCGCTGTGGGTGACTATTTTTTTAATGGCAATACCGTCATCCTAGACCATGGCCAGGGGCTGATCACCATGTACTGCCATCTCAGCGCCACGACAGTCAAACTGGGCGACCGGGTGGATCGCGGTGATGGCATCGGCGAGGTGGGCCAAACCGGAAGGGTCACAGGGCCACATCTGCATTGGAGCGTTAGCTTAAACAATGCCAGGGTTGATCCCGATTTGTTTATTCAGACCGACTCTCAGCAAGAATTGAAATAACCATGCAGTTACCCTATTTCGAGCAATATGAGGGTAACGGTCCGGCATTATTGATGGTCCATGGATTCCTGTCTTCCCGCGCCCAGTGGCTGGCGAATCTAGACGCACTGCGGCAGGTCTGCTCACCGGTTGTGATTGAGCTCTTTGGTCATGGGCGTGCGGCTTCACCCACCGACTCAGCGTGCTATCAGCCAGACTATTATGTGGCGGCGTTTGACCTGATCCGTCAGCAACTGGGCATTGAAAGCTGGTCTGTGCTGGGTTATTCCCTCGGTGCGGCACTGACGTTACGTTACAGCCTGACGCACCCAAGCCACACTCAGGCTCAAGTGTTTACCAACTCCACTTCAGCCTTTGCAGAGCCGGCGGTCACCGCCCACTTCAGAAAGAACGCTCAACAGCTGATTCTACAATATGAAACAGGAGGGTTAGACGCGATCAATGCCATCGCAGTGCATCCCCGGCATGCCAAACGCATCCCCGAACCGTGGAAGGCGCAACTGCTTGCTGACTGCCAACAACTCAGTCCTGGGGGCGTCGGCCGAACTCTAGCACACACCAATGGCAATGCATCGGTGCGAGACCTGATCAAAAACAATCAGGTACCGACCCTGCTGGTGCAAGGGACACGAGAAGCACGATTTGAGCCTTTCAGGGTTTATGCTGAGGCAACGATGCCAAACCTGGAAATTGTCACCGTTGACGCCGGGCACGCGGTCAATCTCGAAGCCATCGACGCCTTCAATACTACCGTCACGGATTTCTTACGACGTCATTGATGAAGCGATTGGCAGGTTGTCGGCAGGGTATTGATTCACCCGCTACTGTTTATGCTTACCTTTGCGCCGATCGGTTTTCTTCGAGTTACGCACGTGCTCTACCAGCCGCCGCTTGCTCTTGATCTGGCTCGCAGAGAGGACATTCTTTCGATCCTTGAACGGATTGTCAGAAGTCTTGAACTCAATTCGAATTGGCGTGCCCTCAAGCTTCAAGGCTGCAACAAACTTGTTCTGCAAGTAGCGCTTGTAGGAGTCGGGAACGGCTTCCGTCTGGTTACCATGGATAACAATGATTGGCGGATTATTTCCACCCACATGCACATAGCGTAGCTTGATGCGTCGACCATTCACCGTTGGTGGCTGGTGCTCCTGCAAGGCCTTCGCCAAAATATCGTTCAGCGTATGCGTTTGCAGCTTTCTGGTTGCCGACTCGTAGGCCTTGTTAATGGATTCATAAAGCTTGCCGACACCATTGCCTTTTAACGCCGATATGAAATGGGTCTGGGCAAAATCAATAAAAATCAGACGTCGCTCAAGCTCGCGCTTGACGATATTTTTCTGTTCAAGGTCGGTACTATCCCACTTGTTAATCGCAACCACCAAGGCCCTACCTGCATCCAACACATGACCTAACAGATGCAAATCTTGATCGACGATACCGTCAATCGCATCCACCATTAGCACCACAACATTGGCATCATCAATGGCAGCCAGGGTTTTAATAATCGAGAATTTTTCAACTTTTTCCGTCACCTTGCCACGACGTCGAATGCCCGCCGTATCAATCAAGGTGTATTTCCTGCCGCGGCGTTCATAGGGTATGTAGATACTATCGCGCGTGGTACCTGCCTGGTCGAAGACCACCACACGTTCTTCACCTAGCAGGCGATTGACCAGGGTCGACTTACCCACATTGGGGCGGCCGACGACGGCGATCTTGATACCCTGGTCTTCCGGCGGGGCCGACAGGTCTTCAACTTGCGTCGCTATGATGGCATAAAGATTCTCTCGAATTTCTTCATCAACCATATACTTGACGCCGCTACCTTGAGACGCCGAGACTAAACACGGCGCACCCAAGCCCAAAGAGGCGAACTCACCCAACACGTAATCAGGGTCCTGGCCGTCAATTTTATTAGCGACCAGTAGAACATTGCGTTCGTCACCTCGCAGCACGCGAGCGATCTCTTCGTCTGAGGCAGTACGACCACCCTTGGCATCAACGATAAACAAGACCAGGTCTGCCTCGCCGATAGCCGTCAACGCCTGCTCGGCCATGGGCTTATCGATCCCATCAACGTCGCCACTCAAACCACCGGTATCAACCACGAAGTAATCGAAGTCTCCCATGGCGCCTTTGCCATACTGGCGGTCGCGAGTGAGGCCGGAGAATTCCGCGACCAAGGCATCGCGGCTTTTGGTCAGGCGATTAAAAAGTGTCGATTTACCAACATTAGGTCGCCCTACTAGAGCAATAACAGGAATCATATTCGCTCAGCGAACCTCAAGCGCCAACAGGCGGCCACTATTACTAATCACATAAATTCGACTGCCGTCGGCAATCACGGGTGCTGTCAGGCCGGCATTGTCGAGCTTTTCACGCCCGACAAAACGACCGTCTGACTGAGCAATCAGATGTAGATAGCCTTCGAAATCACCCACCGCCACATAACTGCTAACCGCTACAGGCGTCGTAATATCACGATACAGCAGGGCCTCTGTAGTCCAGACATCAGCCGTGGTGTCTTTACTGATTGCCGTCAATCGGCTGTCTTCGCTAGCCAAATAGATGTTACCAAAACCTGTACCCAGACCAACAATACTGGAAGCCTCTCTCGACCAACGAACTTGGCCCTTAGCGCTCAAATCGATGGCGACTAAATTACCCTGGTAAGCCACCGCGTAGAGTACCGAGCCATCCAGCACCATTTGGCCATCGATATCTACCAGCCGCTCCAGGTCAGACTGGCCCTGGCCAATGCCAGCCCGCTGTTCGAAACCCAATTGGCCACGGTTCTGGTCAAGCATCACCATCCGTCCGTTAGCAAAGGCCCCGATCAGAAAATCTTTATCCGCTAGTGGTGTACTGGTGCCGCGCAACGTCAAACTCGGAATGGTAGTGGAGTAGAGCCATTTTCGCTTACCACTCGCTGCATCGAAGGCTGCAATTTTACCATCGATAGACTGAGCAAAGACTTTGTCATTGACCACCTGCGGTGGCGCCAACACTTCACTGGTGGTTGTCGCGCGCCAGGCTAACGATCCGTCAACCTGTTGCAGAGCAACAATCTCGCCAGCCGCTGAGCCGACCACTACCAGGGACCCGCCGACACCGACACCGCCGGTGATCGCATCAATTCCATCGGCGAAAGCGATGGCGCGTTCGTCTTCAGCATAAAAATCAACAATCGACTGCTTCCAAACAACCTTACCCGTGCCCGTATCTACCGCGACGACATTACCATCAGCAGATGCCGCGTATATCCTTCCGCCTACCAGACCCGGAATTAACTTGATTGCACTGTCTTCCGCGCCTTTGCCCAGATTCACTGACCAGCGGTCAACGAGTTTCACCTCTGCCTTGAATTTGACCAATTCCACCGGCACTCGCACTTCTATTTCATCCGAAAACCAGGAACAGCCACCGAGCGCCAACAGCAAAGACAGTGCCAGACTCGGCGCACAGCGGGCTCGCTTGGTTAACAACTGTATCATTGAGTATTTTCCTCGGTCTGCGTCGCTTGTTCGTCCGCGGGTATCTCAACTTCGGGCAATACCAGGTCTTCAAGCTTCATGTTTAACATGGGCTTGGTGGTACCTTCCTGGAGAGACGCCACCGCCAGCTGGTAAGCCTGTCGTGCGTCTTCAATCCGATCCATTGCGTAATAGATATCACCCCGCAGTTCAGCGTACGCACTGGCGTTGGCACCTGCGTTTGATTGGTCAAGCAACGCCAGAGCCGCTTCATATTCCCCTTGACCGAGCTTCACCTGCGCCAGTCGTAATCGAACCAACCCGGCCAGTGACTTTTCGACCTGATGCTCAAGTACCCATTGCAACTCCTGCGCAGCGGCGTCGAGCTCACCGGCCTCAACGTCCAGCTTAGCAAGCTGCATAGCAGCAAAGTGAGCATAGGTGGTATCAGGGAACTCAGTCTTCAGCTGGTTCGCGATAAAGTTGGCCGTCGACTTGTTTTCTTCTGAGAGCGTTCCCATTGGACCAACAGCCACCGCAGCAGTCAGGTTCTCGTACATATCCGATGCCTTCTCAGCCTGTTCACGAACTGATTTCTCCCAACTCTGGTAACCGAATACGGCCCCGAGAGACAAAACAATACCAACCACAAGAGATGTTCCATTTGTCGCGAACCAGTTCTTCAGCGCTTCTACCTGTTCTTCTTCTGTTTTATCGGTGACCACAATCCCACTCCTTAGAAAAATACTTTATTGAGATGCTCGATAATGTCACTCGCCGCAACATTAACCTGCTGACCATCGCCACGTAGGTGTTTCAAACCAACTTCACCTTGAGCGATCTCGTCATCACCGATGACCAGCGCTATTGTAGCATTGCTGGCATCAGCCTTTTTTAGCTGGGCTTTAAACTTACCTTCAGTGCAATGCACCATCACCCGTAGATTCGGGAACATATCGCGTATTGACTCAGCTAAAAGCATCGCCTGATGCCTGGCCACATCGCCCATGGAAGCCACATAAATATCCGCCGCCGCACGCGGCTCATAGCGCTCGTCAAGCATCAGCGCCACACGATCAAGCCCCATCGCGAAACCGATGCCAGGTGTCGACTTGCCGCCCAACTGCTCCACCAGACCATCATAGCGACCCCCAGCACACACCGTATTCTGCGCCCCCAGCGTGTCGGTAACCCACTCAAATACTGTCTTGTTGTAGTAGTCGAGACCACGAACAATCGCCGGATTGACCCGATAATCCACTTGTCGCGCATCGAGCAAACGGCGTAATTGATCAAAGTCCGCCATAGATTCCGGATCAATATATTCCTGGAAGCTTGGTCCACCGACCAGCAGTTCCTGCGTCTTCTCCACCTTACTGTCTAGAATCCGCAGCGGGTTGGTACTCAGTCGACGTCGACTGTCTTCGTCCAACTCATCCTTGAGTGTCGTCAGATAGTCAACCAGCGCTAACTTGAAAGCTAATCTTGACTCGCTATTGCCGAGGGTATTGAGTTCCAGCTTCACATCTGCCTGCAGACCCAGCGCCTGCCAAAACCTTGCCGTCATGAACAGCAACTCGGCATCTACATCTGGACCAGCCATGCCAAAGCACTCGGCGCCGATTTGTTCAAACTGGCGATACCGACCTTTCTGGGGACGCTCGTGACGAAACATGGGACCCGCGTACCAGAACCGCTGCACCTGATTATAAGTAAGGCCATGTTGCTGCGCCATACGCACGCATCCTGCTGTACCCTCAGGTCGCAGCGTCAGGCTCTCACCGTTCCTATCGTCAAAGGTGTACATCTCTTTCTCGACGATGTCAGTCGCCTCGCCCACCGCACGTTTGAACAATGCGGTTGACTCTAATACTGGCAGGCCAATTTTTTCGTAGCCATAGCCAGCCAACACGTCACTAACCGTTGTTGTGATATGGCTAAAAATTGCCTGTTGCCGCGGCAGCAAATCTTGCATACCCCGGATTGCTTGAATTTTCACACTAATGACCTTATCAGGAGCTTTTCGCAATAATTTGTTCTTGTGTCGCTAACAGTTTTTCCTTGTCAGCGACCCGCTTCCTGATAACCCCCTCGAGGTGATCTACCAGATTTGCATTACTCACCTTGTGATCAGGCTTGCCATCGGCATACACCAGATTATTTGGCGACGCACCGGTCAAGCCAATTTCAGCCTCTTTCGCCTCACCGGGACCGTTAACAATACAGCCAATAATAGCAACATCCAGCGGTGTCGTGATGTCCTCGAAACGTCGTTCCAATTCATTGATCGTACCGATGACATCGAAATTTTGTCGAGAACAGCTCGGACAAGCGACGAAGTGAATGCCTTTGGAACGCAGATGCAGCGCTTTAAGTAAGTCAAAGCCCACTTTAATTTCTTCTATGGGGTCCGCCGCCAAGGAAATTCGAATAGTATCTCCTATACCATCCATCAACAACGGCGCCAATCCTGCCGCTGATTTGACGGTACCCGAACGCAGGCCGCCAGCCTCGGTAATGCCCAGATGCAAAGGCTGATCGATCATGCCAGCGATGGTTCGATAAGCTTCCATCGCCATAAAAATATCTGAAGATTTCATGCTTAATTTGTAGTTTTGAAAGTCAGCCTTATCGAGCAGATCGATATTTCGCAGCGCCGATTCAACCATCGCTGCCGCATTGGGCTCCTTGTACTTGCGCATTAAATCCTTGCCCAAAGAACCTGCATTTACACCGATACGGATTGGGATACCCTTATCTCTAGCGGCATCAATCACCGCCTTAACCCGCGTTGCGTTGCCGATATTACCGGGGTTGATCCGCAAACAATCAACGCCAAGTTCGGCGACTTTAAGTGCTATCTTGTAGTCGAAGTGAATATCAGCCACCAGAGGCACCTTCACCTGTTGACGAATCAAGCCAAAGGCTTCCGCGGCATCCATACTCGGCACTGAAACCCGGACAATGTCTGCACCGACACTTTCGAGTCGACGAATTTGTGCGACGGTTGCCGCAACATCCGTCGTCTCAGTGTTAGTCATACTCTGTACGGCGATCGGAGCATCACCGCCAACAGGCACATTACCGACCATGATTTGTCGGCTTTTGCGTCGCTTTATGTTCGAGTCTGTCCGCATTTTAGTCTTCGCCAAAGTCGTCTTAGTTGAAATTATCGTTATCGAGGCAGCTTTATTGTGGCGGTTAGGTCAGCGCGCGTATAGCGATCTAGCGATACACGTTGACCGTTGAATACCAACTGCGCAGCAGGCGCCTTACCGAACAGCACCCTGAATGGGGCTGTGCCAACAACAACAAGAGTATCGCCAGTTCGATTCAAATCACCGTAAACCTGATCACCCACTGCATCAAACACTTCAATCCAACATTCATCAGTGAAATTGAACTCAAGCTTATCATCACCCGCGGTACTGACAGTAATCAATGAGCCCGCACCCTGGCTAACCCGGGTAAAGCTAGCCGCATTCATGGGCAGCGATAATGGCTGATCAGCCGTCGAGTTGGTCTCAATGTCCGCCACCGCTGCGTCAGCTAATCCTGTTTCTGCCACAGGATCTTCTACCACAGGATCTTCTACCA
>JABBAY010000151.1 GCA_018607725.1 K189A clade bacterium
GCAATAGCTGGGGCTTCGGCAATAGCTGGGGCTTCGATAATAGCTGGGGCTTCGGCAATAGCTGGCGCTTCGATAACCGCTTCTTCAATAGACGCGGCAGCGGTCTCAATTACCTCGGGTGAAGCGGCTTCTGTCGTAGGTTCAACTGCAGCAGACTCAACCGGCTCGGTTTTAGCTATTTCAGTCTCAACTTTTTCAACTTTCTCAGCTTCAACCGCGACCATCGCAGGTTCAGCTTGAACCGCTTCAGCTCCAACTACTTCAGCTCCAACTACTTCAGTTTCGACTATATCAGCAGCTGTCGCTTTAACCGCAACAGCTTTAACCGCAACAGCTTCAACCACTGTCGGTTCTTCAGTCACAGTAGTCACTGAGCTAACTGCTGCCGTAGGCGTGACTTCGCTGCCTGTCGTTGCTGGTTCTTCGACTACCGGGCTGGCAACGGTCTCAACCTGCTCTTGTGATACCGGTGCATTCGCTGCTGCTCGTTTTTCCAATTCTGCCTGCAACCGCGTTGGCTCGACAGCCGCCGTTTCGCTGTTTGTTGGCGTTATTGTAACGTTTTCAGCGGGCGCACTCGTTGCCTGTACTGCGGCGGCATTGTCGAGTGTTGCGCTTGCAGATTCAGTCACCGAATCACTGGCGACTCTGGGGCTGCGTTTACGCTGGCCCGAACGCTGTCGGCTACCTTGATTACGCTTGTCGCTCTCCGCGGGGCCCTGATCGTCGGCTGCAGGTCGCTCGGGCCGCTTTCTGGTATTTTCAGGTCGTTTTTCGACGCTAGTTTGGTCGGCCTGAGCCGCTTCACGAGTTTTGTCGGCGTTTCTACGATTACGAGGTGGCCGGCTGGGCTTGTCCGTCGCCGTATCCTCCTTAGGCGCAGATTTAGCTTGGTTGTCAGGACGGGGTTCGCGGTTTTCCGTACGATTGCGACTATCAGGGCGTCGCCGTGCTCCACGACCGCCACGATTTTGGTTCGATTTCTTCTCGGCTGTTGCTGTGACCGCTGGCGCTTCGGGGGCTTCTTCACTGGCAAACAGTGCTAAGAATCGAGTTAGCAGTCCGGGTTTCTTTGGCTTCGCTTCAGCGGCAACCTTAGCCTTTGGTGTCGGTCGAGCAGCAGTGTTAGCCGGATGGGGTATAGCCTGCACAGCTGCGCGTTCAACAGGTACCGCTTTGATCGTTGCCGCCGGAGCTGCAGCTTCGAGCTCCGATGCTATCTCATAGCTGGCTTCGGAACCGTCATCGTCTGTTGCTTTGATTCTTTCAACTCGATAGTGGGGTGTTTCCAAGTCGGCTGAAGGAACAATAACGACCCGAACTTCAGTTCGTGTTTCAATGCCGGTTAAGTCACCGCGCTTTTCGTTGAGCAAGTAAGAAGCTACTGAAATTGGCAGAAAGGCACGAATCTCTGAGCTCGTCTCTTTCATTGCTTCTTCTTCGACCAGGCGCATGATTGCTAAGGCTGAGGATTCGACGTCACGAATTGAGCCTAGCCCACTGCAGCGAGGGCAGACGATACCGCTGGTCTCACCCAATGATGGGCGCAAGCGCTGGCGGGACATTTCCAGTAGGCCAAAGCGTGATATACGCCCGACCTGGACCCTGGCTCGGTCAACTTCCAGTGCATCGCGCATTCGGTTTTCCACCGCGCGCTGATTTTTCGGAGAATTCATATCAATGAAGTCGATGACGACCAAGCCGCCGATGTCTCGCAGGCGCATCTGCCGACAAATTTCATCGGCGGCTTCCAAGTTAGTATTTAAAGCGGTCTCTTCTATGTCCGCGCCCTTAGTTGCCCTGGATGAGTTGATATCGATCGACACGAGTGCTTCAGTTGGGTCAATGACTACTGAGCCGCCGGATGGGAGGCGAACTTCCCGTTGAAATGCCGACTCAATCTGGCCTTCGATCTGGTAACGGCTGAATAATGAGACTTCACTATCGTAGTATTTAATCCGCGATGAGAATTGGGGCATGACGCGCTCAACCCATTCGGTTGCCTGGTCAAAAGCGTCTTTGGTGTCAATCAGAATCTCGCCGATGTCGTCTCGCAAATAGTCGCGAATCGCTCGTATGATAATGTTGTTTTCCTGGTAGATCAGGAACGGTGCCTTGGCCGCATCAGCGGCGGTCGCGATTGTACCTGCCAAAGTAATGAGGTAGTCAAGATCCGATTGGAGCTCTTCCGCAGACCGGCCAACACCTGCAGTACGGATGATCGCGCCCATATTCTTCGGAATCTCGAGCTGTGACATGGCGTCTTTGAGCTCAGTGCGTTCTTCGCCTTCAATACGTCTTGAGATGCCACCTGCTCGAGGGTTGTTGGGCATCAGAACCAGGTAGCGACCGGCGAGGCTATAGAACGTAGTGAGGGCCGCACCCTTATTACCCCGTTCTTCTTTCTCGACCTGAACAATGATCTCGGTGCCTTCCTTGACAACATCCTTGATGTTGACGCGGCCGGAACCTTTGGCGCCAGCGCCGGTGAAGTACTCGCGGGAGATTTCTTTCAGCGGCAAAAAGCCGTGCCGATTGGCACCGAAATCGACAAAGGCGGCTTCAAGACTCGGCTCTACCCGAGTAATTCGCGCCTTATAGATGTTGGCTTTTTTCTGCTCTCTGGAGCGGTTTTCGATGTCGAGGTCAAACAGTTGTTGGCCATCGACCATAGCGACTCGCAGTTCTTCACTGTGGGTCGCGTTAATTAGCATTCTTTTCATTACGATATCACTTATTCGAGGCGTTCCTGCGCCACAAACCTGCAAATCGTCAAATCTATCTTGGCAAGTACCGTTGTTTAAAAACTAAAGCAGGTCTCCATAAATGTTTATTGTACGTTCTTGTACTTCCGTTCATGTTAATATCCCCCGCTGATTTTAGGGGTGGCTGATTGATATTAACCACGAGTCATTACGTGTGTTGACGGGTAGTCGAAGTCCTCTATTTAGAAACAATAAAGCCAGTAACAATAAAGCATCAATAAACTGATTTGATGAATCTGGTTCGCGATGTGGTTTACGCGGTTAGTATGGTTTCAGCGATGGATTCCTTTTTCCGATCAACGAGTCGTTACAGCTTATGTCGAGAACTAGGCTCAGGCATAATGATGTAGAAGACCGCAATTCGGAACCGGACATCCGGTACTGAAAATGTATAAATTCAACTGTGAGATATTCTCAATTAAATTAACCCTAGGTTTGCCCTTGTGGATTACTTCTGGATCAGTTTGAGCGTTTCAATTCAACGGTCAAGCTGCCAGGATTATTCCTGAAGTCTCTGCTAATTCGTCAGCGCTGATGAATGAATATATCAGTTCCAAGGAATCACGCTACAAGCAGGTCACACTAACGTAATCTAAAGTACTTGATCACAGTATCGTGATCACCTCACAAGTGGGCTGACGTCTGCATGATAAGGGAGTTCAGACGTGACCGCCCGCAATCATAGCAATTAATCCATGTAGGTCAAAGCCTTATAACTTTTTTGTTTTTGTCAATTGGGAACAGTGTTGCATGAGTGATTCAGTCCAAATAGTAGAGATCGATGCCGATTCTGAAGGGCAACGGGTCGATAATGTTCTGATCCGACTGTTAAAAGGCGTGCCTAAGTCCAGAATCTATCGCATCGTCCGTAAAGGCGAGGTGCGCCTTAACGGCGGTCGTGTTAAAGCGGATACAAGAGTTAAGGGTGGCGATCTCCTAAGGATCCCGCCAGTTCGCATGGCGGATCCTGGCGAGCCAGTTAGAATGCCTGACAGGGTGATAAATATATTAAATAATTCAATAATTTATGAAGACAATAGAATGTTGATTATTAATAAGCCTGCAGGGCTTGCAGTCCATGGTGGGAGTGGCATTAGCAGCGGTGTGATCGAGGGTTTACGGCAGTTGCGGCCGCAAGACAAGTCGCTGGAGCTTGTGCATCGGTTGGATCGAGGCACATCGGGGTGTTTGATGATCGCGAAGAAGCGCAGTCATCTGCGGCGTCTGCAAGCGCTGCTACGCAGCAAGTCAGAAGGCGAGAAAACCCGATTTGAGAAACACTATGTCGCCATCGTGCACGGCGAATGGCCTAAGCGCCGGCAGCATGTCGATGTGCCAATCCGCAAAGATACCCTGAAAGGCGGCGGCGGTGTTTGCGTAGTCGCGGTAGATGGCAAGCCCTCTCTGACTGAAGTGGATGTGATCAGACAGAATAAGACCTACAGCTTGTTAGCGGTCAGACCGATTACCGGCCGGACGCACCAGATTCGAGTCCATTGTCGCCACCTTAAGCATCCTGTTGTTGGCGATGATAAATACGGCAACGAACTGCTTGATCGCCAGTTAAAGGGGTTGCTGGGCCATGACCGACTGATGCTCCATGCCGCAGAGTTACGAATTCCCGGGTTTGAAAAAGGCGAGAAGGCGATTCACGTTCGGGCCGAGCCAGATACTGATATGCTGAAGTTTATGGACTCTATAAGTTAATTAAAACAATCAGATAAAGCTGCAAGTTAAGGTTATTTAAGCGAATCTATTTGGCGCTCTCGAAGCCGTTGAGCGAGGCGCATCAAAGGCAGACCGTAAAGGGTGTTGATGTCCTGGCCGCGGGTTTCCTCCATAAGTGCGATCCCCAAGCCTTCCGCCTTGATGCTGCCTGCGCAGTCGAAGGGCTGTTCGAGATCGATATAGCGATCAATCTCAGCGCCAGACAACGGGCGGAACTTTACGGCATAGTCTTCGTGTTCCAATACCAAGATGTTACCGGCACAAGCGAGGCAAAATGCGCTGGTATAGGTGACCCACTGGTCGCTGCAAAGAAGCAATTGGGCGCGGGCGCGTTGCGGGTTACCGGGCTTGCCGAGGACCTGGTTGTTCACGACGACCACCTGATCTGAGCCGATAACGAGATTTTCTGGCGCTATATAGTGTGGGTCGCTGGCAACTGCCATGGCCTTACCGGCAGCAAAACGTTTGGCCATGGCGACTGGTGCTTCTCCTTCTAAGGGTATTTCGTCAAAGTCGGGCCTGACCTGTATAAAGGCTAAAGCCAACTTGGCGAGTATCTCGCGCCGGTATTGAGAGGTTGAAGCGAGGATTAGCGATGAGTGTGCATTGCTCATAGGTTACTGAATCTCTGTAATTTTCTTTTGACAGTCTGTGACGCGACGCCTAATATGCGCCCCTTATGTTCAAGGGCCCCCTACCAATACGGATTAACCATCGCCGACTCGTCAGCGATAACGCCAAATTGGAGGGTACCATCCCGCTAGAAAGATTCGAACGATTAATCGAATTGCTCGACAATAGTGCGGGAGATGTGCACGCCAGGCTTGAGTTCAGACGCGGTTACAAGCGCCGAGGACTTGTGGTTGGCAACCTTGAAGCGTCGGTGTCAATGATCTGCCAGAACTGTATGCAACCCGCGACAGTGGAGGTTAGTGCAGAGGTTCGCTTGTTGATCGTCAATTCAGAGACGGCACTGGCGGCTTTGGCTGAAGAAGACGATGGCATCATCTGCTTGGAGGATCAGGTATTACTGGTCGATCTCCTTGAAGACGAGTTGATATTAAGCATGCCGATGGTAGGTCGACATGCAGAAGGGGAATGTGCCGTCAAAGACGTCACAGCGTCGCGCCCCGTACCGGTTGTGCCGGTAAGCCCAACGAAAGAGACATACAGGCCCTTTGCCGGGCTGGCTGATTTGACGGAAGGCTTGTTCAAGAAGCATTAATAGATTTACAAAGCGATAAAGACGATCAATCAAGGAGCTAGAAATGGCTGTTCAAAAAAGTAAGGTGACCCGCTCCAGGCGGGGCCAGCGTCGATCCCACGATTCACTCGTTGGACCTACGTTGTCAGAAGATTCAACCTCTGGTGAGACTCATCGTCGTCATCACGTCAGCGCTGACGGTTTTTACCGCGGTAAAAAGGTTGTTCATACCGCCGAAGACTGAGTGTTTTGACGGTACGGGGTGCCCCTTCGGGTTCCCTCAGTCGTCATCGTAAGCTGCGGGGTGTGGTGTGCCGGAGAGAGCCTGTCTCTTGCCCGGGCATCAGCACGAGGTGTAGCGAACAATAGACTCAATGTCTGACATGATTCCGGTAATCGACATAGAGACACTCCGCGCTATACACTGGTGCGGGGTTTAGTCGCGTCGGTGGCAGGGTGAAATGGGAGAAGCGAAGTAATGATTAACAAAGTAGCATTCGTCTTTCCAGGCCAGGGTTCACAAGCGGTTGGCATGTTGAGCGAGGTCGCGGCGACGCGAAGTAGTGTGCTTGATACCTTCGCTGAAGCTTCAGAGACTCTAGGCTATGATCTGTGGCAACTAATTCAAAATGGGCCTGAAGCTCAGCTTAACCAAACGGAATTTACGCAACCGGCTCTGCTGGCCGCCAGTATCGCGCTATGGCGCTTGGCGCAAGAAGATGGGGTTGCGGAACCCGATATGCTTGCCGGACACAGTCTGGGTGAGTATTCAGCTTTGATTGCGGCAGGGGTTATCGACTTTGCCGATGGGATCAAGCTGGTTCAATTGCGTGGTCAATTTATGCAAACAGCTGTGCCTTTGGGTGAAGGTGGCATGGCGGCGGTACTGGGTTTGGACGATGAGCAAGTCAGCGCTATTTGTGCTGAGATTACGCATGCCGGTGGGGCAGACACTGTCGTGCAGGCGGCAAATTACAATGCGCCTGGACAAGTGGTTATAGCCGGTAAGAATGCCGGTCTCGCCTTGGCAATTGACGCCTGCAAAGCCGCTGGCGCGAAGCGTGCGATGGCCCTGGCGGTCAGTGCGCCGTTTCATAGTGTGTTAATGCAGCCCGCGGCAGAGAAGATGGCGGTTGAATTGGCCGCAGTTAATTTTCGCCCGCCAGTTGTTCAGATCATTCAAAACGTCGATGCGGATTTTTGCCAGCAGCCCGACAAGATTCGAGAAAATCTCGTGCAACAAATGACCAGCGCAGTACGCTGGACCGAGACCATTCAGCGCATGGCCGGCGCCGGTGTGACGCGAGTTGTTGAGTGCGGACCTGGAAAAGTGCTGGTGGGCTTGAATAAGCGTATTGATAAGTCCCTTGAGTCGTTAAGTATCAATTCGTTAGCGTCTTTGGCCGAAGCGACCAAGGCGTTAGGCGAATGAGCCTCGCGGGTAAAGTCGCCATCGTAACGGGTGCGAGTCGTGGAATTGGCGCGGCGATTGCCGAAGAGTTAGCGGGGGCGGGGGCTTTTGTTATAGGCACCGCGACCACTCAGGCTGGTGCCGAGCACATCTCGACTAAGCTCGGGGCACAAGGCGCCGGGTATGTATTAGACGTCAGCAGTGAAACCTCCGTAGAGGATTTTTTCGCAGCGATCAAAGACGCCCATGAAGCGCCGTTGGTGCTGGTCAACAATGCCGGGATCACCCGGGATAATATCGCCCTGAGGATGAAAGCGGATGAATGGGATGCGGTGGTCAATACCAACCTGACCTCCATTTATCGAGTCAGCAAGGCTGCTATGCGGGCGATGACCAAGGCGCGTTGGGGTAGAATCATCAACGTGACTTCCGTTGTGGCGAGTATTGGCAATGGTGGACAAAGTAATTATGCGGCAGCGAAAGCCGGTGTTGAGGGATATAGTCGAGCCCTGGCCAGTGAATTAGGCTCCAGGGGGGTCACAGTGAATTGTGTTGCGCCCGGTTTTATCAAGACAGACATGACTGATGCCCTGAGCGAGGACCAAACTCAAGGATTGTTGTCCCGGGTGCCTGCGGGCCGTCTCGGTGAAGCCGCGGAGGTCGCAGCGCTTGTGGTATTTTTGGCGGGAGAGACTGCTGGCTATATCACGGGTTCCACAATACATATCAATGGCGGATTGTACATGAATTGAGATG
>JABBAY010000231.1 GCA_018607725.1 K189A clade bacterium
GAGTCTCCTCTTAAGGCCGCAGCCACGGATACATGGGTCATGAATCTTTTCCATCAGTGTAATTAGCGTCAATAATACCAAAAATATGCACTCGATCAGACGCTTATTGAAGATTAAATGCTCTCATTGGGGAGTCTATCGCAGATTTTTCCAGCTTCTCTGTAAATCGGTGTTGCGGCTAGCATCAGTGGTGGCTGGTTGGTCGCAAAAATACCCGCTGCTGAGACGCGAGAACGGGTCACCGGTATGGGGCTAGATCAAACATGCGTGAGTCATGTTGGATCGCCGTCCTCATCTTTGAGACTCTCATCAAGGCGCATGCGGCTGCTGGTCATACCGCCATCGACAACATGATGCTGGCCGGTGATGAAGGTGGAATCGTCGCTGGCTAAAAACAGTGCCATATTGGCAATGTCGAGAGTCTCGCCAGAACGCTGCACGGGCTGCGCCTGGGCCATGCGCGCGCGCATGATTTCGACTACCGATTGATTGTCGCCTTGAGAGAATTCCAGCATGGGGGCGAATATTGGTGTGGCAATACCGCCCGGACAGATTGCATTGGCGCGAATGTTAAACCCCGCTAATTCGAGTGCCGCGGAGCGCGAGAGACCGATGACGCCGGCTTTAATGCCGGAGTAGACATGGGGGCCAAGCCCGGCTTGCAAGCCAGCAACGCTCGCGGTACTGATAATGGAGCCGCGGCGCTGAGGTTTCATAACGCGAGCTGCGTGTTTGATGCCAAGTACCACGCCGGTGAACATGACGCCTACCGTATTCTCATACTCCTGACCGATGACCAGGTCCTGAAGTTCACCGCTGACGCCACCAAAGCCGGCATTATTAAACAGAATATCGAGATGGCCAAAGTGGTTGACAGCCAGGTCGACCATGCGTTCGACATCCGCTTCTGCGGCGACGTCGGTATGCTGATAAATAGCATTTTGACCCAGTTCTGCCGCGAGAGCCTGGCCGAGATCGTCCTGGATGTCGGCGATGACAACCTTTGCGCCTTCCTCGACAAAACGTCGCACCGTGCCGGCGCCAATGCCGCTAGCGCCGCCGGTAATAATAGCCACTTTATTCGCCAATCTGTTCATGCCGCCTACTCCGTAATGTTGAGCCCGTCAGATGGCTAGAGTGTACGCTGCATTGTCCAGATTGTTAACGTCTGACTGGTGGTGATAGTGCGGTCAACGGATGCGGGTTATTCGTCATCGATGGCCAGGGTTTCGCCACCCAGAGCGCTGAACAGCGCCGGCAAAAATCGGGAGAACTCCAGTGTCATATTGACGAAAGCCGCATCCATTCTGGCAATGGGATTGTCTTCATCTTCCGCATCGTCGTCGCTGGATTCAATCTTGAGCTGGCGTAGGATCAAGTCTTTGTCAACGGCCAAGCGTAGATCGCCGTACCAGCGTAATCCTAGCTTAGTGCACATTTTGCCGGCCTCAAGATGATGGCGAATCTCCTGCGTATCTAGATCTTGTTTTCTACAGGTTACAGAGGCACCGTCTTCTGGGTCGACAAGGTCGCACTGGTCGCCCAGGGCGAAATGTTCCGGCAGTTTTCTGTGCATCAGCCACTGGCTAAAAACGTCAGTAGGTTTGGATTTGACCTGTGGGGGTACGACGGACAAAGTGCCCACTGAATCGCGAAGGCAGTTAATGAATAGTTCGGCTTCCGAGGCATTGGCAGTATCAATCACCAGCAGATTTGATGCCGGGTTAATATAGCCCATGATTTGCTTGGAGCGCGCCAGTGCTCGCGGCAACAATTCTGCGAGGGCATCGTCTTTGATATTCAGCTTCTCTTTAGATCTGAGTTTTCGACCTTCCATACTCTCGATCCGATTAACACGCTCGGCGATGGCCTCGTTCAGTGCGCTAGGTGGAATGACTTTGTCTTCCCGGCGGGCGCAGAGCAAGATGCTGCCGGCCACTTCATGGCCCAGAGGGGCATCTTCGATGTCCTTGATGGGTGATACCCAGCCAAAGCTGGAAGGCCGTAAACCCGCGCAGGGGACGAAGGCATTTTTTTCTAGCAACGCGAGAAGTTCTTCCGCAGTGGGCTCGAAGGGTTTGGTCAGTCGGTAAACTGATGCATTCTTGAAAAGCATCTGGAAAGGTCCTTGTTTGGCACGGGAGTGAGATCGAAAAATCAAAAGGAATTATACATGGTTTCGTTGCCAGGGTTTCAACTACGAGACTCGGGATTGTCGGATTCAATGTTGAAGTGGCGTCGAATTTCAAACCTTGACGGGGATGTCGCCTATTATTAGCATCGGTTGGGTGGCCATTGAGGCCGCCGTCGTTAGGGACGACGGTGAATTGTACTGCAGTGAGTGATTATGAGACCATTGCGACCGCATAGGTGAAGGGTCGTTGTGACCGAAGTTAGGTGAAGGCTGTTCAGCCCCTGTTGTTCGTTGTAGTCAAGCGTTAGTCAAGCGTATAGGTGAGCCTGCAGGCCAGAGAATTCGTGCGTCCAAGATGAATTTTTGCGAGGAGCAGAGCATGTTGATCAAGCCCGGTAGTAACCTTATAGACTGCCTCAGCTGTGGTATGCGCGTTCCGAGAGATATTAGCCGGTGTCCCAAATGTGACGATCATGTGGCGCGCCAAACTGACGGCTACGTGCTCACAGAAGATATTGCGCATCAACAGGAACGGGTCCATGAGGCGCTGATCAAACTTGAGCGATTATTTGTTGAAGCGGAGATAGGACGGGCAGCGGGTTTGAGGCTTATCGTCGGCTCCGGGCTGATTCGAGAGGCGGTTTTTGAAGCGCTGCGAGCCAGGCAATTTCGAGGTGATATCCTGGGTTATGGTCAAGACGGGCAGAATTCCGGTGCCATCTTCGTCAAGCTGCGGTGAACCAATTCGTCAGCTCCCCGCTAATGCTCGGCTGACGTAATTTATTGGGGCGTAAGCCTCAGGATTAGCATAGAATATGCGGTTTTACGGGCGCCGGACATTACCCGAAGCGTCTGCTATTTTAGGCTGGAGTGAGATTAATTTATGCGTTTGCAAGCCATCAAACTCGCAGGGTTCAAATCCTTCGTAGATCCCACTACTGTGCCTTTTCGCTCGAATCTCTGCGCTGTTGTCGGTCCCAATGGCTGCGGTAAATCCAATATTATTGATGCTGTGCGTTGGGTGATGGGAGAATCATCAGCCAAGACCTTGCGTGGGGAGTCGATGGCGGATGTGATTTTTAACGGTTCAACCACCCGCAAGCCGGTGGGTCAGGCGAATATAGAGTTGATTTTCGATAATACCGAAGGTGGCCTGAGCGGCGAATATGCGGCCTACAGTGAGATTTCAATCAAGCGTCAGGTCACTCGTGATGGCCAGTCTAACTACTACTTAAATGGCCAGAAGTGTCGTCGCAAAGACATCACTGACATATTTCTGGGTACGGGCATGGGGCCGCGCAGCTATTCTATTATCGAGCAGGGCATGATCAGCAACCTGATCGAGGCTCGGCCAGAAGAATTACGGGTCTATATTGAGGAAGCGGCGGGAATCTCCAAGTACAAGGAACGGCGCCGAGAAACGGAGCGACGCATCAGTCACACCCGCGATAATTTGGACCGCTTAAGTGATTTGCGGGACGAACTCGGACGTCAGCTACATCATCTTGAACGGCAAGCTCGAGCCGCAGAACGTTACACTGAGCTCAAGCAAGAAGAGCGCGAGGTCAAGTCTCAGCTGCAGGCGCTGAAATGGCGAACTATCAGCGCCGATACTAAGGTGAAAGAAGCCAATATCAGTCGGTTGCAAATTGCTCAAGATGCCAGTGTTGCCGACTTGCGTCGAATTGATGCGGAAGTGGAAGAGAAACGCCAGGTGCTTATCGCCCTGTCCGACGAGACGAACGAAATTCAAAAGCGCTTTTATGATATCGGCACTGAAATCGCGCGAATCGAAGATTCGATTCAGTTTCAGAACGAGCGTAACCAGCAACGTAACAAGGATCTCGAAGAAGTCAGTGAAAACTGGTACAAGATCCGCGCCGATATAGATGCTGATCAGCGCAAACTCGGTGAGTTGCGACATGAGCTCGCCCAGACTGAGCCACAGCAAGAACAGGTGCGAGAAACAGAGGAAGCTTCGGGCATGCAACTGACCGAAGCTGAGCAGGGCATGCAAGCTTGGCAGCAGTCATGGGAAGCCTTCAATCAGGGTGCAGCGCAGGCCCAGAACAAGGCGCAGGTTCAGCAATCGAAGATGGGCTCGCTGGAGCAATCTACGGAACGCTTGAACCGCCGCCTGGTCGCATTGAAAGCGGATCTCGGGCGTTTGCAGGAACAACAGATGGTGGAGGAAGAAGTCGGTCCTCTGCAATCAATGCTGGAAGTTCAGGAAGAACAAATAGCTCGAGTTGAAGAGGAAGTGCGGGCACTGGTCGCGCGGATTGAAGGCCAGCGCGAAGAAAATCAAAATTTGACTAGTTTGCTTGATGAGAAGCGTAGTCGGTTGCAGAGTCTTCGAGGTCGGTTTGCCTCCCTTGAAGCCCTGCAGCAAGCAGCCTTGGGCCAGCAAGATGATGCGGAAGTCAGTTGGCTGGAGCGCCATAGCCTGAAGGCTAATGGTCGCCTCGGCGAACGTATCGATGTCGAGGACCCATGGTCGAATGCGGCTGAAACTGTTCTGGGTGACTACTTGCAGGCAGTATGTGTGGATGGTGTTGACGTTGTCGCCCAGTTGCTGGGTGATTTTGATAAGGGTTCGTTGAGCTTTATAGCCAATGTCATCAATGTCACACCACCTGACACAAGAATAGCTGCGGCGACGCTGCTGAGTAAAATCACCAGCGCAACGGACTTGACGGATATTCTCTCAGGTGTCTATGTCGCCGCTGATTTGCCTGCTGCGTTGATGCTGCGGACCCAGCTACAGGCTGGCGAATCGGTGATCACGGCGGACGGTATCTGGTTGGGGCAGCAGTGGTTGCGAGTGAGTAAAGATCGGGATTCCACTGCCGGTGTGCTGAAACGTCAGGCCGAATTGAAGATATTGGTCGAACAAATAGAAGTGCTTGAGCATGAAGTGAGCAGTCTGACGGACAGCCTCGAGTCTGGCGTCGCGAGTTTGCAGTTAGCTGAGCGAGATCGTGAAGTGGAACAAAACCGACTGGTTCAATTACAGCGATCTTTCAGTGAGACTCGCGCCCAATTGGGCGCGAAAAAACTCCAGGTCGATCAGGTCAAAGCTGATCTGCAGCGTACAACTGCAGAAATTGAGGCTGATACGGAACATGTTGAGGAAGACGAGCAAAATCTCAAGGCTGCCCGAGATATCTTGCAGGAAGCGCTGGACCAGATGGAGCAGGATACCCAGCAACGCGCTGTGCTTCAGCAAGCGCGACATGAATGTCAGCAGGCGCTAGAAAATTCTCGTTCCAAGGCCCGCGAGCACCGTGATGCATCGCACCAGCTAGCGTTGAAAATCCAGTCCCTGGGTTCTGCAGTGGTATCGACCGAGCAGGCCATGTCCCGCTTGCAGGAACAGCAATTGATCTTCGCTGAGCGTAAGAAAGCCCTCGAAGCCAGTTTGAGCGAGAGTGAGGAACCACAGGTACTGCTAAAGCAGGAACTGGAAATCCAGCTCGAAAAGCGCCTTGAAGTCGAGACTGCACTGACATCGGCGCGGCAGCGAATTACTGCAGGCGAGTATAGTATTCGCGAACTGGAGCAACAGCGTAGTCGGGTTGATGAGACTATCGAGCAGGTACGGACCAGTCTGGAGCAAGTGCGAATGGATTGGCAAGGACTCGAGGTCAGGCGAGCCACGATTCGTGAGCAGTTGGTCGCTGACAAGCAAGATCTGGATGCTTTGCTGGAAAATCTACCCGAGGCGGCTAATGAAGTTGAGTGGGAAGAGAGCATGGTACGATTGGGTAATCGAATTCAGCGGCTCGGGGCTATTAATCTCGCGGCTATCGATGAATACAAAGTGCAATCAGAGCGAAAACAGTACCTTGATGCCCAGAACGAAGACCTTGAGAAGGCGCTACAAACCCTTGAAACCGCGATTCGCAAGATCGACGTAGAAACTCGTACACGGTTTAAAGAGACCTTCGATAAGGTGAATTCACGACTCCAGCAGCTGTTCCCCAAGGTCTTCGGTGGTGGCCATGCCTATCTGGAAATGACCGGCGATGATTTGCTGGATACGGGTGTTGGTCTTATGGCAAGGCCACCAGGAAAACGCAATTCGAGCATTCACTTGCTCTCAGGTGGCGAGAAGGCGCTGACGGCGATCGCCTTGGTGTTTTCTATATTCAGCCTGAACCCAGCGCCATTTTGTATGCTGGATGAAGTTGATGCACCGTTGGATGATGCTAATGTGGTGCGGTATTCTAATCTCGTAAAGGAAATGTCGAAAACAGTTCAGTTTATCTACATTACTCACAATAAAATTGCGATGGAGATGGCGGAACAACTTATGGGCGTTACAATGCACGAACCTGGGGTGTCGCGGATGGTATCCGTTGACGTAGATGAAGCCGTGGCGCTGGCGGCAATTTGACGCTAGTAAGCACCATTTGCTGACGGAATCGATAAGATGGAGTCTCTAATAGAATTCGGCTTGCGTGATTGGTTGCTCATCCTGGGGTCGGTATTTATTGTTGCGGTGCTGTTACATGGGTACTGGCGCATGCGATCGAACCGCAGCACCCTTAAAATGGCCCTGGATAAGTCATTTGTGAACTCGCGACATGAACCTAAGCTGGATGCCGATGAGCTGGCGCCCTACAGGGGTGAACTGCCCAATGGCGGGGCCCGCGTGCTCATCAAGCCGACGCAGGCTAACTTAGATCTGGTCGAAGCCGTGCCCGTATTGATGGAATCTGTGGATCTCTCTGTTTCGCAGGACGCGCTGCCTGAAGACCAAGCCGAGTCAGTGCGCGTATTCGAAACCAGTCTGGGCGAAAGTAATTTATCAGAAAGCGGGGGGCTAGAAACCGCAGTTTTCGAAACTGAAGTGCCGAATTCGCCGGCGAGTCCCCGGGCCGGTGTCGACTGTCCGGAGAAATTTGTGGTGCTGTATGTCAGTGCGCGGCATAAAGATTTTAGCGGCAACGCCTTATTGACCTGCTTGCGACAGCAAAACATGACGTTTGGAGAGATGGGTATCTATCATCGACTTGCGCCTGATGGCCGGTCGTTATTTAGCCTGGTCAACGCGGTAGAGCCAGGTGCCTTCGACCCATCGACGATGCATACCTTTAAGACGCCTGCGGTTAGCTTGTTTATGCGTGCCCATGAACTGACAGATCCTGTTGGCGTTTATCATGAGATGCTGGGTCTGGCAGAATACCTGGCGACCCAGCTCGATGGCGAGATCAAGGACGAGTCAAGGGCGCCGCTGACACGATCCACGATGATGCGCGATCAGCAAGAGCTTCAGGCCTTTGTTGATACTTACTTTCACTAAGCTGGTGATTTCGAGACTGGCAGCACCGATGAATTTGCATGTCCCTACCTGCCGAAATAGTTGAACAAGCAATGCGTCTTCGCGACGCCATAAACCGGCATAACCACCAGTACCACTCCCTCGATTCGCCGATTATTTCTGATGCGGAATTCGATCAACTTTTTCGCGAGCTAAAATCTCTTGAGGCGCAGTATCCGGAGCTCGTCACCGATGACTCGCCAACGCAACGAGTCGGTGCCACGCCCCTGTCAGCGTTCTCCCAAATTCAACATGAGATGCCAATGCTGTCGCTGGAAAATGCGTTTAGCGAGGCTGACTTGGAAGACTTTGAGCGACGAATTAAGGCACGTTTAGGCACCGTTGATACGCTTGAGTTTGTCTGCGAGCCAAAAATTGATGGCGTCGCTGTCAGCCTTCTGTATGTCGATGGACAATTAGTCAGGGGGGCGACTCGTGGTGATGGTGCAACCGGTGAGGATATTACGCAGAATGTCAGAACGATAGAATCGATTCCCTTGCGGCTGCAGGGCCAAGGTTGGCCGGACCGACTGGAAGTGCGGGGTGAGATTTATATTGCCAAGTCAACATTTCTGGCGATCAATGCTGAGGCTCAAGCGCGAGGTGAAAAACTTTTCGCCAATCCACGCAATGCGGCTGCTGGTAGTTTGCGGCAACTGGACTCAAGACTGACGGCGAAACGCAAACTGACGATGTACTGTTACAGCGTCGGGTTGGTGGAAGGTGGCGATTTACCGCCGACGCAGGCCGGCATTTTACAGCAATTACAGGACTGGGGGTTGCGGGTTAACCCGCTAGTTGAGGTGGTTAAAGGAGCGGCGATGTGTCGAACCTACTATGAAAAAATGCTCACGCGCCGAGCTGAGCTGAACTATGAAATCGATGGTGTGGTTTTCAAAGTGAATAGCATGTCGCTGCAGCAGCGCCTGGGTATTCTGACTCGCACACCACGCTGGGCCATCGCCCACAAATTTCCTGCCGAAGAGGGCTATACGCGGTTGGTAGATGTAGAGTTTCAAGTGGGCCGAACCGGCGCTATTACGCCAGTGGCCAGACTTGAGCCGGTCAAAATCGGTGGCGTAACTATTAGTAATGCGACGCTGCATAATATGGATGAAGTGGGTCGACTAGGGTTAATGATTGGTGATCGGGTTTTGGTGCAGCGGGCCGGTGACGTCATTCCCAAGGTGGTTGCCGTTGATCGATCCCAACGTCCATTGCATGCCCGGTCGATAACGATGCCTGATCATTGCCCGGCCTGCGGTGCTGAAATCATCCTGGTTGAAGGTGAGGTTATTGCACGTTGCAGTGGTGGGTTGTTTTGTAGTGCCCAGCGCAAAGAAAGCATTCGTCATTTTGCGTCTAGACTGGCGCTGGATATCGAGGGTCTGGGAACTAAACTGGTAAGTCAACTGGTTGATGAAGGCTTGATCGAGAATCCCGCGGATTTATACAGCTTAACCGAGTCGAAATTGCTTGGGCTCGAGCGAATGGCGCCGAAATCCGCCAACAATCTGTTGGAGGCGCTGGAGAAAAGTAAGTTGACGACCATGGCACGATTTATTTATGCGCTGGGTATCTCTGAGGTGGGTGAGTCCACGGCGCGGAATCTGGCGCTGTTTTTTGGCGATATTGATGCCTTGCGCGCCGCAAATAACGAGCTGTTGCAGGCTGTTCCAGATGTAGGTCCGATAGTCGCAGAAAAAATCCTGACGTTCTTCCATCAACAGAATAATCAAAAAGTCATCGATGAGCTGTTGGCTGCAGGGATCCACTGGCAAGCGGAAACTTCGAGTGTTGACGCTGCCGCTTTAACAGGTCAGAGTTGGGTTTTGACAGGTACCTTGAAAATACTCACTCGAAATGAAGCAAAGGCAAAGTTGCAATCCCTTGGTGCGAAAGTCAGCGGTTCGGTTTCCAAGAACACGAGCTGTGTCGTGGCAGGTGATGCAGCGGGATCAAAACTGGCTAAGGCGCTTGAGTTAGGCGTGCCAGTCCTGGACGAAACCGCACTACTGGAAATGCTAGCTAAACATGGAATCCAAGGGTCATGAAAGTTGTTTTGAGTTCATTAGTACTGTTGAGTCTGGTCGGTTGCGCGTCAGCCCCTCCGGAAAAGCCAGACAACCTGTGTGAAATATTTTATGAAAAGTCTGGCTGGTACAAAGACGCACGCAAAGCTGCCAGGCGTTGGGGTACATCGATCCCAGTGATGATGGCGTTTATTCATCAAGAGTCTGCATTTCAATCACGCGCTAAACCGCCGAGAACCAAGATACTTTGGGTCATTCCTGGCCCTCGGCCAGCCAGTGCCTATGGTTATTCCCAGGCGATTGATGAGACCTGGGACTCGTATAAACGCTCCACGGGAAGTTGGGGAGCGGATCGCAACGACTTTGATGATGCCATCGATTTTATTGGCTGGTATAACGACCAGAGTCATCGAAGGAACCGTATCGGCAAGACTGATGCCTACAACCTCTACCTTGCCTACCATGAGGGCCAGGGGGGCTTTGCAAAGCGCTCCTTTGCCAAAAAGCAGTGGCTGAAAGATGTCTCAAAAAAAGTGGCGCGGCGAAGTAGTACCTACGGCACCCAGCTCAAGGGTTGTGAGAAAAATTTGGATCGTGGCTGGTTTGGCTGGTTATTTAGTTGATGCCTGATTACGGCCTGTCGTCGCTATTGCCGCCAGTGCTCACCGTTATCCTGGCGATATGACCCCGCAATATTCTTATCTCCTTGTCCCCCGGAGTGTTCGTCGGATCTATGATCCTGACCAGCTATAATCCCTTTCTAGCCACGTTGGATATGATCGAATCTCGTATATTTGTTCAAATCAGTGTGCCCGCTAATATTCAGATTGTATTTACCATGATGGCCATCGGTGGTTTTATCAAACCCCTTGAGGTGTCCGATGGTGCCAAGGCGCTTGCCCGAGGCATGACCCGGTTCATTTCTAATGGCGCGCGAGCGCAGTTTTCCACCTGGACATCAGGCCTCTAGATTTTTTCACAGATTCAGGGAATGCACTGAGCATAGGGCCACCGTTTTGGCTACCGTTTTGGCCACCGTGCGGTGACAGGCGGATCTACTCCCCTCAAGGACTAAGTCTCAATATGCGTCTTGGGCTGATGGGTCGCCTAGCTTTGGCAAGAATAGCTTTGGCAAGAATAGCTTTGGCAAGAATAGCGTTGACAAGAATAGTGCTGGCAATAAGAGTCGCTGGCGTGATCGCTAAAGCAGAAGACCCCGACTCGGTTGGCCCTGCGTCCGCAGAGCCCGATACTGTCTTATTGTCCCGGTAACGCCTGGCGAATCACTCAACTTGGCTGTCTGGTCACTTTCGGTATAATTTTTGTCGGTCCTTAGCAGACAAATGCCAGTGGATGGGTATAATCGCCCGCGATTGAAGCGGCGGTTAAATACCGTCTGTACTTCAGGCTGTATCTCTGCCCTTTATTCGGAATTAAACACATGACCGGTTTATTAATATCGGTAACGGCGCTGCTAGCTTCGGTAGCGATACTGCTGCTTGGCCATGGCCTGCAACTGACTTTGGTGCCGCTCTATGCCGTGAGTCTAGATTGGGCGCCGGAGTTGATCGGCTATACTGGTTCCAGCTATTTTATAGGATTCGTAGTTGGCTGTCTGACGATCCCGCGATTGGTTGCGAGAGTCGGTCATATCCGTGTTTTTGCCGTCTTGATTGCAGCTGCGACGGCGGCCTTGCTGTTTATCGGGCTTGTAGATCAATTCTGGTTTTGGATGCTATCCAGAGCCGTTTCCGGCTGGGCATTTGCCGGTGTGTACATGGTGATTGAGAGCTGGCTCAATGAGAAGACTGCCGTTGAACATCGAGGCAGTGTTTTGTCGGTTTATATCATAATTACGTTGGTGTCGATCTGTATCGGCCAATTATTGGTGGGCTTTGAACTCGGCTTTCCGGGTCTGTTTATGCTGGCGGCGGCCTTGCTGGTCTTGGGTGTTGTACCCATTGGTTTGACCTCGAGTTCACTGCCTGGGCCGATTCCCGTGGTCCAATTTCGACTTGCGCGAGTAGTGGCCGCTTCCCAGGTCGCCATGGTGGGCGCCTTCTTCGGTGGCTTGGTCACCGGCGGGTTCTGGGCTCTCGGGCCTGTCGTGGCGAGCGTCAACGGTCTGGAAAAAGAACAGATTGGTATGTTTATGGCGGTGACGATACTGGGCGGTACCGTTTTTCAATACCCAGTCGGGCGCTTATCCGACAGAGTCGATCGGCGTTATGTGATTGCAGGGCTGGCCCTGTTAGGTATGTTGACTTGTCTGTCGGCGACGGTGTTGTTGAGTTATAGTCCTGGATTGATTTACGCCACGATGTTCCTTTTTGGTGGTATGACATTTCCACTGTATTCCTTGTGTCTGGCCCACGCCAACGACAATACCAGTTTGTCCTTGATGGAGATCGCCAGCGGTGTGCTGATGATGAACAGTGCGGGTTCGGTGTTTGGCCCGCTTATTGTGGCTTTTTTAATTGGTTACACGCACCAGGCACTCTTCATTGTTTCAGCCGTGGCCCTGGCGCTGCTGGTGTGTTGGACGCTGTATCGCATTCAGTTTCATGAGGTGACGCGAGACCATTTCGAACCCTTCGTCGCGGTCAGAAATACTTCAGTTGAGATTGTTGAATTGATCTCCGAAGACAGCGACCAAGCGCGCCAGGATACGGGTGTCGACGAATAGCCTTTTGCTCCATTCGGCGAGACGTGATCTGTCAGGCGCTTAAGGTCTCGATCTACGGCTGCGAATAGCTGAGCCGGTAGATGACGTTAGCCTTGTCATCGGCAATCAAGATGCTACCGTCGGCCATTTGGAGCAAGTCGGCGGGCCGACCCCAGGCGACATTGTCTTGTAGCCAGCCATCGACCAGTATTTCGTAATGCATGACGCCCTGATCGTCCATGCGGGCGACCGTAATACGGTAGCCTGTATGGCCAGCCTCGGGTGTTCGATTCCAAGAACCATGCTCAGGGATCAGGACTTGCTTGTGGTATGCCGCGGGCAGCATAGTGCCCGTATAGAACATCATGCCTAAGGGTGCGACGTGAGGGTCGAGGTCGAGTGCCGGCTCGATGTAGTCAGTCGGATTGTGGCCGGCAGAGAACTCCGGGTCAGGAATGCTCTGGCCGTGAAAGAAGGGATAGCCAAAGTGCTGGCCCGCCTGGCTGACACGGTTCAGCTCGCAGGGCGGTAGATCGTCGCCAAGCATGTCCCGGCCATTGTCGGTGAACCACAGTTCGCCGGTGTCTGGGTGCCAGTCGAATCCCACCGTATTGCGGACACCCTTGACAAAGGGCTCGAATACCGCCGGGCTCGTGTTGATATTCATGCGTTGGATAGAGGCAAAGGGCGAGTCTGGCTGACAGATGTTGCAGGGCGCACCGACGGGGATGTACAGATAGCCATCGGGACCAAACTCAAGATACTTCCAGCCGTGATGGCGCTCTGCCGGCAAGGTGGCTGTCAGTACCTCGCTGGTGGCGAGTTGGTCTGGCGCCTTGTTCCGCAGTTGTTGTTGGATATTCCGAAAGACAAGGATTTGGTTGAGGGCGCCGACATACAGATCGCCGTCTCGATAGGCGAGCCCACTGGGTAAGTCCAGGTCTGCGGCGACCACTGTCACCTGATCGGCTTTGCCGTCACCATTAGTATCCCGAACCAGGTGCACTTTACCGGCCCTTAAGCTACCGACGTAAATCTCGCCGTCGTCACCGAGCGCCATCTGCCGGGGGTTCTCCACGTCAGCGAATACCGCAATATTGAAGCCGGTGGGCATGTTTAACGTGGCTAATGGCAATGGGTCCGCAGCCTGAGTCAGGGAGCAAAATGTGGCTGCCAGGATCGACAGCAGATAGTATTTACTCTGGAGCTTGAATGTTATGATCTGCCCTCTTATGAACACTGCCTGTCATCCCTTGAATGTGAAGGGTGGATGATGCGCAATCCAGGTACGCCTCGTCAATGATCAGTGCTGAATTAAAAACCGAGATCCAAATGGCCTATTCCCGGCTGCTTGAGGAAAAAGGCTACACCTCGCGCCATTGCCAGCGACAAATGATCGCCGATATCGCTAATACGCTGGGCAGTATCGAGGTAGATGCTGACGGCGACCGGCTATCCACAAATCCCATCTGTGTGGTTGAGGCGGGCACCGGCACCGGTAAGACGGTTGCCTATGCCATTGCGGCGTTACCCATTGCCAAGGCGCTGGGAAAGCGCCTGGTGATCGCAACGGCTACCGTCGCGCTGCAGGAGCAGATCGTACTGTTAGATCTGCCGGATATTCGACAGCATTCAGGCCTCGATTTCAGTTTCGCCCTAGCCAAAGGCCGGCGACGTTATTTATGTCTGGCGCGACTAGACTTGGCTTTGCAGGCGGCAGGCGCGAATAATCATAGTCTTGCCCTGTATGACGATGAGATGCTGTCGATGGACGCCTCGCATCAAGCGTTATACGAGGAAATGCTGGCTCGATTAGGTCGAGGCGACTGGGATGGTGAGCGAGACAGCTGGTCCACTGAACTTGAAAATGATGCCTGGTTTCCAGTGAGTACCGATCATGTGACTTGCACCGGACGCAAATGTTCCCACTACGAAAATTGCTTTTTCTATCGCGCCCGCGAACAGATTCACCGGGTTGATTGCATCGTCAGCAACCATGATTTGGTGTTGGCCGACCTGATGATGGGTGGCGGTGCTGTACTGCCTGCACCTGAGGATACGATCTATATTTTCGATGAGGGTCACCACCTGCCGGATAAGGCCATCAATCACTTCTCCAATTTTCAGCTGTTGCGTGCCACTCAGACGTGGCTGGAACAGCAACCCAACGCGCTGCGCCTGATGGCGGCGGAGTTAGGGGAGATCGGGGGCTTGCCCCGGAATTTAATCCAGCTTGAAGATGGGATAACCCATTTGATTGAGCAGTTGCAAGCCGTCATCAATGTAGTTGAGCCACTTCGCGAGTTGGCGGAAGGTGAAGATCGGGAGCGTCGCTATCGGTTTCCCGGTGGTCATGCTGACCCAGCATTGGTTGCCATTAGCGAGACCCTGTACCAGGCGATGCAACGCCTGAATAGCCAGACGAATTTGATTCAGTCAGCGATTGAAGACCGGATGAGCGATTCAGATCCGATGCAAGAGCAGCTAGAGTATTGGCTGCCGATGATCGCCGCGGTGAATGCCCGCTTGGCCGGTGGTGCGGGCCTGTGGCAAAATTTCATGATCACTGACACGGTGGGTCAACCACCGACAGCTCGCTGGGTTAGTTTTCGCGATAACGATGAAGTGCAAATTAGCGCCAGCCCGGTGTCGGTGCACGACACGCTGGAAGCTTTGCTTTGGTCGCGCTGTTTCGGTGCCGTATTGACGTCGGCAACGCTGGCAATGGGTGGTGATTTCGGGCGCTTTCAACGGCGTGTCGGTATCCATCCAGATAATCGCTTTAGAGCCCTGGCGAGTCCATTCCAATATGCGGAGCAAGCCGTACTTCGGGTGCCGATGATGGTCACTGATCCGCGCCAGGCCGAAGAGCATAACGCGGAGGTCGCGGGTTTATTGCCTGAATTGCTTCAGGGGGTCAAAGGTGGGCTGGTATTGTTTGCTTCTTGGCGCCAGATGTTTCGAATTAGGGATGCGCTGGGCGCTGAATTTCAAGCATTAGTGCTGGTCCAGGGTGATTTGTCGAAAAGCGAGATTGTCGCGACCCAGAAGCGGCGGATTAATGCAGGACAATCGAGTATTATTTTTGGGCTCGCCAGTTTTGCTGAAGGTATCGACTTGCCTGGTGCCTATTGCGAGCATGTAGTTATCGTCAAAATACCGTTTGCCGTACCCGATGACCCCGTTGGTGCGACCTTGAGTGAATGGATCGAGGCCAATGGCGGCAATGCGTTTCAGGAAATCATGGTGCCCGATGCCGCGTTAAGAATGGTGCAAGCCTGTGGCCGATTATTACGCACCGAATCAGACAGTGGCACTATCTCAATCCTCGATCGTCGCCTAGTGACTCAGCGCTACGGCCAGCTTTTACTCAATGCCTTGCCGCCATTCCGGCGGGAGATTGAATGAACAATAGCGCCTGCAAGGCCTTAGCGGTAACTGCACAAGTCCGTTTGCGCCATTCAGCTGGCGTGTAGTTACCAAGCGCTAACGTAGGTTCTACATTCAAGCGCGAGTAATTCTGGTGGGATTGACCCCTAACTGTTGCTTTTAGGCATAAAAAAAGCCGCCTTGCGGCGGCTTTGAATGCACGGTTAGATGCACGGTTGACCTTAAGCTTTCGCTGAGGTCTCCTGGTTTGCTGCGTACCAAATAAACAGACCAAATGCGATCTTGTTCAATACGTCTGCCAGGTTGTACACGATGTTCAATGTACCTGGATCAGTACCGCCAGCTAGGTAGCCGAAGAAGTAACCGATTGGGTAGATGGACCAGCCAATAGTGACAGTCCATTTCATTAAACCGTAAGACTTTCGAACCGCTGCTGATGCCTGCGATGCAGCGACTTTGCTGGCTTCACCCATGAAGATTTCATAGAGGATGAACGCCCAACCAACCATACCGATGATGAAGCCAACGGTTTGGTCCATATAGCCTGCTTCGCCCATGTAGCCAGGAACGAGCATCACGAGTGTGCCGAGGAGTAATCGCCAGAAGATACCACCAGAAACTGCAGTGATAGCTGCCAGGATCAAGTAGAACTCGATCATCAACAATGGCACGGTTAATAGCCAATCGATGTATCTGAAGTCGGTGGGCGATGTGCCCGTAGTAACCCAAACCTCACGCATGTACATGTAATGGAATGCCGCGATGAAAGTTACGAGTGCTGAAACAGTTAAGCTTGTTCCCCACTTACCGCCAATACGCATGGATTCCATCAGGAAGAATACTGTTGACGCAGCTAAGGCCATTGAGATCAACCAAAACGAGTAGCCAACGAAGTCACCGGATTGAAGCATCTCACCTGCGAAGGCTGAGCTGGCACCGACTGAGAATAGTGCGACTATTCCGGTCTTTAGCCAAAGGCTTTTGCTTTTTAACATAGACGTTCTCCTAATTATTCTAGCTCGAGGTTCAATAAAAACGGGTGCACGTATTGGTGCACTCGCCCGAGCATGCCTCAAAATTTTACATTTGTCACTTTTTACAAGAAAAACCTCAATTTTTAAAATATGCTAATGGAGGTAGCCGTGCGCAGCGCTCCGCGTGGTGAATTATTTAGCGCTTTTAAACGTGCCGCCAGCGCGGGCGCTATGAGGTTTTTTTTGTTATCTGAACCGATACAAGCACGTGCGAAATTTGTTAGGGTAAGGGACAATAAAATAACTGGAGGTATATTCCAGATGAACAGTGGAATTTTAGTGCCAGAGGCTGATCGATTAGTGATGACTGACGCTGAGTCGAAGGGGGCACAAGTTAGTGACCCGGTACGAATCCTTGCGGTGACTGCTGACTACCTAAATATGGTGCCCCCTGCTTTGCGCGAGGCATCTAAGTTTCATCTTGCCCAGCCTGGGAAGCAGCTGCGTGGGGTAATCGCCTACCAGTCGGCCCAGTATTTCGGTGTTTCATCTGAGCGTGCGCTTGGTTGGGCGGCTGCGGTTGAGCTACTCCACAACGCATCACTAATTCATGATGATATCTGTGACGGCGACCTTCAGCGACGAGGCCGCGATACAGTATTTAAGCGTTTTGGCGAGTCTATTGCTATCTGCCTTGGGGACTATTACATCGGCACTGCATTTGGGATTCTGGCGAAGATTGATGCGCCGGCCCCCTGTATTGGCGTATTTGCCCAGCATATGCAGGCGATTATTGGCGGCCAAGCCAGCGAATTTGTTTTTATTGGCTACCCAGACTGGGAAAAATATCAGCTAATTGCGACCGCTAAAACTGCACCCTTACTAAGTTTGCCGGTAATCGGTGCGCAATATTTTGCCAGTAAAAACACCAGTGATCAGGCAATCAGCGGTTACTTTGAATCGTCGGCGCTCTGCTTTCAGATCGCTAATGATCTGCGTAATTTTAGTGGGTCCGACGGGGCCAATAGCCCTTGTTCCGACTTGGCTAACTGCCGACCGAATGCAGTAATAGCGAACTTTAGAACCGCGTTAGATCGCAGAGAGGGCGCCATCTTCGATATTTGGGCAGATCGAATCCGCAGTGCACAGTTGATTGCTGACACTGTAGAGACACGACGATGGTGGCAGAAAGTTAAGAATTCTGATGCGTTTAATCAAACCTCAAGATTGCTTTTACAGCACTTTGATGAAGCCAGTAAGCAGCTACAGGCGCTACCATCGGGGCTAATACCCTACATTCGCCCATTCCATAACTGGCTTGGGGCAGAGCTAAATCAACTAAAGCAGGATTTTTCGTGACGCAAACGCTTGTTGTCGGTGGGGGTTTTGGTGGTATAGCGTCAGCGTTAAGATGTAGGGCTCTAGGTCATGATGTTACGATCGTTGAACGGTTGTCTCGATTAGGCGGGCGTGCGCAAGTATTTGAGCGCGAGGGGTTTAAGCATGATGCTGGCCCCACCGTTATCACTGCCCCATTTTTGTTCGAGGAACTCTTTGCACTTTTTGACCGCGAACTAGCCGACTACGTAACAATTGTGCCACTCGATACCTGGTATGAATTCTATTTTGATGACGGACAAACATTTGCTTATAAGGGCGATATCGAGCATACCTATGCCGAGATCGCACGTTTTAATGAAAAAGACGTTGAGGGTTATAAGGCGCTACTTCGATTGTCTAAATCGATCTTCGAGGTGGGTTTTGAACAGTTATCGGCCAGCCCTTTTACTTCGATCAGCACAATGCTCAAGCAGGTGCCGGCGCTACTAAAGTTGAAAAGTTACCACACCGTTTATGGTCTGGTTAGCCGCTTCATAAAAGATGAGCATTTGCGCAAAGTGTTTTCGGTGCACCCCTTATTAGTTGGGGGTAACCCGTACACGACGACTTCAATTTATACCTTGATTCACTATTTAGAGCGTAAGTGGGGCGTGCATTTCTGTATGGGTGGTACGGGCGCTCTCGTGGATGCATTGACGCGTTTAATGCTGGAGCAGAACATAACCGTTAGGCTTGAGACAGATGTGACCGCGATCCGAATTGAGAATGGACGGGCCCGTGGCGTTGATACGGCTGTGGGTAGTTTTATTGCAGCAGACAATGTTATTTTCAATGGCGATGCGCCCTATGCCTATAAGCATTTGCTGCCCTCGAATTTACGCAGGCAGCTTATTCGAAGACCTGACAAGCTGACAAAATACTCTATGGGTCTGTTTGTGTTGTATTTTGGTAGTCGAAAAACCTATCCAGACATCGCCCATCACACGATTTGGCTAGGTCCGAGGCACAAAGAATTATTAAAGGATATTTTTGATAAGCATGTCGTCCCCGAGGACTTTTCTTTATATTTGCATCGCCCAACTGCGACTGATGCGAGCTTTGCACCTGAGGGTTGCGAGAGTTTCTATGCACTTTGTCCTGTCTCGAACTTGCAGTCGAATACCGATTGGTCGGTAGAGGGTCCAAAGCTACGAGATCGGATTGTGACTGCGCTCGATCGTACGATACTACCCGGCTTGGAATCGACTATTTGTGCGGATTTTTATATGACGCCTGAAGATTTTAAAGATCAGTACAAGTCGGAGTTCGGCGCTGGGTTTTCAATTCAGCCAATACTCTCGCAATCAGCTTATTTCAGATACCATAATCGCGACCCGAAGATCAGTAATTTGTATTTTACTGGCGCAGGTACGCATCCGGGTGCCGGCCTCCCCGGCGTAGTATCTTCTGCGAAAGTAGTAGAAGCGCTGCTTATTGAAGACGCGCAATCAGGTATTAATCATGTTGCTAGTGAGGCGTCGGATGAAGTCCGCTCAGCATAGAGAGGCGCTTAGCACACTCAGTCGGCATGGCAAGACTTTTCGTTGGGCCTCGGTTTTTCTTGCAGATCAGCAGTTGTATGCCGCTGCCGAGCTTTATCAACTGTGTCGCGAACTTGACGATATTGCTGATGCGCCGTCTGGTCAGCGAGGCGTGGATAGCGATCTCTTTGACGAACTGCTAGCCCGGCTAAAAGCTGATGACTTAGGTAACACCGATGTCATAGACAAGCGCATCAATAATCTTGTTAATAATTTGTCTGTGCCTGCGGCGGCGATAGCCGCAATGATAGAGGGGTTTCAGCAAGATATTCAGCATAAGCCCTTGACGACCGAAGGTGACTTGCTGCGTTACTGCTATCACGTTGCCGGTACAGTCGGTTTAATGATGTGTCCGATCTTAGGTGTCACAGAGTCGCGTGCTTTTGCCCATGCGATAGATTTGGGTATAGCGATGCAGCTGACAAATATTAGCCGGGATGTACTGGAAGATGCGGTGATGGGGCGACGCTATTTACCCATGAGCGCAGAGCCCGCGAGTTTGGCAAAAGCAACCGCTGCGGCGCAAGGGGAAGCAAAAGCGGCTATCAACGCTGCATTAGACACTGCGGAGCAATATTACAATTCGGGCTTGTTAGGGTTGGTCTATTTACCACGCCGGAGTCGAGTGGCTATTCTGCTGGCCGCACATTTGTATCGTGCAATTGGCCGCAAGTTGCGGCGCAAGGGTACATGCTGGTGGCAGGGACGAACGATGCTGAGCACGGTAGAAAAGATGGTAATGACCCTGGCCGCGCTACCCTCGATCGGAATGATCCTTATAAAGCCGACAAGTCGTCGATATCGTCACGATGCGAAATTGCATCATGCGCTTAAAAATTTACCTTTTACGCATGTCTGAGGTATTTGATATCGCCATTCTAGGCGCCGGTGTGACCGGCCTTAGACTGACTAATAGACTCTTATCGCAAGCTGGAGGCGATTTGCGCGTAGCGTTAATCGGCCCGGTCGACGCGCGTCAGCAGCGGATCAGTTTTTGGCATGAGGTTAGCCAGGGACATGATTACCAAGCAGCTATTGATGGGCGCTGGTCTGCCTGGGATTTTCGTCATCGTGGGTGCATGATGACGCAACAGGCGCGGCGCTGTGAATATGTTTCGATTGATGCGCTGGTGCTCAAGCAGCAACTTGAGATGCAGTTGGCAAGCAGCCAGTGTTATCGCTTGGCCGCCATGGTCCAACAAGTAAGCCAATCCAGCCTGAATTTTAACATAGCCTCTGAGGCTGGCACTGTTGTTGCACGCCAGGTTATCGATACGCGTACGCCCTACATTCCTGATAATTGCTTAAAGCAACAATTTCTAGGCGTTGAAGTTGAATTGACGAGTCCGCATGGGCTTAAGAATCCAATACTCATGGATTTTGATATCACAATGGTAGCCGCCGATGCGGTAAATTTTATCTATGTATTACCGATCGGCGAGCAGCGTCTATTTGTAGAGGCGACGATCTTCAGTTACGACGTTGCTGCTAAGACTGATTTCTATCGGGCTATTGATGATTGGCTTGACCAGCATTTTGCAGAATCGATACTTAGGAATGATCAGCATGAAGCAGAGTTTGCCACAATTCCAATGGGTCAAGTGCGACCTATTGAGCCCTCGTTGGTAGGTTGTGGTGTCGGTGGTGGTGCGACAAGGGCATCAACTGGGTACGCCTTTAAGGGGGCCGAACGACAGATACAGCAGCTGCTATTGCAGGCGGTATCGGAGCGTCGTCTACAGCATGTCGAGGCCTATAGTCGGCGCGCGCGACTGATGGACGCGATTTTTTTAGAGGTGACAAAGACTGATATTCAGGTGTTGCCCGAACTATTTGGTGCAATGGCAAGCCGACTCAATGGTGATGATTTCGCAGACTTTTTATCAGATTCAGGCGGCTGGGGTCCCCTGATACGAACTATTTTAGCGGCGCCAAAGTGGCCTTTCATTAAGGCGGCCGGGAGGCTTTTGGTGCCGCGGCGATGAATGAGGCACTGATTCAACTTGGTATACCAATCTCGTTGATGGTGATTTTTGGCGTGCCTCATGGCGCTTTAGATGGCGCGATTATTTTTCAGCGATGCTCGGCTCTTTGGCCTCGCACTCTCTTGCTACTCACATACCTAGGCGTGTGTGGTGGGTGTGTTCTGCTGTGGATCAATTTGCCGACAGTTTGCCTCGCCGTATTTCTGGGGATGAGTATGTGGCACTTCGGGCAATCTGATCAGTCACGTTCAGATTATACTGTGCGACATATTTGGCGCGTAGTTTCCGACGGTGGTATCTGGGTATTACTGCTACCTTTTAGTCATCAGTCAGCTGTGCACGAATTGTTCATAGTTTTAGGTGCTGATGCGAGCACCATCATGCAAATTATTAATTGGCTGATTATCCCCTGGTCACTACTCGCATTGGTTAATGTCGCGGTGCTTATTTTCAATGGCGATGGCAAAGCGGTTATCAGGACGTTGAGCTTTACAGTTTTGAGTATTTTAATGCCGCCGCTCTGGAGTTTGTGTATCTATTTCTGTGCTTGGCACTCGCGGCGCCACATCAGCCGCATCTTGTCCTACCTGTCGAGTCCTCGATTGGGTTGGATTATGATGATCTCACTGACTTTGATCACGGTGCTACTGGCGCTGCTGGCGGCGCTAGGGTTACCGGCGACCACGCTGTGGACTGCTGCGCTGGTACAGGTTTTTTTTATTGGCTTGTTTGCACTAACAGTACCTCATATGTTGTTAATTGATCTGTATCTTCCTTGGCTCGATAGCGCTACTCGAGGTGCTTCAGGCGTTGATCGAAGTAACCCTGCGAGGTGAATGGCACATGACAGAGAATATCGGCGAGCGTAAAAATCGACATATCGATGTTGCGATGAGGCCATCGGCACAAATGTCGATTGCAACCGGGTTAGAGCATATTCGCTTCGAACCCAACGCCCTGCCTGAATTATCGCTAGCGGAGATCGATACCTCGACAGTATTTTTGCGCAAGTCCTTATCTATGCCGCTCATCATTAGTTCTATGAGTGGCGGCACGCAAAGGGCACTGACCCTAAACCGAGCGTTAGCTCGGGCAGCAGAGCAGAACGGCATCGCATTAGCGCTGGGGTCTATGCGCATCGCGCTTGAAGATGAGACCGCGCGGGCCAGCTTCCAGCTTCGTGATTTAGCGCCGAACATTCCTATTCTGGCCAACTTGGGAGGCGCTCAGCTAGCTCAGAAGGCCGGTGTCGATAATGCCCTGCGCTGTCTGGAGATCGCCGAAGCCGACGCTATGATCATTCATCTTAATCCGTTACAAGAAGCTATTCAGTGTACTGGAGACACCGATTGGCGGCATGTCACAAAGGCACTTGCCGACTTGGTTCGTCGCAGTTCACAACCCATTATTGCCAAGGAAGTTGGACATGGTATTGGCCTGCAGACCGCGCAAAGGCTCATGGATTGCGGCATCACTTATATTGATATCGCTGCCGCCGGAGGTACCAGTTGGGCGGGTATTGAGGCGCAAGTAGATGCTGCTGCATACCAGGTCGGGGAGCCTTTTCATGACTGGGGAATTCCGCTGGTAGCATCGCTTAATCAGCTGGCAGGGCTGACGCAGGCGAGATTAATCGCCTCTGGTGGCATTCGTTCTGGCCTCGATGTTGCCAAGGTGATTCGGCTTGGCGCACGCTTGGCAGGCGCAGCGCAGCCGTTTTTACTCGCCTATGAAGCTGGAGAAGTGGCTTTACAGCAGCACATCGAGTGTTGGAGGGCTCAGCTGAAGATAGCGATGTTCGCAACCGGCTCGGCAACGCTGGCAGATCTCAAGTGTGCGCCATTAATCGCAAACACCGGCTGCTAGTAGCCGACTAAATGATTGTTTGTACTCAGGCCATCGCCACAAATCTATGGTGGTTAAGCCCTCGACGCTGAGCATAAACTATGCCCCATAACTCGTGGGATTGACCTTGTTTTTTGTTGCGCAATCGTTTCAGGTTCGGCCTGTTGTTGTCTAATTATCTGGCTTTTTAGATTGACTCGTCGTGTGACGAATGATCAGCACTTTTCTGATTGAACGGTCGGAGAGGGCGGCGAATTCCGAGACTCAGAGACTCAGAGACTCAGAGACTAAAGTGGGTCTTAAGGGGGCGGCTATCCGCATCCAAAAAAATATATAGAAACATCTTGGACTTGATGAAGCTTTTCAGGCGACCAATCATTCGCCAGCAACGGCTCTATTCGATTATTCGAGTCAACGTGGAGCAGGCGACCAATCTCGCCCGGCCAGACTGGTCGCCCGCTATAGGGTCATCGAACCATCAGCGGGGCCTGTGCTTGGCGACTTCTGCCATCAGGCAAAGCCGAGTTTCACCTCGGCATGATTGAAGCGAGTGTCAAGATCCGTGCTGTTGGCTGGCAGCGCACCCAGGCAGTACCAGTCGATCTGGATTTCTCTTAACTGCTCATCCGGGGAGCGAGTTTCCTTCAATCCCTGGGAAAGTTCTCGATTCAGCCGTGCCACCTGATATTCCATGCGCCGCTGTTGCGCATGAGGTGGCGAGTCAATACCGGCGAGTATTTCAATCTGAACACAAAGACTCTCGGCCAGGTCGAGATTGCTGGCAAGGCGTTTCGCGTCAGGCGCTGCTGACTGCTCACGACGTTGCTCGATTCGTTGACGCCAGTCGTTGGGTAATTCTATTTCGCTATCCCAGTTTTCTAGCACGGTGTCGCGTTTAGCCTCGCCAGTCTCAAGCTCGCGGCATAAATGTGCGAGCCGCCGCAGCTCGGCAAGCGCCGCTTTAACCTGCGTGGTTGCTCGCGCCTTGATGACCTGAGTAGCTCGTTTGCATAAGCCGTCGAAGTCTTTACGGAGCTTGGTCTCGCTACGGTCAAGATCAATTTGACGAAACTGTTGCTGGTACTGCTGGATTTGGCCTCGTTCGACAGCGTCATCCTTTACCAGCCGGTTGAGTTGCTCGTAGACTTGTAATGCTTCGAGTCTGCTGGCATTGACCGCTTGTTTGGTCTCGGTCATGGCCGCATCACGGCGTTCGAAGACAGCATCGCATTGAGTGCGAAATTGTTTCCAGAGTTTCTGATCAACCCGACGTTCAGAAATACCGATTTTCTGCCATTCTCTTTGGCTTTTTTTCGTGACCTCGACCATCTCTGCGGCCGGCGAGTCATTGGCCAGCAGCGTTTCAATATTAAGAATCAGTGCGCGTTTTAATTCGTGATTGCGTTCCTGTTCAGCGCTCAATCGACCACGTAGGATCGCGATGATAGACATGAAACGTTGCTGCAGTTTTTTGTATTTGTGCCTCGGGATATCGTTATAGTCTCGCCATTGGCTCTGCGCTTTAGTAACGATGTCGTTGACACCTTTCCAGTCGGCGCTATCCCATTGGTTGTCTTTGTCAAACATCTCCAAGGATTCGCAAATAGCCAGTTTGTTCTTGAGATTCTGTTCTCGAGTCGCCCTTTGGGCTTTGAAAAATTCGTCGCAGGGCTCATAGGCCTTGTCGCTAGCTCGCTTGAATCTTGACCAAAGCTTTTGGCCCTCGCGGGAGTCAGACGAGCCCAGGGTTTTCCACTGTTCCTGCAATGCTTTGATGCTTTTAGCTTTCTCTTCAGGTGGAATAGCTTCGTCGTCTCGCAGTTTCTCCATTTCTTCGCACAGTTCGGTGCGTTTTGGATTCGTGGCGAAACCCTGCCAGTCTTTGAGCTCAACCAGCTTTAAGGCGTACTGCTGCTGCTGCTCAAGGCGCTTGGTCAGCTCAGTACTCGTTTTGTGTTCACCGGGAAAGGCGTCGAGCTTCTTGCTGATGGAAGTATGTAGACGGGTGGCTGGCTTGAGTTGACCGGCAACAATCATTGCGCCGAGTTCTGCAAGTTGCTTGTCGACACTCGACAAGCTCTCAATGAGTTGTGCTTGTTGCGCGTGCTCAAGGGCTTGTCGATCAGCGATACTTTGCAGTTTGCTCGCCAGCGGGGTTGGGCTAGCGAAGGTTGCCGGCCACTGCACCTTGTCAGCAGTGCTGACCAGTTGTGCGAGCGGCGTTGAATCTTCGAGCTTTAACAGCGCCTGATAGTGATCAAACGCTGTGCTGAGCTGGTCCAGGGCAGTACGCAACTGCTGATAGCGTCCGGCTGGCTCATGGGTCAGGCTGGCAGGCCAGTCTGCACCTGTGGCTTCGAGGTTGCCAGCGAGGCTTTCGAGGGCTTCTGGCGAGTCCAACAGACTGGCATATAACTGCTCGAGCGTCTCGACAGTCGCGCGGGCAAGATCAGCCTGTCGCGCTTGGTCCTGTTCACGGGCCTGCTGATTCGCCAGGTTTTGGCTGATGGCGGCATCTGCTTCAGCTTTCAAGAGGGGGCTAAAAGCCTCAGGCAAACTGCTACTGATTAAATTTTCCCACTGGCTTTGGAGGAGGTTGAAGCGCCGATGGTCCTCTGCGGATACGTTGTTCAATGCCAATTTGACCAGTGCTGTGGCGGTCTCTTCGCAGTCGAGCAGCCATTGTGCCTCTGCCTGGGCTTGATCCTGGCGTTGCTGAAGCTTGTCCTTGACGATATGCAGCACACTTTTATCCCGAGACTGGAAACGCTTGTATATCAGCTCCAGGGATGAGGTTTGTTGAAGCTGGCGGGCGCACTGTTGCCACACCTTGGAATGGTTTTCCTGCTCGAGTAAGACCAACAGGTCATCTTCCGATTGGATGCGGCTGACACTTTCGATCCGCAGTTCTGGCGTTGTTGCGGTGCCGGCGACGGCGACCAGCAAGATGGCAGGCAATGCCGTCTCGGGTAGTTGGTTGTTCGCCGAGTAGAGATCGATTAAACGCTGAGTCGTCGCTGTTGTAATCGTGTCTGACGTGGCAGCCATCGTCAGCGTCAGCAGCTGGTCTTCATCCTCCAAGCGCTTGATGGCGGCGATGCGTACCTCGACATCAGGATCCTCCGACGCCAGGAACGTGATGGACGATTGTTCCAAGAGCGGGTCAGTCAGGGCTTTAAGCCGAACTGTAGAGTCTGCATGTTGCCATTTTGGGGTTCGACTGATTTTCATAGGAATTCACTCAGCGGGCTGGCCCGGGTGATGAAGACAATAATCTGTGTGTTACGACGGATCATCGTGTTTTTGTGCTGCCAGGCAGTGTCCTGACAGCATGGCCTCTAATGGAGATTAGAGGGTCTTGATGCCTTAGGCGAGCGCATTATGCGAGCCATCGCACAGCGGCTGCTTCTGGCTGTGCTTGCAACCACAAAAGAACACCTTGCGGGACTCTGTGGCGTCAAATTTGATCGGTAAAAATTCCGTATCCGCGTGTGACCCGTCGCAAAATGGCTGCTTGGCACTTTTGCCACAAGCACACCAATAATAGGATTTGCCGGCGACCACTTCGGTAGCGTAAGGCGCTTTTTGGACAATGATTGGGTCAGTCATGGATATACACTTCTCTAAATAGTCGAAATCTCTGGTGATGCGCCGCCATATCGCCTAATCAACACCGCCTTTTTAGGAGGTGGTCATGACCGCTGGCAAACGCTGTATAGACCGATAAACCTAGGGTTAACGTCCTTACCCGGGGCTGAGCATAGGTGAGGTATTCGGGCGGGTCAAGAGATGCCCGCGGATTCCTTGAAAACCAAGGATACAAATCCTATGATCATTCGCGTATTCTGCGCAGTAGCGTCAGTAATCTGCTAAGGCGGACTGTGCAGATTGCTTGATTTCAGACCCCAATTCTAGAACGATGACTCAGCGAAGGCGGCAAACTATGGATTTTTCATTATCGGATGAACAGGTACTGCTTCAGGACAGTGTTCAACGATTTATACAGAACGATTATTCTTTCGCGCTCAGACAAAAGCTCATCGCCAGTGACGCGGGCTTCAGTCAAGAGATATGGCAGCAGTTTGCTGAACTGGGTTGGCTGGCGCTACCGTTTGCAGAAGAGTGGGGCGGCATTGGCGGCAGTCCGATTGATACGATGATTCTGCTTGAGGCCTTTGGGCGTGGGCTGGTTGTTGAGCCCTATCTGTCCACCGTGGTGTTGGCGGGTAAGTGTCTGGAGATGGGCGGTAGCCGTATCCATAAAGAATCTCTGCTGGCAGAAATTATCGCAGGTCAGCGTTTCGGCGCATTGGCGTTTGTTGAACCCCAGGCTAGGTTCAACTTAAGCGATGTGACAACGACGGCTACCGCAAGTGGGGCCGGGTATGTGCTGAATGGCTTCAAGGGTGTCGTTCTGGGCGGCCCAGCGGCGCAATTCCTCGTGGTACCTGCCCGTACCAGTGGTGCTCAGCGTGATGATCACGGGATCACCTTGTTTGTTGTAGATGTCGCGAAAGCGGGTGTGCAACGTCGGGATTACACGACCATTGATGGTGGTCGAGCTTCGGAGTTTCATTTTGAGGGTGTCAGCCTGGACGCTGCAGATGTTCTGGGCAATGTCGATGCTGGACTCGAATTACTGCAGGGGGTGATTGATTACGCCATCCTCGCTATCGGCGCTGAGGCCGTAGGCGCGATGGAAGTCGCCTATAAATCCACCGTTGAATACTGCAAAACCCGTGAGCAGTTTGGTCAGCCCATCGGTAAGTTCCAGGTTCTGCAACACCGAATGGTTGATATGTTTATGGAGCATGAACAATCGAAATCTCTGTTGTATATGGCGGCAATGCGCCTTGATGAGGGCTATGATCAAGCGGCTCGTAAAGCGGTATCTGCGCTCAAGGTGCAGGTGGGCAAGAGCGGCCGGTTCGTCGGTGAGAGTGCGATTCAGCTTCACGGCGGAATGGGTATGACCGAAGAAATGAGTATCGGCCATTATTTCAAGCGACTGACAACGATTGATACGTTGTTTGGTAATGCGGACTTTCACCTGCGGCGCTATTCGCAGGTCCAATAGACTGAGACTGGGCAGTAAAAATCCTCTAGTTTGGCCGAAGACGAGTCACTATTGATTTGCATTTGCTGGGCAAAGAGGCGAGCGGCAGTCGCCGGGAGACGAGATGACAGATTCACCACAATGGTTCTGGGATGCAATTGAGGTGCCTTCGACTGCGTTGAAACTAGAGGTCGAAGGCTGCGATATTAATTATCTGAGTTGGAGTCCGGTGGGGAAGCCTGGCTTGCTGTTCGTTCACGGCCACAATGCGCACGCGCATTGGTGGGACTTTATTGCCCCGGCCTTCAAGGATGACTATCAGGTTGCTGCGCTAGATTTGTCTGGCATGGGTGACAGTGATCATCGAGATAGCTACTCAGCGGAGACCTATGCGCAGGAAATTTTAGCAGTCGCTGACGCGCTGGCCATGCCAGAGAACACGATTGTGGTAGCCCACAGTTTCGGTGGCATTATGGCCCTGCGGACCCTGGCTGCTGCACCGACACGCTTTAAAGGTTTAGTGCTGGTGGATTCTGGTGTGCGCGATCCGGAAGAACCTCGGGATCCCGACCGAGATATTACTCGGCTAGCTCGACCCAAGGTCTATCCCAGCCGTGAGATCGCCATGTCGCGGTTTCGATTACAGCCGCCACAGCAATGTGCTAATCAATATATTGTTGATCACATTGCTCGGCATTCAGTGGAATTTGACGATGACGGCTGGCTTTGGAAATTTGATGGTGAGCTAAATGCAAGACTTGAGGCACGCGGTTCGGCCATCGACAGCGCCGCTGATTTGCGCGGTATTAGTGCGAAGCTAGCATTGATTTATGGCGAGCAGAGTGAGTCTTTTAGTGCCAGGAGTGCTGCTTATATGCAGTCATTGAATAGTGGTTTGGATGTCTACAGTCTGGCTGACGCCCAGCATCATCTGTTCCTCGACCAACCCTTGGCGTTTATTGATCAGTTGCGAGAAGTTTTGAAGGCCTGGGAGTAGGGCTCAGGCGCTTGTTCAGCGCCAGCCGCGAGGCATAAATCGGAGACAAAAAAAAGGCTTCAATTGAAGCCTTTTTTCATTGCTTAGCTTTTACTGCTTAGCTTTTACTGCTTAGCGCTGATGGGGTAACCCCAGACTAGCAGGCTTCAAACAAGCCCGCTGCGCCCATACCACCACCGATACACATGCTGACGAGGCCGTACTTCTTCTCGCGACGCTTGAGTTCACGAAGCAGATGGCCGGTCAATCGTGAACCTGTCATGCCAAATGGGTGACCAATGGAGATAGAGCCGCCGTTGACGTTATAGATCGCCGGATCGATGCCCAGTGCGTCACGGGAATAAAGGCACTGAGAAGCAAACGCCTCATTGAGTTCGACCAGATCGATATCATTCATGGTCAAGCCACGAGCCTTAAGCAGTTTGGGAATAGCGAATACTGGACCAATGCCCATTTCGTCAGGTTCACAACCCGCTACTGTCCAGCCACGGAAATAAGCCATTGGCTCCAGACCTAGCTGAGCGGCGCGTTCAGCACTCATGACCAGAGTCATGGAAGCGCCATCAGACAGCTGTGAGGCGTTACCGGCTGTGACAGTGCCGTCTTCTTCAAATACAGGCTTGAGTGAATTCAGGCCTGCCAGTGTGGTTTCGGGTCGGTTGCACTCGTCACGGTCGCAGATGCCGTCAACAAGTTCAGTTTCCTTGGTTTCCTTGTTGATGATTTTAGCCCATTGGGTCTTCATCGGCATGATTTCATCGTCAAACAAACCGGCCTTCTGAGCCGCTGCGGTACGCATCTGAGATTCAAAGGAGAATTGATCCTGGGCTTCACGAGAGACGTTATAACGTCGAGCAACCACTTCAGCGGTGTTACCCATGGCCATGAAGATATGCGGTGAAATGTCCTTGATGGTCGGGTGCGGGTTAGATTTTCCAGGGGTCTGACGTGTACCTGAGGAAATCGATTCAACGCCACCGGCGATCATGACTTCGGAGCAACCACTGGCAATCTGGTTGGCAGCGAAAGCAATAGAATTCAAGCCAGAAGAGCAGGCGCGGGAAATAGTGACGCCAGAGGTGGTTACAGGAAGCTGTGACAAGATCACTGCCAGGCGAGCAATGTTGCCGCCTTGCTCGCCGGTCTGACTTGCGGCGCCAACAATAACGTCTTCAACTTCAGCAGGGTCAAGCTTGCCATTACGGGCCAGAAGGGAATCAATACAATGGGCCAGCATGTCATCAGGGCGCGTCATATTGAAGGTGCCGCGGAAAGATTTGGCTAACCCGGTTCTTACACTGTCTACTATCACTACGTCGCGCATCATGCCTCCAGTCTTTTAATTCAAGCGTGCATTTTTGGAAGCGTCATTTTGCACCTATATGAAGCGTAGATACAAGGGTTGGTAGCATGTCGTGACTTGGTGATGGTTGGCTATAAATTCGACCAATTGATCTCATGGCCAGGCTGACGACGACTTCACAAGCCCTGCAGCCGGGATTTGGCGGCAAACAACCGATCTGTGGATTGAAAGTGACAGGCGGATGTCGCACAGTAAGGGCATTGGGCGAGGGACAAAAAAGTGTCTTGAGCCATTTCCTTTCTTACGTTGGAGTGATGCGCATGCCGGCATTTATACTTGCTATCGATCAAGGTACCACGAGTTCTCGAGCCATCATGTTCAATGAGGCCTCCGAGGTACTCGCGGTGGCTCAGCAGGAATTCCCCCAACATTTTCCGCAGGATGGTTGGGTTGAGCATGACCCCGAAGATATCTGGTCAAGCACCTTGGCCGTGACACGGCAAGCGATTGCCGAGGCTGGCATTGACGCCGCACAAGTCACTGCTATTGGTATCACCAATCAACGGGAGACCACCGTGATTTGGGATCGAGTCACCGGTGAGCCGATTCACAATGCTATTGTCTGGCAGGATAGAAGAACGGCTGACTATTGCGAGTCCCAGCGGGCGGCGGGACTTGAGACCTTGGTCACCGCCAAAACGGGCCTATTGCTGGATCCTTACTTTTCAGCGACGAAGGTTAAATGGCTGTTGGATAATGTGGCTGGGGCCCGGGTTCGTGCCGAACGTGGTGAGCTCGCCTTTGGTACGATCGATTCGTTTCTGCTCTGGCGTTTGACCGGTGGTCAGTCCCACAAGACTGATGCGACCAATGCGTCTCGAACGATGCTATTCAACATCCACGATCAGACTTGGGATGCAGAGTTGCTGGCCGAGTTAGATATTCCTGCAGCACTATTGCCACAGGTTGAGGATAGCGCCGCAGATTTCGGGATGACTCAGGCGAGTCTGTTCGGTGCCGCGATTCCCATCGCTGGCATGGCGGGCGATCAGCAAGCGGCCTTGATTGGGCAGTGCTGCTTCGAAGATGGCATGACCAAGAGTACCTATGGCACCGGGTGCTTTGTCATCATGAATACGGGCAGTCTGGCAGTAAAATCCACCAGTAAGTTACTCACAACTGTCGCTTACCGACTCAATGGTCAGGTCACCTATGGGCTTGAAGGCAGTATTTTCATTGCGGGTGCGGCGGTTCAATGGCTGCGTGACGGTCTTGGCCTGATCAAACATGCGGCTGAGACCGAGGCGATCGCAACGGCTCACCCGGATGCGCGTGGGGTTTATCTGGTGCCTGCCTTCACGGGGCTGGGGGCTCCTTATTGGGATGCGAATGCTCGGGGGGCGATACTCGGCTTAACGCGGGATACAGGGATTGCGGATATTGTGACTGCAACCCTGCAGTCGGTGTGTTACCAAACCCGTGACTTAATGGACGCCATGGCGGGTGACGGTGTCAAGCCAACGGCCTTGCGAGTCGATGGGGGCATGGTCGCCAATGACTGGATCGCCCAATCTCTAGCGGATTTGGTTCGCATTCCCGTGGTCCGTCCGCGAGTCACCGAAACCACCGCCCTGGGTGCGGCTTACCTCGCTGGCTTGCAGGCAGGCGTGTTTGCGTCGACCTCGGTCTTGGCCACGCAATGGCGGCAGGAGCAAGAGTTTGTGCCGCAGATGCCTGAAGCCCAGAGTATAGCGTTATACGAAGGCTGGCAGGCGGCGGTGGCAAGAGTGCGAAGCGTTTGAGCTTGAAGCACCACCTTAGCGCCGGCCCTGCGTCACTGGGGTTGCACTCACAAGTTGGTTACAAAGTCCCGCAAACAGGCCCTGAAATACAGGGCTTCGGCTTGCAACATAGGGCGCAGATAGCAGAGCTTGAAGAGCTCAATGCGATAGTTAGCGCAGCTGCTGTAGGGTAAAGAACTCGGCTGCGCCGGCTGAGAGATGTTCAGCGGCAGAAATACAGTGCAGGTTGGTCCGCATGCCGTTGATCGGGCCTATCGGGCATTACAGTTGATTGTTGGCTATTAGCCCAAGCAGTGTTTGGTAGCATCAGCTGGTTAGTCATGCATAGGGATTAGTGCAAGAAGAGCTATGGATAAGCGAAGCAGCTCGCGATATGAGATTTTGCTCGACGCGCTTGTGCACCCAAAGACTGGGCGCACATGGCGATGCGCTATCCAAGACTTTTGTGCCAATGGCATGCTGTTAGTGGAACCGCGGGCTGGCGAGCGAAGTGGCGTAAGTCCAGGCATCGAAGCCGGTGTGGTCGTCGGTATCCACTTTGCTATCCCAGGCAAGACTAAAGATCTGCATTTCCGCCTTGAGGGCTGCATCGTTCGAGTCATGGACACGGGTGTTGGTATCAAGTTTGAGGGTGGGTTGAGCGAGGATGTCTTGACGGGTCTGATGGAGCACGCGAGCAGTCAGGTCAAAGCGCTAATAGCCCCGAACCCAAGCCTCACTAATCACGCAGAAAGCCCGCAGCCTGCGACCAAGCCTGCCGGCGCTGCCGTGTCCAGGAGCGCCGCAATGGCGCAACGGCAATCAGCCCCAGGCAGTTCATCGACAGTAGCGCGGCCCGCAAATATACCTGAGGCCGCTAGACTTAATGGTGAGCAGAAGACCCGTGCTACAGACGGCCAGCAGAGTTCTGCTGCGAAGATCCCAAGTCTGGCAGTTCGACCGCCTGGTGCCATCACCGAAGCCGAGTCCAGGCAGCTGGTTTTGGCAATTCGCCGGGTGATGGCAAAAGTACTACCAAAAATGCATTCGGCTTTCTTTGCCTATATGGATGAAGGCTTACTTATCATGGCTCGTGATGCGAAGTCGAATACATTGCAGGCTGAATATTTTGAAGCCATGTCGATTCTTGAAAAAGCCAAGGAAGGTGTCGGCGAGGCTTTCATTCATGCTGTTCTTGATCAGTTTGATAATCCCCGTCGCCTAAAAGACTTGAGAGAAGAACGCAATCAGACTGATTTAGCGCGTAAGCGGAGTCAGGCTTCGAACACCAAACTGTCGCTGGTAGATACGGATGACTTCGAGGATTGGTTGGCGATAGCGAATATCATTTCCCGCAGCGAGCGGGCTTATGGAAATTACCTGCAAGAATTTCGAGCCCGACTTGGCATGGTGGTGGCGTCCTGGGGTCATAAGGAGGCCATCCCTTTGGGCTGCACGACGGTTTGTCATGCTTTTGATCAGGCCATTCAGCCTCTGGAATTGAATAAAGAAATCAGGCAAAAGGTCTATGTGGGCTTTGAGGCAAAGGTCGTACCCTGGTTGAAACCGCTGTATTTGGAGGTAAGCAAAATTTTGGCAGACAGTCAGCTATTTCTTAATATCGATGAGGTTATGCCTGCATTACCTGCTGTCAAAGTCAGCGTCGCGGCAGAGTCTCCCAGCGAGACTAAGTCCATGCCGTCACCAGGCCGAGATGAGCCAGCTGAAGCGCAAAGCAAGCCCCTCGAGGCGGGGTTAGTGAGCGGGCAGCAAGGGGCATCTGTGGCGCGTCCGCCTTCGACTGCGCAAACGGGCAGTTTGGATGTGTCTGTAGCTCATGAGGTGCGTGCTGATCTTGAGGCGCTGCGCAGTGAAATTCGAAGCCAGCGCGAGCAGATAACCGTCGACCCCAATGTTGCGGCGGCTGCACAAGATCGGCGGGTCGCCGGTGAGCGCCGGCAAGAACATCGTTCCGAAGACAGTCGGGCCTTGGGTGATATTTATCAGGCGATGCGGAGTTTGGTCAATGCCCCGACACCAGCTGAGGATGTGGCCGTTGACAATGCTGAGAGCGGCGAGGACGAAGTCGGCAAGGAGGAAATACAACAGCTGTTACGTTCGCTGAAACCCACAGGTCAACCTGGTTTGAGAATGAATATACGGCAACAATTGCTGGCAACGGTCGCCGCTGCGGGCAGAGAACGCCGTTTGGCACCGCAAGCCTCGCAGAGTCTGGATGTAGTGGAAAATCTCGTTGGCACCATGGAGCAGGACTCGTTGGTGTCCGACAGTGCCAAAGGCTGGATTCGGCAACTCGAATTAACCTTGGGTAAAGTCGCGACCGGCCAGGAAGACCTCTTGGATGAAGCGCATCCTCATCAGGCGCTTGAGGTCATCAACCAGTTGGCCCGTTTGGGTGGTGCTGAATCGGGCAGCATGCGCCAGGAAGTCGATCAAATTGTTGCGCAGATCGCGGAAAATTTTGACCATGATCCTAAAGTATTCGACGTGGCCTTGAATCGCTTGCAGCCGCTGATCACAAGAAAGTCTAAATCTTTCGCGGGTAATGTTCAGCGCGCGGTGAAGACCAGTGAGGGTCGACAGATGCTTTTCAACGCTCAGCGAGCGGTGGTCAGCGAATTAGATCAACACCTGACGGGTGCACCTATTCCCGAAGTGCTGATCAACTTGCTCATGCCGGGCTGGCGGAACTTGATGGTCAATACCTATTTACGTCAAGGTCAGAAGAGCAGTGCCTGGCGCAGCCAAGTTCAAACCCTGGAGCAATTGGTCCAGCATCTTGGCGGCAAACCCAATATTCAAGGTGATAAGAATTACCTGGCGCCTGAAGTCTTGCTTGAGCAGATTGAGCAAGGCCTGGACTCTATTTCTTTCGATCCGGGACAGCGTGGTCCGCTGATTAAAAAACTACGGGAACTGATTGTTGATGGTCACGGTGTCGAGCAGATGTCCTTGATTGACGCTTCGGTGGGCTCAATCGCCAAGACCCTTGGCTTTAGTGGTGTCTTGATGCGTGACGCGCAGCGTCAACAGCTGCTTACGGAAGGCGGAAGCCAGCGCGATTGGCACCAATGTTTGGAGCGCGCCAGCCATCTGCACATTGGTGAGTGGCTCGCATTTAATGATCGCGCAGAGGACGACCGGGTCGGAATTGTGGCCTGGGTAAATGCTGATGCTAGCAGTCTCGTGCTCGTCAATCGACGAGGGTTCAAGACCGATGACCTGTTGATTGAGGAACTGGCGAAAAAATTTCTTGATGGTGTTGCCGTTGTCCTTCAGGAGGCTGACATTCCTCTAAGCGATCGAGCATCCCACCAAATGCTCCAGAATATGCATAATCAACTGACGCACCAGGCCGCCCATGATGGGGTGACGGGGTTGGCCAATCGAAAGGAATTCGAACGGGCTTTGAAACAGGCGTTGGATATGGCCAAGCGCGATGGTGTTGAGCAGCTAGTGGCTTATTTCGATCTCGATCAGTTCAAGGTGATCAACAACGCGGTAGGGCATGACATCGGTGATAAGCTGCTGGCAGAAGTCGGTGGAGTCTTGTCGAATGCCCTGGCAGGTCGGGTCTGCACCTTAGCTCGATTGGGCGGCGACGAGTTCGGCTTGTTGATTGCGAATGGTGAGCAGGGTAAAGGTCTGGAACTGGTCAAACAGCTTTGCAAGGCGATCAAGGACTATCAGTTTGTCTGGCAGAGGTCGGTATTTAGATTGACGGCAAGTTGTGGCGTGATGTTTGTCGATCAGGATGTTGAAAGTGTTCAGAGTATCCTGCAGTGCGCCGACGCTGCCTGCTTTGCGGCTAAAGATGCTGGTCGTGACCGTATTTTAGTCTATAAATCCGGTGATTCTGAGATGGCGCATCGTCGAGATGTTATGGACTTCGTCTCGCAAATCGACAAGGCCCTGGAAGACGATCGATTCATCTTGAATTGCCAGCTGATCACGCCCATCAATCCAGATGTGGGTGAGCATGCTCACTATGAAATTTTATTAACGGTGCTGGATGACAACGATCAGCCTATGCCGCCGCAAGATTTTATTATCGCGGCTGAAACCTATAATCGCATGGGTGCTATCGATCGTTGGGTTATCAGAAATGCGTTTGATTTTATTGCGAAGAATTTGTTTCACTTCGAGGATCTCGGCGCTTTTTCAATCAATATATCCGGCAACTCGCTGGCAGAGGAAGATTTTGTCGAGTTCGTGTTGGCGCAGATCAAGAGATCCGGCGTGCCAACCTCAAAAATCTGTTTCGAGATTACCGAAACATCGGCAGTAGGCAGTCTGGACAATGCGGTCAGGTTTATCGAGGCGTTGCGTTTGGTCGGTATTAAATTTTCGTTGGATGACTTTGGTACTGGGCTGTCTTCCTATTCCTATTTGCGTAGTTTGCCCGTTGATTTTCTAAAAATTGATGGTGTCTTTGTCAAAGATCTTCAGACGAGTCCAGGGGACTACGCTGTGGTGAAGTCTATCAATGAGATTGGTCATTTCATGGGTAAACTAACGATTGCCGAGTACGTTGAAAATGATGAGATTTTGACGATACTACGGGAAATAGGTGTCGATTACGCCCAAGGGTTTGGTGTCGGCCGCAAGATTCCACTGACGGCACTGTTGCCCGCTGACTTGGATTCTACGTATTCTCGATCAACGAGCAAATGATATCGACAATCTGACTAGCCTCATCGTCGGTAATGGTGAGGGGTGGCAACAAGCGAATCACCTGATCACTCGTGACATTGATTAAAAGCCCCTTCTCTAGCGCCTTAGCTGTCATTTCACCACAGGGTGCATCGAGTTCGATACCGATCATCAGGCCCTTGCCGCGGATATCTTTAACGCAATTTAATCCAGCTAGGCGCTCGCTGAACTGACTGAGCATTCGGTCCCCCAGTTCTGCTGCGCGCTCGGCGATATTCAGGGTTTCGATTTGTTCGATAACACTCAAGGCCACGCTGCAGGCAAAGGGGTTGCCACCGAAAGTTGAACCGTGATTGCCGGGCTTAAATACCGTTGCGGCTTTGCCTCGAGCCAGGCACACACCGATAGGAATACCGTTACCAAGGCCTTTTGCCGTCGTGACGATGTCCGGCAAAATATCAGTATGCTGATAGGCAAAATATTTTCCGGTTCGAGCGTTGCCGGTTTGGACCTCGTCAAGTACCAGAAACCAATCGTTGGCATCACAGATGCTACGAAGTTCTTTTAAATAATTCTGATCAGGCACTCGAATGCCGCCTTCGCCCTGAATTGGCTCAACCATAATTGCGACGATATTTTTACTGTTACTGGCGATTTTTTTGATCGCCTCAATGTTGTCGAATGGCGCCCTGACAAAACCATTAACCAGCGGTTCAAAACCGGCGTGTACTTTGCGGCTTCCCGATGCCGTTAGGGTTGCCAGAGTGCGGCCATGGAATGACGCGTCAGTGACAATGATCGTCGGATCACTGATTCCCTTTTGACGCCCGTACAGTCGGCTGATTTTAATTGCACATTCATTTGCTTCGGCGCCAGAGTTCGCAACGAAGACGTTGTCCATGCCAGATATGTTGACCAACTTGTCAGCGAGGGCTTCTTGGCTGGAGATGCGGTACAGGTTTGAAGTGTGGATGAGCCGAGATGCCTGTGCTGCAATCGTCGCGGCGATGGCAGGGTTGGCGTGACCTAGACCACAGACAGCGATACCGGCTAAGGCGTCCAGATAACGCTTGCCCTGTTCATCGATCAGCCAGGCACCTTCGCCCCGATCAAAGACAACGTCCATTCGGCCGTAGGTATTCATAATCGCGTCGGTCATTGGTTTCGAGCTCATAGTACCTGCTTCACTATTTTGGTAAGGCGAAAGCGCTAATGTTAACTCAGTGTATGCAGTCATTCTATGACGATTTCGATGGTGGGCGGCAAGTGGGCAAAGAAGTTGTTACACTCAGGGTTCACCCCAAATGCAGGTTACCGCTGGAATGTCATTATCAGCCGTTGAATTGGCCATCCTGATGAGTCGAGTCGAGTCAATCTGCGCTGAGATGGGCGCGGTTCTGCAGCACGCGGCATTCTCACCTAACATCAAAGATCGGCTGGACTACTCCTGCGCTTTATTTGACGCCCGGGGGGACCTTTATGCTCAGGCAGCGCACATCCCCGTGCATCTCGGTAGCATGGCGTATGCCATGGCCAGCATCGTCGATGGTGTGGATTGGCAGGCCGGCGACATGTTGGTGCTTAACGATCCATTTCTAGGGGGAACGCACCTGCCAGACGTGACTGTCGTCGCCCCGTTGTTCGTGGGGACGCAGCTGGTGAGCTTTGTCGTCAATCGGGCCCATCATGCCAATATCGGCGCGAGCACACCGGGGTCGATGCCGATTTCTCGTTCTATTACAGAGGAGGGGGTCATTATCCCGCCGACCCTCATGGTGCGCGATGGCGTCTTGCTGCCGGCAGCTGAGCAGATCTTCAAACAGCTGCAAGGAACTGACACGAGTGGCGATTTTGCGGCTCAGATCAGTGCGAACCGAATTGGTCTGGCGCGGCTTGAACAGCTCGTGACACGTCAGGGACTGAATGTCTTTTTCGCGGGCATCATCGCGATCAATGATTACGGTCAGCGCTTGGCCGAGGCTTTTCTTCGAGAGATCCCCACCGGTCAATATCGTTACCAGGACGTGATGGATGGCGATGGCTTCGGTGCCGAAGACGTGTTGATTGATCTGTGTCTAGATGTCAGTCTGGCAGGTGTCGTTGCTGATTTCAGCGGCACCTCCGCGCAGGTGGAAGGTAATATTAACTGTCCTTTATCGGTGGCTGCAGCGGCGGTCTACTACGTCTTTCGTTGCCTGTTGCCGGCGCAGACGCCAGCTTGTGCTGGAACATTTCGATCTATCTCAATTAAAGCGCCGGTGGGATCCTTGGTGAATGCACAGCGTCCGGCTGCGACGGCGGCAGGTAATGTGGAGACCTCTATGCGCATTGTCGATACGGTATTAGGCGCCTTGGCGCAGGCCATCCCGTCGCTGATTCCAGCAGCGAGTCAAGGCACCATGAATAACGTCGCCATGGGCAATCACCAAGTCCGACCGATCTGGGATTACTATGAAACGCTTGCTGGCGGCATGGGCGCGTCTCAAGGGCATGATGGGTTGAGTGCCGTGCAGTCGCACATGACCAATACCTTGAATACGCCTATCGAAAGTCTGGAACAACACTACCCTCTGCGAGTTCTCGAGTATTCCATACGTCGTGGTTCGGGCGGAGCCGGCGCGCAATCCGGGGGTGAGGGTCTGGTGCGTGAATTTGAATTTCTCGGTCCTGCGGAATTGACGCTGCTCACCGAACGTCGCAGCCATAAACCGTGGGGGTTGGCGGGCGGTGGTCCCGGTGCAACCGGCCGAAATTGGCTTGATGGGGTTGAATTGCCAGCAAAAGTTCACATCTCGGTGAAGGCCGGCCAAGTGCTGCGGATGGAGACCCCGGGCGGTGGCGGATACGGCGAGCCTGTCGAAACTCAAAAAAAAATCTGTTGATGGCTGAGCAAAGGCAGGAAAACGCGCTAGAATAGAGGCTTGATTATTACCAACCAGGGTCGAGTTATTATGGATATCAAAGAAACCATCAAGGAACAGATTGCTGCTAATCCAGTGCTTATATATATGAAAGGGTCTCCTGACGCGCCGCAGTGTGGCTTCTCTTCCCAGGCAACTCAGATTTTGATGGCCTGTGGTGAGCGCTTCGCCTTCATTGATATTCTGGCGAACCCAGATATTCGCGCGACCCTTCCACAGGTATCTGAATGGCCGACATTCCCCCAATTGTTTATCGGTGGTGAGTTAGTGGGTGGTAGCGATATCATCGCTGAGATGTATCAGTCCGGCGAGCTGCAGCCCATGATTAAAGCTGTAGCGGTCACCGAGGGCTAGGGTTTTATCTCTGCGCGGCAGCGCTGACGAGATAAAATGACTCAGGGGCATCGTCACTACCGTGGGTTCCACAAAACCGCCTAATTGGGCGGTTTTTGCGTTTCCAGTAGGCCAATATTTTGCTGCAATCGCCCCAGGGGTCAAGGATGGCCTGATATCGACGTGAATAGAAATGATAATAATTTGCCTTTGGCAGTATGAATTTGGCGAGTCTCGTGCTCGTCACTGTTAGGGCAAATGAATCGATGGCGCCGAGGAAGTCAGGTTGGCTAATGTTGTTCATGGTGTTGGGTCGGCCCGCATTTGGCCAGGCCCCATCAATTGACGGGATTGGGTGGTTGGTTTGGCGGCAGGCCTCCAGCGATGCGCGCAGGCAGTGAGAGGTGGCTATGAACGATTGGCGACATAACAACGGGGTGATATTGATCTCCAGCGGCGACTTTACGACACCGGTAAAAATCGGGGTAGCTTTGGTGTTTGGCTGGTGACAGCTTCGAGAGCGTTGATGTGGTGGAATCGTCGTTAGAGTCGGTGTTATTCCTGTTGGTACTGTGGCTGTTGGTGTTCCGGCAGCCCGCCCAGTTCTTTCCAGCGGTTGACGATCTTGCAGAACAGATCTGCGGTCTTGTCACAGTCATAGTCAGCGGAATGTGCCTCGTTGGCGTCGAAACCCAGACCTGCTACCTGGCAGGCACGAGCCAGTACAGTTTGACCGAAAGCCAAGCCGCTGAGCGTCGCCGTATCGAAGGATGAAAACGGGTGGAACGGGTTGCGTTTGATCTCACAGCGGGCCACAGCGGCGTTCAAAAAGCCGAGGTCGAACGTCGCATTATGGGCGACGATGATTGCTCGTTGGCAGCCAGTGTCGCGCAGTGCGTGACGCACGGAACGGAATATAGTGGTGAGAGCCTGCTGCTCAGGGATAGCGCCGCGCAAGGGGTTGTTTGGATCGATGCCAGTGAAATCTAGGGATGCTTGGTCGATGTTGGCGCCTTCAAATGCGTCAACGTTGAAGAAGTGACGCTCTCCCGGTACCAGTATTCCATCGTCATCCATCTCAATGATAACGGCCGCGGCCTCCAGCAAGGCATCAGTTTCGGCATTAAAGCCGCCAGTTTCAAAATCGATGACGACGGGCAAGTAACCGCGAAAGCGATAGGCAATAGGCTTTTTTGACTCTATCAATTGATTTCCTTGATTTGAAGGATTCAGGCGCTCGAGTTCGAGGGCTAGGTGACTTGCCACTGCACCGAGGTGCCGGTGCGAATGGGGATCAGCTGATCGGGACCAAAGGCCAGCCATTCTGGGACTTCCCAGCTGGACTCAAGCAGAGTGATGGTATCGGTATTGCGAGGCAGTCCATAGAAGTCCGGGCCAAAGAAGCTCGCAAAACCCTCGAGGCGATGTAATGCCTGCGCCTGCGCGAAGACCTCAGCGTAGAGTTCGATTGCCGCGTGGGCGGTATAACTGCCTGCTGCGCAGCCGCAGGCATTTTCTTTGGCGCTGCGTGGGTGCGGCGCAGAATCTGTGCCGAGAAAAAACTTGGGGTTGCCCGACGTAGCTGCGCTGATCAGTGCCGCCTGATGGGTGTTACGTTTTAATACGGGTAGACAGTAGTACAAAGGCTTCATGCCGCCGACGAGCATATCATTGCGATTAAATAACAGATGATGGGCCGTAATGGTGGCAGCGACGTTCGGGCCGGTAGACTCGACGAACTGCACAGCGTCGCGGGTGGTAATATGTTCGAGGATGATGCGCAGTTGCGGAAAGGCAGTATTGATCTTGGCCAGGTACTGATCAATAAAGGCGGCTTCACGATCAAAAATATCGATGTGCGGATCTGTGACCTCGCCATGCAGAGCCAGTGGCATGTCATAGGTCTGCATCGCCTCGAACAAGGGGTAGAGGCTGGTAATGGAGTCGATACCGGCTTCAGAATTAGTCGTGGCGCCGGCAGGATAGAGTTTGAATGCCTGGACAATGCCAGACTCTCGCGCCGCCTTAATGACTGCGGGCGTAGTGTTACGGGTGATATACAGCGTCATCAGCGGCTCGAACGCAGATCCCTGGGGGACCAAGGCCAGGATACGATGGCGATACTCAATAGCGGCCTCGACAGTGTCTACCGGTGGAATCAGGTTCGGCATGATGAGTGCTCGGCCGAAGTAGCGCGAGATATCCTTGACCGTTGCCGGTAAATAATCGCCGTCTCGCAAATGAACGTGCCAGTCGTCGGGTCGGGTGAGCGTGATGGTTTGCATGGGTTGCTTGGGTTTGCTTTGAGTGAGATGCCATTGTACTTGGAGGGGCCCCAAAACACGACCCGAAGCATAAAATTGAGACGTGACCCATCAACCTTTTCGGTAAAGTTTTGTTAAGATAGGCGCTTTTTAACGGCGGCGAAGTACAAATGGCGAAAACAGCGGGTTTGAACAAAATTGTCCTGTCCTATTCCGGTGGGTTAGACACGACGGCGATTCTGAAATGGTTACAGGAAACCTACGACTGCGAGGTCGTGACCTTCACTGCCGACCTGGGCGATGGCGATGACTATTCCCCGGTTCGACAGAAGGCGCTCAATTCAGGTGCGGTTTCAGCCTTTGTCGACGACCTGAGAGAAGAGTTTGTTCAGGACTTCGTTTATCCGATGTTTCGCTGTAACACGCTCTACGAGGGTGAGTACCTGCTGGGCACGTCGATAGCGCGGCCTCTGATTGCCAAGCGGTTAGTGGAAATTGCCAATGACACCAATGCGGATGCCATCTCCCATGGCGCCACGGGTAAGGGTAACGATCAGGTTCGATTCGAGCTCGGCGCTTACGCGCTAGCGCCGGATATCAAGGTGGTGGCCCCATGGCGAGAGTGGGATCTGAATTCCCGCGAGTCATTGTTGGCATTCTGCGAAAAGCATCAGATCCCCGTTGACCGCAAGCATGAAGGGAGCAAGTCGCCGTATTCGATGGATGCCAATCTGCTGCATATTTCCTACGAAGGCGGAATTCTTGAAGACCCGAATGCCGAGCCCGAGGAATCCATGTGGTTGTGGTCTGTGTCACCAGAGCAGGCGCCAGATCAGGCGACCTACATTGAGTTGACCTATCAGCGCGGAGACGTCGTCGCGATCGATGGTGAGCAGATGTCACCAGCCACGGTGTTGACTTACTTGAACAAGGTGGGTGGTGCCAATGGGATTGGTCGAGTGGATATTGTCGAGAACCGCTATGTGGGTATGAAAGCCCGCGGTTGTTATGAAACGCCGGGTGGCACTATTTTACTGAAGGGCCATCGGGCCATGGAGTCGATTACTCTGGACCGAGAGTTGGGGCACCTGAAGGATGAGCTGATGCCTCGTTATGCCAGCCTAATCTACAATGGCTATTGGTGGTCGCCAGAGCGCTTGGCGCTGCAGGCATTGATCGATGAGTCGCAGACCCATGTGAACGGTACTGTTCGTCTCAAACTCTATAAGGGTAATATCACCGTTGTCGGTCGAGCCTCAGCAGAAGATTCTCTATATGACGGTAAGATTGTGACTTTTGAAGACGATGCGGGTGCTTACGATCAGCAGGATGCCTCTGGCTTTATTCGGTTGAACGCCTTGCGCCTGCGAGTCGCCAGTAAAATGGGTAGAAAACTGCGCTAGGCGGTTGCGTCTTTGGCGTTCAGCTCTTTGGCGTTCAGCTAAGTGAGCGCTGCGCTAAGAGATCCCGGTTCGATTGGCAATCGTCAACAGGATCTCGGGGGCTCGGCTGGGGCAGAAGGGGATCTCGAAGCGTCAGTCTTCGAGGTCCACTTGCTTGTGCTTATACTCACATTCGTCATAGATCACGCAGGCACCGCAGCGTGGTTTCCGCGCAATACAGACATACCTGCCGTGTAGTATCAGCCAGTGATGGGCATCGCGAATAAACTCGTCTGGAATCACCTTTAACAGTTTCTTTTCAACCTCGAGCACTGTCTTGCCCGGCGCAAAGTTGATGCGGTTGCCGAGGCGAAAAATGTGGGTATCAACGGCCATGGTCGGCTCGCCGAACGCCGTGTTCAGAACGACGTTGGCGGTTTTGCGACCGACGCCCGGTAATGCCTCCAAGTCTTGGCGATTAGCCGGCACGACTGATCCATGCTGTTCAATCAGCATGCGGCAGGTCTTGATAATGTTGCTGGCCTTGCCGTTGAACAGCCCGATCGTCTTGATATATTGCTTCAGGCCGGCCTCGCCGAGGGCGA
>JABBAY010000102.1:0-4009 GCA_018607725.1 K189A clade bacterium
GCGCCAGTTCAGTCTTTGGGTCAGCGGCTTGCTCTTGAGAGCAACCCTGGATCAAGGCAAAGATAAACATCACACTGAATAATCGGTTCACTGGCATTCCTGGTTTTAAGGTTTCTCGTATTTTACAAGATCTGGACCGATGATCTACCCTGCGCGACGGGCTGCCCAAGGACCAAGGGGTACAGACTGGGCGCTGAGTTGTAAGTCGAGGCCCCTGGTTGCAGCTGTGTCGAGTTGTGCACAAAAGCTAGGTGCTGCGGCAGAGGTTCGTTACCATTAGTTTTTACACCGTCAGATACGACATTTTACTACCCCCCAGGAGTCAGCCATGTCAGCCCAAGCGAACGCAGAAATTCGAGACCCCAAGGCCCTGCAAGCCTTTGCGGGTAAGGTCAGTGGCAGCGTTACTGCCGGTATGAATGTCGCCCTGACCTTTGTCGGTGAACAGCTGGGGCTTTATAAGGGGCTTGCGGCCATCGGTCCGGCCACGAGCCAGCAACTGGCCGATAAAACCCAATTGTCAGAGCGCTGGGTCAGGGAGTGGTTGTATCAGCAGGTCTGTATTGGCCAGATTACCTTTGATGAAGCCGCAACCGAGTTTTCAATGTCGCCGGAGGCCAAGGCTGTGTTGGCCGATCCTGAACATCCGGCTTATCTGGGTGGCATGATTCATTCTGTGGTTGCCATGTATGACACCCTCGAGCATTTGCCTGAATGTTTTCGCACCGGCCTCGGTCAAAGCTTCGATGACAAAGGCGAGGCTTGTGCTTGTGGTATCGAGCGGATGAGCCGCAAGTTCCAACAGCTGCATCTGGTACCTGATTTACTGCCCAGTACCGAAGGTGCGGTGGCCAAGCTGACCGAGGGTGCTTTGGTGGCTGATGTAGGCTGTGGTGCCGGTGTGGCGATGATCGAGATGGCCAAGGCGTACCCCAACAGCCAGTTTATCGGCTATGACATTTCTATGAATGCCCTCGGCCGGGCCAGGAATAATGTTCGCGAGGCGGGGGTGAAAAATGTTCAGCTGCATAATCCCATCGATCAACCGTTGCCCGAGGATGGCAGCTTCGATTTGATCACCACGTTTGATGTCGTTCATGACTCAACGCATCCACAGGTGTTGATCGAAGCCATCAAGGCGTCGCTGAAGCCGAATGGCACTTGGTTATGTGCGGACATTCAGGGTAAATCGTCCTTCGCTGAGAATTTAAAGGAGAACCCCATGGCGACTATCGCTTATTCGTTCTCGGTGATGGTGTGCATGTCGTCGGGGCTATCAGTGCCCGGTGGGGCGGGTCTGGGAACGCTGGGCTTTCCGGAGAGCAAAGCCCGTGAGATGACGGCGGCGGCAGGTTTTAGCCGTTTTCGGCGGATTCCCTTCGAGGGTGATATCTTTAATGCGTTCTATGAGATCAGGCTGTAAATACGTCCCTATGGCGTGTGCCAAGAGTATTTTTGGCTGATCCGTCGTCGTTGTTCTAAGGCTTGAAATCAAGGCTTGGGTGAGTAGGTAGTTGGGTGTCCACACAGATGCTCAACTTTGGCGGAGATGCCTCGAGCTTGTCTAGGCTGCCTTGTTCGACCATGGGTTGACCTCGCTGTTTATAAGGAATGTTTGGCACGCATGTTTAGTTGACCACACGCCAATAGGCGAATTTACTAAAAATGAATTAAATAAACGCACCACTGGTTTGAGTGGTATGGTGGCGGGCGCGCAGTTGCGCCTGTGCTAATTATCGATGACCCTCTGCGGAAATAATGACATGGCCAAGTCTGGTGCGCTGGCACCCCTAAAAATTCGGGATTTTCGTTATCTGCTGGCGGGCTTCGCCATCGGCCAGATGCTCATGCCTCTGCAATTCATTACCCAGATCCTTTGGGTTCAGCATTTTGCGCCTCGGGATATCTGGCTGATCATGGTGGCCTTGATTGCTACCAGTCGCGGCCTTGGCTCACTGACCTTCGGGCTCTATGGTGGCGCATTGGCGGATCGTTACGATCGACGCAAGTTATTGATTCTCATTCAGTCGTTGCAGGTTCTGGGGACGATGGGGATTGCCGCCATGATGTACCTGTCGGATGGTGGTATGGCAGGTTTTGTCCTGTTTTTTGGATTGACGTTTATCACCGCCGGCCTGCAGGCCATTGATGGTCCAACGCGGCTGGCGATTGTCCCCGATATCCTCGGTCCGGCCCTGACGCCAGGCGGCATCTCGTTAAACCAGGTTGCCGGCCAGATCGCGATGCCCATAGCCATGATGTTTACAGGTTTGATCATCGATGCCTTCGGTTACAGTGGTGCCTACTTATTCAGTGTTTGCGGGCATATCATTGCGATTATCTGCGTGGCTATGATGAGTTATCGAGCGACACCCGTGGCAGACTCATCGGCCGATAAGCGCTATGGCTTTAGTGAGATTGCCAGGGACGTTGCCGTCGGGTTGCGCTATGCCCGCAACCATCCAGTGATTCTGTGGGTCATTTTACTACTGGTGATGATGATGAGCCTCGGATATCCCGCCACGGCCAGTCTGGGGCCTACTTGGGTGACGACGGTGGTGGGTGTCGCTATTCCTAATATGGGCTTTATTGTCATGTTCTGGGGTTTCGGATCGTTCCTGGGTGCCGTAGCCATGACCCAGTTGGCTTCCTATCCTAACCGCGGCGCGCTGATGGCCTTCGGCGCGATTCTGTTTTCTTTGTCTTTTGTGGTGTTTGTCTATGATCACACGATCATGAACGCCATCATCGGTAACGTTGGCCTGGGCGCGGGTATGACGATTACGATGGTCTCTGCAACGATCTTGATTCAACAGTTGGCGCCAAATGATATACGAGGTCGATTGATGAGTATCTTTCAGCTCAATATGGCTTTTGCCCAACTGATGACGATGCCTGTTGCCATGTTAGCCCAGTGGCTGACCCTGCCGGTTTTATTCCCGATTCTGTCCTTCGCCACCTTGGCGATTGTCATCGTCATCCTGCTGGCCCAGCAGCAGTTGTGGCGGGGCGCAGCTGAAGACTAACCGCCAAGCTTTGCGCGATGAATCAAACGGGTTTAAATTCCACGAAAGCACGCCAGCGAATTTTGTGTTTACAGAAGAATCTTCATTAAAAGTTAATGCTTGAGGTTTTCAGTCTTCGCCGCTCTCTGCATAGCTGTCAGAAATCGAGTCTGGATGTCGCTAAAGCTCAGGATCGAGTAAATGTCGGTTCGCGCTTTTCGCGAAAAGCCAGGACTGCTTCTCGGTGGTCCTGGCTGGCGCGCAGCGGCGACAATTCCAGGCTTTCCAACTCACGCATCGCGGTCGGATCCAGGTCGAGCGCGCGAGATGCAACTCGTTTCGTCGCTTCGACCGACAATGGGGCTCGCGAGGCGATCCTCATTGCCAGAGTTTTTGCTGCCACTAGCAGTTCATCGAATGATTCGGTCTGAGTCGTGACGCCGAAGTGCTCCATGGTAGTTGCGTCAAAAGTCGAGCCAGTTAACAGCATGGTCTTGGCGCGCCCGATGCCGATAAGGCGCGGTAAGCGATAAGCCGAGGCCATGAGACCCATATTGACGCCAGCACAGGCAAATTTAGCCTCGCGAGCAGCTATCCTGATATCGCAACATAAGGCCAGCTCAAATCCACCCCCGATGCACCAGCCATTGATAGCCGCGATCACGGGTATCGGTGACGACTCCACTGCATTCAGCAGTCGTCCGAAAGCCGAAAGGGCTTCACCGCCGTTGGCTTTCAGATCAGCGCCGGCGCAAAAAGAAGATCCTGTCCCGGTCAGTACCACTGCGCGGGTTCTGGCTGCCTGCGCGATGGCCTCAAACTCATCAAGGAGCCTGCCCAGCATGTTCGCATCCATCGCATTCGCTGGCGGATTGTCAATCGTGAGTAAGCTGATATTGCCGATGTGCTCAACGTTTATCGTACCCGCCATGGTAAGTCCTCTTGTTGACAAAAAAAGGGTTAAAAAAATCGCTTGAAGTAGCTTGCCAGTCATAGCCAACCGG
>JABBAY010000102.1:4109-5559 GCA_018607725.1 K189A clade bacterium
AGTCATAGAAGGTTAATGTAGCATTGTTAAACGCAAACTAGTGACGGGTCGTCTAAATTAAATGCTGTCAGCGACTGTTCTGATAGCGGCGTGGGGTTGGCTTTAAACGCTGCGATTAGTCGTCAAGTCAGGTAATGTATCGCTTTTCTTCAAATCCCCAGGAAATATTTTAATGAGTCACGACACGCTTCATATCGAGCCAATCAAGCAGGCGCTGCTGCAATTTATGGATCAGCATATTTATCCCAATGAGGCCAATTATCATGCTCAATTGGCGGCTTTACCTAATCGATTTGGGACAGTGCCGTTAATGGAGACGCTCAAAGAAAAGGCCCGTCAGGCTGGACTTTGGAATCTGTGGTTACCCAAAGATCATGGTGGTCTGACGAATGAAAGTTACTGTGAGTTGGCTGAAATCATGGGGCGGGTCCTCTGGAGTCCGGAAGTTTTTAACTGTAATGCGCCGGATACCGGTAACATGGAAGTGTTTCTTAAGTATGGAACCGAAGCGCAGCAGTCTGAGTGGTTGGAGCCCTTGCTCAACGGTGAGATTCGATCGTCCTACTGTATGACTGAACCGGACGTTGCCTCCAGTGATGCTACCAATGTGCGCACCTCGATCGTCCGTGAAGGTGACAGTTATGTGATCAATGGTAAGAAATGGTTTATTACCAACGCGCCTTACGAGCGGACTAAAATTTTTATTGTCATGGGTCAGTCCGACCCAGAAAACCCAAACCGTCACCTGCGTCAAAGTCAAATATTGATACCTAAGCAGACGCCGGGTGTCACTGTCGTTAGACCACTCACGACCCTGGGTTATGACGATGCGCCCGGTGGTCATGCGGAAGTGCATTTTCAGGATGTCAGGGTGCCAGCAGAAAATATGCTACTGGGTGAGGGTCGTGGATTCGAGATCTCTCAGGGGCGGTTGGGGCCGGGTCGAATTCACCATTGTATGCGCTTGATCGGCAGTGCTCAGCGGTCGCTAGAGTTGGCCTGCGACCGTGCGACGAAGCGCGAGACCTTTGGTCGCAAGCTGGCGGAGCATCAGTCTGTGTTGGAGGATATTGCGAAGAGTTTCTGTGAAATAGAACAGGCCAGGCTGTTAACCCTGAAGACGGCATGCAAAATGGATGCTGTCGGGGCTAAAGAGGCGCGAGATCTGATCGCGGCGGCGAAAATCACGGTACCGCTGATGGCCCAGCGGGTGATAGATCGTTGTATGCAGATACATGGTGCCGGTGGATTGACTGCAGACTACCCGATGGCAGAGGCCTTCAACTATGCGCGCTGGTGCCGGCAGGCCGATGGGCCAGACCAGGTTCATATGATGGCTCTGGGTCGGCAGTTGGTAAAACGCTACACAGAAAGCTAGACCGCAATGGCGGGCGTTTATGTTGGTTTTGCTCAACGAAGTCAATAACGGCAGCCCATGGTTGAAGCCATG
>JABBAY010000102.1:5659-9036 GCA_018607725.1 K189A clade bacterium
TCGAAGCCATGATCGAAGCCATGGTTGAAGGTAGAGGAGTAAGTGTGGGATAGGGACGACCGCGGCAAAATAAACTGAGCAAAAAAACCCGCAATGTTTCGCGGGTTTTTTTGCGGCGCTGCGGCTAATTATTCGCCAAAGCTGTATCGTATGGATGCACCGAAAATTCTTGGTTCTGTCAGGAAGTAGTTCCTGAAGAAACCAGAAGTGTCGGAGGTCAGGTACTTACCGGTGACATTGTCGTCGTCGAGAACGTTACGCATCCACAAACGACCCTGCCAGTGACCGTCAGAACTTTCGTAAATGATCGAAGCGTTGTGCTGATCCCAGGCATCGATCTGGTCGCCGACGGTGTTGAACTCGCGAGCAAACTGGTCATCACGCCAGGAGTAATCCCAGCGGAAGATCAGGGAGCCAGCCAGCGCATCCACAGGTACCGTGTAGGCGACACCCAAGTGAATATTGTTCTTCGGTGCGTTGGGCAACTGGTTGCCATCGAGGTTCGTGTTCAGGCCGTCTGAAACTTCGACGCCGGCGTTGGTCAGGAAGGTACGAGACATGTAAGTCGGAATATGATCCACGCCCGCTATGCCAGTGTAAACCGTGCCTGGCAATACGTCAGGGCAGGTTGTACCGGCATTAGGGTTTAAATCACTGTTCGCCGCACATGAGGTATTATACGCAGCCTGAACGATCGCATCGGTGATATCAGAGGTTTTCGCGACATAGTTTACGGCAGTCGCTGAACCCGGATCTATGTTCTTCAGGGTGATATAGTCGGGATTGCCCGCAGTACGATTAACAGGATCCAGAGAGGTTGAGCCGTCCACGGTGGCATCGAGATAGGCATAGGATGCATCGATAGACAGATAGGGCGCCCATTGTGGCTGCCAGAAGAGCTCAAGCTCTAAGCCACGAATGTTCGCATCAATATTGTCGTTGATCGAGTTATTGTTGCGAATTCGTGTAGTTTGTAGGCCCTCATACTTGTAGGTAAAGGCGGCGCCGTTTATCACCATAGTGCCATCCATCAGTGTATTCTTGGTCCCGACCTCAAACGCATCAACTTTCTCGGAGTCAAAGATGTACTTTACAGTTTCTGTCGCCAAGGTTGCATTCTGTGGCGGGTTGAAACCACCAGGCTTGTAGCCGCGGGTAAAAAATGCGTAAGCCATCATGTCGTCATTGATCTGCCAGTCGAGACCGATACGTCCGGTTGTTGCCTTAAAGTCAGCAGCACTCGGGCTACCGGTTAGCAGCCGCTGCTCATTAAAGTCGGGAACGAGTGGTACAGCTTGGGCAATCGCAAGACGTTCAGCGCTCGCGGGCGCGGTGGCTTCGGCAGCAGTGATGTCCGCGGCAGATGAGTAGAGCTTGTCTAGGTCAGAGGCGGGCAAACCGAAATAAACCAGGTAGGAGCGCAGCCAATCTACGTTGGGAATGTCGAGATCCAAGGCGTTGTAAAGCACGCCGCTGTCACTGACTTCTTTGTGATCGTCGTTGCGTCGCAGACCGACAGTTAGCTTAATCTTGTCGTTAACATCAAAGTAAACCTCGCCAAAGTAGGCAAAGGAATCGCCGGTGTTACCGTCGCCATTAGGATTGCTGGTCGAGTTATACATGGTTGGATATAAGGGCGGAAAGCCAAGTTTCGGCACACCATAGAGTCCTACGAGGTCAAGCGTATTGGCATTGACATAGTAGTCACCGTAGCCTTCGTACTCTGAGTAATTGACCCCGACGATGAAGTTGAATCGGCCATCCAAGTCGGATTCGACTTTCATCTCTACAGTCGAGTATTCGCTGCTGCTGTCACTCTGGTCAAAAGCTTGAACCCGAGTTTGGTCTGAGTCGTGCACACAGCCGCCGAATATGCCGGCCGTGCCGTCATTCCAGTTACAGGTCGGGCTGGTCCAGTCAGCACCCGCATAATAGCCCGCTGTGTCCGAAGTGGGCCACAGACCACTGGGGTTAGCGGCGGTAGCGAACAGTACGTTACCGACGTCCATCAGGTAGTCCTGACGGGCAACATAGTCTTGCTTGGTGTGACCTGCAAGAATGCCGAAACGAAATTTCTCAAAATCGTAGGAGAAGCCCATGGTATAGAGGTCTTCATCGTATCGGTATAAGGGCTCGAAGTCCGTGTGTTGTTGTCGGAAGCCCGAGGCGTTGTTCGTAAAGCCACTGTAAGGATTAGGCGTACCTAACAGGACTGCCTCATTCAATCCGCCAAATAGACCGCCAGTTGTCGAGCCGTTGTGGGGGTTCTGAAAGCCGAACGAATCGGCTTCACAGCCAACCGTTGGCAGATCGTTGGTTGCGCAAACCTGGTTGGTGATTCTGATCTTGTCGTCATCCTCGTTGAATTTGGAGTACTGGAACCAGAATTTAGCCTCGTCTGTAATATCCCATGAGGCCGTGATGCGGTAGGTGTAGATGTCACGTCCATCCAAGTCATCGTCGATGTTGTCAATCGTACAAGGCGACAGAACCGCGGGATTAACCGTGCCCGAGAGAATGTTGGCTTTATTTGGCAAGGCCGCGTTCGCGGGATCGCTACCATAAGCATCTACTAAGGTGGTGCCGGGCGTCACACAGTTGCCTTGCTGGCCGTAGGCCGTGTTCTCGATATAGCCATCGCGACTCAGGGCCATGCCGGCCACACGAACAGCAAAGTTGTCGCTGATCGGAATATTTAATGCGCCTTTGAGGCGCTGGTTTGAGTAGTCGCCATACTCGCCATCGATGAAGCCTTTAACGGCATCATACTCGGGCATTTTGGTGACCATGTTGACGGCGCCGCCGGTAGCGTTACGGCCAAATAAGGTGCCCTGGGGGCCTCGTAATACCTCAACCCGCTCTAGGTCATAAAACTCGACAGTCGTCAGACTGGTAGGCACAGCGATCTGATTTTGGTGAATAGAAACCCCGTTCTCGCCAGACCCAGCGATAACAAGACGGCCAATCCCGCGGATACTGAAGCTCGAACCGCCGAAGTTGGTTGCTGTGAACGACACATTTGGTGTCGCGAACTGTAGATCAGACGGACTAAGAATCTGCCGGTCTTCCATCATCTGGCCGCTGAACGCACTCACAGCGATCGGCACATCCTGCACGCTTTCTTCGACACGCTGGGCCGTAACCACGACCTCTTCGATCATCCCAGAGGCGGCATGGGCACCTCCAGTTACCCACATGATACTCCCCACTGCACATCCCATTAGAAGCTTAACATTGTTCCTCAAGGACTTATTTAATCTAATCGACATAGTCATCCCCTTGTTAGCAAGTACTGCATAATTCAATGATATAGCCATGTGTTTTCTAAAGTGTTTTCTAAGCTGTTTTCTAAGCTGTTTTCTAAGCTGTTTTCTAAG
>JABBAY010000102.1:9136-43977 GCA_018607725.1 K189A clade bacterium
TTCTAAGCTGTTTTCTAAGCTGTTTTCTAAGCTGTTTTCTAAGTTGTTTTCTAAGATGTTTTAGACGCCTAAAGCAAAAATAGTACTTTTATAACCAAAAAAAAGCCTGATCTAACATTTTTTCAAGCAAAATCTTGAGGCGGCGACCGCCTAACTAAAAGTGCTTGGGTTAAAAGTGCTTGGGTTAAAAGTGCTTGGGTTAAAGGTGCTTGATAAAGACAGCTACGTTTCCTCAGAGTCAATATACTGATGAGCTACTGGTTGAAATTTGACACAACACAAAAAGTAAAACATTTGCGGGCGCTAATAGGCTTGGCGCAGATCATGTAAAAATAACTTCGTCGATGCTAAATCGCGCTGGTTACGGTACCGAGACTTCTGTGCCTGGTTCGGTGACACCAGGCTGATGCGGCGTTGCCGGTTGATAACACTCTGGCTGTTGCGAAAGCCTGAGTCAGACATGTCGAGAGGATAAAACCTATGACCACAACAGGAATGCCGGCGCCGACTCGGGAGATTGCGCAAGCGCTGCGAGACCTGGAGCAGTTCGGCTTGGCGTTACTATATGATCAGTTGACGCCGCCGCAACTGCAGCTGGCACGACAGGCGACCTATGCTGCTATAGCGGATGATGTCGTCGAAAACCGATTTCAGGGATTTGCTTTAGATTATGCTGACGCCGATATCCGCGTCTGGAATATCCTTAACCGACATGCTGATAGATACCCCGTGGTAGGTGTTGGTTCGGGCTAAGGGAGCGGGCTTGTGGCGCAAAATTGCCAACGACTAGCTCAATATCGTTTTGGCTTAGTTGGCTTGTGGATAAATCGACTTAGGCAGCTGGCGCTGCCTGAATTTCGGCCCACGTGCCCCGAGGGCAAGTGGGCCGGGTCTGCTAGTAGCCGTTCAGTGTTGCTAGACGATCGTAGTGGTAGCCAGCGTCACCAAAGGTTTTTTCGGCAACTCGGGCACGTTTCAGAAAGAAACCAATCTCATATTCATCAGTCATGCCTATGCCACCATGCATCTGTATGCCTTCTGAGGAGATTTGGTGCAGTGTTTCACACAGCTGGGCCTTAGCCGCTGAGGCAAGGGTGGGCAGATCTGCATCGCGGCCTTCATCCAACGCGGACAACGCATCTATCAAGATCGATTTTGACAGTTCAAGGTTGCAATACATATCGACGGCGCGATGCTGGAGTGACTGGAATGCGCCAATTTTAGTTTCAAACTGGGTTCGTTCTTTCAGGTAGGCCAATGTCCTTTCAAAAACTTCCAGTGACGTTCCGAGCATTTCTGCAGCCATACCCAGCGCAGCGCGATCCAACACTGGGTCTAATATATCGGCGCCATGGTCTAGTTCGCCGAGTATCGCCGAAGCCTCGACAGTTACGTTAGTAAAGGTAATCTTGGCGGCATTACGGCTGTCGACCATTTGGGTGCGGGTTACTTCAACGCCGGCGGCGGCCTGATCGACCAGGAACAGGGTGATGCCTTGCCGGTCATGAGTGCCGCCACTGGTGCGCGTCGCAACAATCAAGGTGTCGGCAATGTGACCGTCCAAAACAAAGGCCTTGGCGCCGTTGATTTTGTAGCCGCCGGCAGATAATTCTGCACGAGTCTCAATTCTGTGTGGACTAAAGTGGGCGGTTTCATCGAGTGCGAGGGCCATCAATAAGGTGCCTTCAGCCAACTTGGGTAACAACTGTTTCTTTTGAGTTTCATTACCCCCCAGCGTGATAGCAGACGCGCCAACCAAAATGGAGGCCACTAGCGGTGAGGCGGCCAGGGTGCGGCCAGTTTCTTCCAGCACAATACCCAGGCCATGAAAGCCAAAATCCAGGCCGCCAAATTCTTCGGGTATACAGATGCCAGCCCAGCCCATGTCGACCATCTGAGTCCACAGGTGTTTCGAATAACCCAGCTCGTCCTTGGCATCACGTAATGCGCGAAACTGGGTAACTGGTGCCGCTGCGGTCATCAGGTCCTTGGCGCTGTCTTTCAGCAAGGTTTGTTCTTCGTTTAATATTAAAGCCATGTTGTTATCCTTTGTGCTTAGCTGGCAGGCAAATTATTTAGTGGGAAGACCCAATACATTTTTGGCCACCACATTTTTATTGATTTCGGTAGTGCCGCCTTCAATAGAATTGGCTTTGGAGCGCAGCCAACCTCGTGTTTGCATGATTTCCCAATCATTGAAGCCATCGCCTTGCCAGCCGATGCCCTGTGTGCCCATCATGTCGATCATCATTTCAGAGCGGTGTTTGTTGAGTTCCGCCCCTACAGCCTTGAGGATCGACGATGCAGCACCGTCGCCCAGGCCAGCTTTCAATTCTTGGCCAACCCGTGCATAGGTCAAGCCATAGGCTTTCTGGCGCACTTGGTATTTGGCAATTTCGCGCCGCATGGCTGAGTCATCAAGACGACCTGAAGCATCTTCACCCAAATATTTTTTTGCCTGTTCGTGCATGGGGGTCTGAGGGCTCTGGGCGGTACCAAAGTCACCAATATTGGTGCGCTCGTGTTGCAGCAGACGCTTGGCGATGGTCCAACCTTTGTTCAGTTCGCCCACTTGGTTGCGCGCTGGTACACGCACATCGTCAAAGAAGGTTTCGCAGAACGGACTTTCGCCGGAAATTAACTGAATGGGTTTGACGGTAACTCCAGGGCTTTGCATGTCGAATAAAATAAAGCTGATACCGTTGTGTTTCACTGTAGTGTCAGTTCGCACCAGACAGAAAATCCAGTCACATCGATCGGCATAGGAGGTCCAGACTTTCTGGCCGTTGATCACATATTCATCACCGTCCCGTACCGCTTTGGTTTGTAAACCCGCAAGGTCAGACCCTGCGCCAGGTTCTGAGTAACCCTGACACCAGCGAATTTCGCCGCGAACAATTTTCGGCAAGTGTTCTAGCTTTTGCGCTTCGTTGGCAAACTCGAGCAACACAGGCCCCAGCATCCACAGACCAAAACTGTTCAGGGCGGGGCGCGCTTTAATGCGGCTTAACTCGCTTTCGAGCACTGCATTTTCTGCCATAGACAGACCGCCGCCGCCATATTGGGTTGGCCACATGGGTGCGGTCCAGCCTTTAGCGGCCATTCGATCAAGCCAGAGTTTCGAATCTGGGTTGCTAAAGGTCGCATTCCTGCCACCCCAGACAACTTCTTCAGCGGTCATTGGGCTGCGCATGCTCGCAGGGCAGTTTCCTTCGAGCCAGGCACGAGTGTCGGCGCGAAATTGATCAACGTCAGGCATTTTGTCGTCCTCAGTAGTAATTACGGCTTAGTATAATTAGGTTTGCCCCCATTTTGCTACCTGTGACAGGAGCCAGTGATATAGGGGTATTCATGGTGACCCCGGAAAGCCGTATCGGTCTGGTTAAAACTCGCAGGACCCGACGGCTTAAGTGTTCTTGGAGAACAATTGGATTCGTCGGCCGCGTGGCTTAGGCGTCACACTTGTCGAAGGTAGCTGGCAAATTCGGTCCATTCTGGTGATTGAGCCGTCAGCATATTCCCAGACCAGTTGCTCGCCCTGCAAATAACGCTGCACGACAATGGGGCCCCAGCCTAGCAAGTTAAAATTCAATGTCCCGTCGTTCCAGGTCATGCTGGAAGAGGTGCGAGGGCAGTAGGCTGTATCGCCTAGGGTGAATAAGACGTCACCTTCCGTATCGTCGGTGTTGATATGTGCCGTGCTGTTTGGGCCCGCATCATGAATAACGCCAGCTGTGGTAATGACGGTGCGCCCGCCACACTGTTCGATCCGTTCTACATGGCCAACCTTGCCTTCAACGCCTACCCACAAGCCGCGAATATCAGCTGCGCCATCGATCAACGGTTCGGTACAGTCCGCTAAGATAGGCTGCGGAAAGTGGGCGTAGCCACACCCGGGGGTGTTGCCCTTGGGTATCTCCGCGGCCAGTTTGCCACTGCCGTCTAAAACCGGTAGCTCGCAGTAATTCAACAAGCTGCCATCTCCCGCTAAGGTGTCAGGATTAATGGTCAGCGGCGGTCTAGGCGAGAAAAACAGCAACCAGAATACTGCCATGATCAACACCGAGATGGTCACGGCAATACGAGTGAGTCGTCTTTTCATAGGTGCCTCTGGAGATTTGAGTCTAGCTGATCATGTGCTTCAGCCAATTCAGGTTGAGCGTATCAGATCAATGATCACTTGGCTTACTTGCTGGGGGCTGCTTTCCTGGACGAAATGACCACCATCTTTGATCATCGTATGGGGCAGTCCTTTGGTGCCGGGTACCTTCTCCAAAAATTCCGCATCCAGACCTTTGGTGACTGGATCATTGTCAGCAAAGGCACACAAGAATGGTTTATGGAAGTTCTCAAAAAACACCCAGGCTTTGCGCTGTTCTTCCAGCGATGGGTCTGTGGGTAAGGTCGGCACCTGGCTGGGCATCGCGCGGACGCCCATCTTATAGCGGGGCGCTGGGAAGGGCGCATTGTAGGCTTTTGCCAGCGGCGATTGGACCAGTGCATCGAGACCCAGCTTATGGGCCAGAAACAGCAGTGCCTTAGCGATATTCGAGCGTTTTTCCATGGTCAAGGACATCATGAGGCCGACGGGCACGTCGGGGGTTTCCCAACAAAATTTTTGCCAGTAGGCGAACTTGGTGGCAGCTGAACCTTCCATCTGGCTCAATGCCGTTTGCATCTCCATCAGCGACGGTGTGGGTGCATTCGCGCGAAACGCCTCAACTTCCTTGACGACTTCGTCAGGCAGTTCCGGGTTGTAGGGCAGGCCTGTGTTGGCGATGACCACGCGATCAAAACGTTCAGCGTGATTCACGACCAGTCGCAGACCAACGAGACCGCCCCAGTCCTGGCCAAAGAATGTGAGACCCTTGAGGTCGTTGGCGATCAGCCACTGGCCCATCCAATCTACCTGATGCTGGTAACTGTAGTCTTCGAGTCGCGCGGGCTTATCTGACTTGCCGTAACCAGGTAAGTCAGGTGCGATCACACGCATGCCGGCATCCACCAAATAGGGAATCATCTTGCGATACAAGTAACTCCAAACGGGCTGACCGTGCATGCACAGGACCAAGGGGCCGTCTTTCGGACCTTCATCCAGATGATGAATCCGCAGGTCGCTGCCATCTGTTGTCTTGATGAGGGTGTAGTGAGGCGCGAAGGGATAGTCGGCCAAGTCAGCAAAATGCGAGTCTGGTGTGCGCAATATTTCCATGATGGGTGTCCTTGTTCCGTGGTCGTGGATGTTTTTAGGCGATGCTGCTGTCAGCGCCAAAAAAACCGGCAACATCAACAGTTTCAATATTGAGTTGGCCGGCGAGGCCGGCGGCACGATGCGCGCCGATCTCCTGCATTTTTGGTGATTGCATCATCTCCAGCATCGCCTGGCGGGACGGATACATGGCGATGGCCACCTTGTCCCACAATTCCTCAACCTCACCCAGCATCAGGCGTTCGACGGTGCCTGAAAATATGGCGCCGCCACCAAACTCCTTGAGTAGCATTGATACGGCAGCACCGTAGAGATTATAGGCTTGCTCGCCAGTGAGGTCTGACGCTCGGCCATCCTCGTATTCGGCGCGAGCCTTGAACTTAAGCAGATTGACCATGAAGATTGGACCCTCAGCGCCGGGCTCGAAAAAACCTTTGAGCTGGGCTTCGTTAGGGTAAACACTGTTTTTGACTTCCACGGTTGATCCTCTTTCAATGAATGAAAAATGGTTGGCGTGGCGGTGATTTAATACTAATTAAAAACTAATGACAAACATTAACGGTGATTAGTGTCAGGATGGTAATCCGTGCTACCACCGATGCAACTCAGATCGATCGGCACTGCTCGCCCTATGAGCTGAGCCAGTGGTTTGTTGAAAGCAGTGGCTTCCCCTTGGTACAACTGTCTGTTAGTTGCGTGCTAGACTCGCTGGCATATTGAAGCCGAGTCTCGGAGCGTAGAACTATGAAAACAATGAACCTAGATGGCCTGGTATTTCGCGATCTGGATCATGACGGGGTCTTGTCCGTGTTTGAAGATCATCGACTGCCCGCGGCTATCCGTGCTAAGGACCTGTTGGCACGTATGACATTGGCGGAGAAGGCCGGTGTGATGATGCATGGCACGGCTCAGACTCATGGTCCTTATGGCATGCTGGGGATCGGTGCCGAATATCTTCTGCCAGCGAACCGGCAGTTGATTGTGAGCGATGGTGTGAATCATCTGCTGACGCGTCTGGATGCTGACCCAAAGACCTTCGCTGAACAAAATAATGCCCTGCAGAAGCTCGCGGCTGAAACCCGGCTTGGGATTCCCGTCACCATCAGCACGGATCCTCGGCATCACTTTGCTCATGTTACCGGGGCGAGTTCCAGGGCCATGGGCTTTTCCCAGTGGCCGGAAACCACCGGGCTAGCGGCGGTAGGCAGCGCGGCACTGGTAGAACAATTTGCTGCGATCGCCCGCGCCGAATATCGCGCGGTGGGTATTCATATGGCGCTGTCGCCGCAGGCGGATATTGCCACAGAACCCCGTTGGCCGAGAATCTCCGGCACCTTTGGCGAGGACCCTATGTTAGCTCGGACACTGGTTGCCGCTTATGTGGTCGGCATGCAGGCGGGTTCAGGCGGTTTGAATAAAGACAGCGTTGCTTGTGTCGTTAAACACTGGGTTGGCTATCCGGCGGCCCCTGAAGGCTTCGATGGACACAATGCCTATGGTCGTTATTCGCTTTTGACTGAAGCCTCCTTGAGCACGCATATCGAAGCGTTTCTGGATGCCTTTAAAGTCAATGTCGCCGGTGTGATGCCAACCTACACGATATTGAAAGATCTGTTGTTGCAAGACTTGGCCTTAAACGGTGAGTTGTTAGAGTCGGTGGCCGGTGGTTTTTCCGCCCAGTTGATTGAGGGCCTGTTGCGCACCGAGCATCAGTTCAAGGGTTTTGTGCTGTCTGACTGGGCTATTTTTCGGGATGCCAAAGAAGCCACGTTTAATCCCACTCAAATGCAAACTCCTGACGATATCAGTATGCCTTGGGGGGTCGAAGCACTGACACGAGAACAACGGTTCGCCAAGGCGGTGAACGCCGGCTGCGATCAGTTAGGTGGTGAGGAAGATGTGGCGACGTTATTGCGGGTCATCGATCAGGGTTTGATCGAATTGTCTCGAGTTGATGAGGCAGTGTATCGCATGTTGCTGCCAAAATTTGAGCAAGGTTTGTTTGAAAACCCGTTGGTGGATGCCGCGGCGGCGGTGGCGATCGTCGGTTCGAAAGACGCGGTGAAGGCCGGCAGGGAGGCCCAACGTCGCTCCTTGATTTGTTTAAAGAAACCTTCGTTGATCAAACCTGGTGCCAAAATCTATTTGGAAAATATTAATGCTGCCGTCGAGGATAGCTGTACGTTGGCAGAGGCCGATGTGGCGATTATTCGATTATCGACGCCCCATCAAATGTTACATCCTAATTTTTTCTTTGGTAGCCGGCAGCAGGAGGGTGATATCGATTTTAAGCCTGCGGCGGAAGACACCCTGCGTCTACAAGTACTCGCCAGTCAGGTACCCACCATCGCTGTGCTGCAGATGAGTCGGCCAGCGATTATCACCGATATCATTGATCAGCTGGATGGCGTCTATGTGGACCTGGGCGTGGCCGATGATGTACTGCTGACAGCCATTATTGAGGCTCAAGATACAGAAGGCCGACTGCCCTTTGAGTTACCATCTTCCATGACCGCAGTTAAACAGGCCCGCTCGGACCTGCCCTGTGACAGTAAAGACCCACTGTTTTCGATCCGTTCAGACTATAGAAATGTCTGATCTTTTAAATAGGGTCGGGGTAAAATTTATTTATATAGGGTCGGGGTAAAATTTACATATGTAAATTTTACCCCGACCCCATTTATTCTTACAGGAGGCGCTATGTTGATCAATCATTCTGACTTGTTTGGTGTCGGTATTCAGTTTCCGGGCGCGCTCGACTTTGACCAGCGGCCAGCGGGCTTGAGTCCACGTCGGTTGCCGGCCTGGACCCGGCCGCAGGTGCCGGATGTGATGGATGTGATAGTGCGCATGCCGTCGGGGGTTAGGCTCTCGTTGGCCACAGACTCGGCGTTTATTGAGCTGCAGGTTCAGAGTACGCGGATGTTTACACCGCCAGCAGTGCCGGGTCATGTAAGCTTTGATTTGATGATTAATCACCAGGATATTCGCCACGCCCAGGTTGATGCGGGCAACAGTATCCAGCTTAACCCGGCCAGGTCTGGAGATTTCGAGTTGATCAGGGGCGAGGCATACACCATCCGATTTGACGATTTGCCCGCCGGCGTGAACCAATATGAGCTCTGGCTGCCGCACAATGCATTTATGGAAATACGCAGTGTCAGGCTCGCCAACAATAGTGTGATCCAGCCGGTTACAGATGACCGGCCGCGCTGGCTGCACTATGGCAGCTCTATCAGTCACTGTATGGAAGCTGACTCACCCACCGGCACCTGGCCGGCGGTGGCGGCTTACGCTGGTCAGCAGCAGGTTAATCTGCAGTCCTTTGGTTTTGCCGGCCAATGTCATCTGGATCAGTTTGTCGCCCGGGCAATGCGTGATTTGCCGGCGGAGCTGATCTCCTTGAAGGTGGGCATTAATCTGGTGAATATGGATTCCATGCGCGAGCGAGTCTTCCCGTCAGCGTTGCACGGCTTTTTGGATACGCTCAGGGAAGGTCATAAGCAGACGCCCATTATTCTAGTCTCGCCGATCTATTGTCCCAGTGCCGAAGATAGTCCCGGCCCGACGTTGCCAGACCAAGATGGTAAATTTCGCACCCATGAGGGTAATGAGCGTTTGCGTCAGGGGGCCTTGTCCCTAAAACGGATTCGTGAATTGATGGCTGAACTGGTGTCGCAGCGCAATCAAGCGGGTGACGCAAACCTGCGCTATTTAGATGGCCTCGAATTGTTCGGTGAGGCAGACGCAGCTGATCTGCCGGATCTATTGCATCCGAATCCGGCAGGTTATCGGCGGATGGGTGAACGCTTTGCGAGCCGGGTATTTAATGGCGCTTATTTTTAAACCAACAGGTATGTAGAGCAACAGGCCGCTGCAGCTAAATTCTGATCAGGCAGCGGCTTGTGTCTCAGATCATTTCAAAGCGGATCGGTAGGTTCTTTAAGCCGCCGACAAAGGTCGACTGGCTATAGCGTGGCTCGCCGGCCAGTTCAATGTGCTTGACCCGTTTGATGAGCTCCTTAAACAGCGCTGTCATTTCCATGCGCGCCAGATGCTGGCCCAAACACACATGCGCACCAAAGCCGAACGCCAGCTGCTTGGCATCACGACGATCAACCTTGAATTCAAATGGCTGGTTAAAAATCTCTTCATCGCGATTCGCCGACGGGTACCACAGGATTACAGATTCGCCAGCCTTGATAGTCTGGCCGCGCACTTCAGTGTCTTGTGTCGCGGTCCGCATAAAGTGGCGTACTGGTGTTACCCAGCGAATGGCTTCGTCGATAAATGTTGGTAAATACCGCTCGGGGTCAGAACGCAGCAGCGCAAATTGGTCAGGGTTCTGCAGTAACGCCAGCAGACCGCCAGCGGTTGATGCGCTGGTTGTGTCATGACCGGCGGTGGCGATGATGATGTAGTACCCGTTAGCGTCGTTGACCGGAATGGGTTCGTCGTTAATCTTCGCGTTTGCAATCACGGTGGCGACATCGTCAGTCGGATGCTTGCGCCGATCCTCGGTGATCTTGGCGAAGTAGCTTTCGAAATCAAGAATGACATTATTGATGTCGGTAATCTCGAAAGAGCGCTGCACATCAGGGTCTGCAGCGCCAAATAATTCCTGGGTGAGTTTGAGCATATAGGCCTCGTCCTCTTCCGGTACGCCAAGTACCGACATAATGACTCGCAAGGGGTACCACATGGAAACATCCTTGACGAAGTCACAGGCGCCATCCATGTCTAGCATGCGATCTACATACAGCGTCGCCAACTCATCAATTCGGCCCTGCAGTTTGCGCAGGTTGGAGCCCATGAACCAGCCTTGGGTCAACATGCGGTAGGCGCGATGATCCGGGTCATCCATTTGCACTAACGAGCGCACCAGATGCTTGCGGCCAGTCAAGGCCATGATCGCTTCGTTGACCATAATAGGCGCCAGGGTCGGCCTTGGGTCACAGATAAAAGCGCGGTTAGCTTCGATGGCTTTGATATCGTCATACTTGGTGATGGACCAGAAGGGTTCAAAGCCTTCCGGTGAAATTTTGCGCACCGGCTCATGTTCGCGCAACCAGGCCAGGGTCTCGTGAATGGCTTGTTCATCTGACCAAACGACGGGGTTGACCAGGGCTTGGTCAAGGGCGGGCGATTGGGTGCGTTCTGACATATCCGACATGGCTGGCGACCTGTTATAGAGAAACGGTGAGTGCCTGCGCTTATCAATGATTGCTGCAGGCGCGCGAGGTACTGAGCTGGAATCTTGCCAGATTTGAAGGAGGTTGGCGAATAGCCACGGAGCGTTGTGGTTTTATCGGTTTGGTGACGTGCTGTTCAGGCGACAGCCTTGCGCACCACCCAAGCTTCTTCAAGCGGCCACTGGTTGCCCCAGTCTTTGTCAGCCCAGTTATAGCGGGTCTCAGCGCCTTGCGGAACGCGCAGCTCAACCAGCCGCTCGACCACCAATTGGTTGGCCGTGAACAAGCTGATCCAGTCGCCGTGATTGAGATGAAACTCAGTCTGGCCCGGACAGTCGGGCCATTCAATCCGGTGCATGTCGAAGTAGGGTCGCAGCAGTTGCTCGCCCACGGGGCCATCGGAATCATAGTCAGGAACGCACATCATCATGAGTGCAGAGTTGGTCAAGAGCACCAATTGACCGCCGGGCTTGAGGAGTCGCGCCGCCTCAGGAATCCAGCAATAAGGATCAGACCACAGCGCGGCGCCGTATTCAGAGATAGCAAAGTCGAAACTGGCCTTCGGCAAGGGAACAGATTCCGCGAAACCCTCAATGATCTCAAACTCCAGTCCATGTTGTTTTTGCAAGCGCCGCGCAGTGGTCAGTTGATTCGGCGTCGGATCCAGGGCGACGACCGTCGCGCCGCGACGTCGCATCCAGGCAGAGACATAAGCGGTACCGCACCCCAGCTCAATACAATGCAGGCCCGTCATGTCCTCGGGTAACAGGTGGGTATGGGTGTCAGGGATACCAAAGACGCCCCAGTAAGGTTGGTCTGAGTCCCAAGCGGCTTCCGCGGCAGCAATATAGTCTGCGGCCTTGTCTTGCCAGGCCATTTTGTTGCCGCTGAGGTAGTCCGGGGGCGTGGCGTTAGGCGCTTGAGGTAGTGTGTCAGTATCAAGCTTAGACATGTTGTGCGCTCTGGTTGCAGATCGGGTTCTACAGGCTGGGTTCTGTAGACCAGGCTCGCAGAGGTCAAAGTATGCCCATTCGCAGCCAAGGATGGCAATAGTTACGCGGTGGGTGCTTTGGCCCGAGCTTTGGTCGGGGCTTTGGTGCGAGTGCTGGCGCGGGTGGTGGGCTTTTTGTCGGCTTTTTTGTAAGATTTTTTGTAAGATTTTCTGAAAGCCGGCTTGTTAGCCTGAACGTCCTTCAAGCCCGTCGGCAGCTGCACCTGGCTTTGAATGATGAGATCCTTCAGCGCGGTTTCCAACGGCGACATGAAGGCCTGGTAGCTGGTTTCCTTGCGGCTGATGGCACTCAACAGTGTTTCCCACTGGGCAGTCATGTCAGGGGTGGTGGCCATCAATGGCAGGCTGGTGATCAAGCCCTTGCCCGCAGGGGTTGAGCGAATAGTCTTGCCTTGGCGGTGCAGGAACCCGCGGTTGAACAACAGCTCGATGATGCCGGCTCGAGTGGCTTCAGTACCCAGGCCATCGGTTTCCTTTAACACCTGCCTGATTTCTGGATCCTGCACGTAACGGGCGATACCGGTCATGGCCGCGAGCAAGCTGGCATCGTCAAAGGGCTTGGGTGGCGTCGTTGTCTTCGCTAGCACCTCGCCGGTTTCGCTGTGGCAGACGTCACCTTTTTTTAATGTCGGTAGGTGGCTGTTGAGGGCGACATCCTGCGGTGGTCGCTTGTCCGGTTCCCGGCTCGGCTCTCGGTTCGGCTCCCTATTAGAGAACAGCTGTTTCCAACCAGCAGTTAGAGCTTCACTGGCTTTGGCAATAAATGTGCCGCCAGCAATCGCCAATTCAATCTGGCTTTCTTGCCATTGGTGATGGGGATAGAACTGAATCAGGTATTGCCGAGCCGCCAGCTCATAAATGTCACGCTCGGCTTTGCTGAGCTTGCTGGTATCGAGCTTGCGCGCCGTGGGGATAATGGCGTGATGGGCCTCGACTTTTTTGTCATCCCAAGCTTTACTCACCAAGCTGGCGTCAGCCTGGGTCACGGCAGCTGCCAGTGTCTGGCTGTTATTTTTGACGGCATCCAGCACCCCATGACGATCCTTGAGGTGTTCTTTGGGCAGATAGCGTGAGTCAGAGCGAGGGTAGGTCAGAAGCTTATGGCGCTCATACAGGCTCTGACAAGTGTCCAGTACGGTCTTCGCACTCATACCAAAGCGTTTCGCGGCATCGATTTGCAAGCTGGATAAGTTATAGGGCAGGGGGGCTGCCTGTTGTCGCCGCTTAATGCTACAGCTGGTTACCGTCGCTGGTTGCTGGGTAATTCGCTTGGCGACATTTTCCGCCAAGCCCCGTGACAGCACCCGGCCTTCTTCGTCTTGCCAGGGCAGGCATTCTTCGCTGGGTTGCCAGCGGGCCTTGAACCGGTCGCCATTGGCGGCCAACAGATGGGCGATGACCTGATAAAAGGGCTTTGAGACAAAGTGCTCGATCTCAATGTCCCGAGCGACTACGAGTCCCAGCAGGGGCGTTTGAACTCGACCAACAGACAAGACGCCCTGATAGCCCACCTTGCGACCCTGCAGGGTAAAGGCCCGGGTCATATTGATGCCATAGAGCCAATCTGCCCGCGAGCGGGCCAGCGCCGAGGTGGACAAAGACGCGAACTCTCGATTATTGCGCAGCTGCCCCAGGGCACGGATGACGGCGCTGGGATTGAGATCGTTAATCAGGCAACGTTGAATAGACGCGCGTTTGGCGCCCTTAACACCCAGGTAATCGATGACCTGGTCAACCAGTAGCTGACCCTCGCGATCCGGGTCACCGGCGTGGACGAGTTCATCGGCGTCTTTGATCAGCTGACGTAGTACCGCCAGCTGCTTGCGGCTGGTGGGTTTAGGTTTGAGTTGCCATTTTTCGGGCACGATGGGCAGATGTTCCAGCTGCCATTGTTTGAATCTAGCATCATAAGCATCGGGTTCAGCCTGCTCTAGCAAGTGACCCACACACCAGCTGACACAATCGCCGTTACCCACCATGATATAGCCGTCGGCCTTTTTATGGGGCTTGGGCAAGACTTCGGCGATGGCGCGGCCAAGACTGGGCTTTTCGGCAATATAGAGCTTCATCAGCGTTGGCAGACACCGGGTATAAATTGATAGTTGGATATTACTGTATATATAGCCAGTATCAAAGTGCGTTGGATGATTTTGTCGAAAATGATCATCCCCTTAGGCAAGGGGATGCAAGGGGACGCAAGGGGATGAATGTCCGAGTGTCCCGACAGCCCACAGGCTGGGGCTTGTTGGTGTGCGGGACCCAGCATATCAGCCGTGCTCTAGCGCGCGGCGTGTACCTCGTTGGAGCGTCTGACGAGTTTGCCTGGCAGCGCGCCAGTGTGCTCGCCGTTTCTGAAGATCACTTCGCCAGCCTTGATAGTGGCTTCATAGCCGCCAGCCCGCTGCACCAGACGGCGTCCGCCAGCGGGCAAATCGAAGATCGCCTCAGGCCGAAACAGGCGCATGGCCTCGAAGTCGATGATGTTGATGTCTGCCATCCAGCCTTCGCGAATTCGGCCGCGGTCAAACATGCCAAAGGCTTCCGCTGTATTGGAAGTTAATGCCTGCACAATAAACTCCAAGCTCATCTTGTCGCCCTTGGTACGATCTCGGCCCCAGTGAGTCATGATAAAGGTGGGCATGCCGGCATCGGCGATGACACCACAGTGGGCGCCGCCATCACTTAAGCCGAACAATACATTGGGATGCTCAAGCAATTTCTTCTGCCCGTCGAGGGAGAAGCCCTGGTAACCGCCGAGGGGTTGGTAGAACAACTCTTTGCCGTCGTTGGCCACCAAAAGGTCATACATGACCTCCATGGCGTCCTGGCCTTGGGCGCGAGCGATACCGGCAATGCTGTCTTCGGCGTCTGGTTCATAGTTGGGATTGTCACCCAGGGGGAACACTTGGTTCATCAGTTGCGCCAGGTTCTGCATCAAGCCACCCTTGATGGTCGATTCCTCGGCCAGTATTTGAGCCTTCATGGCAGGAGCTGACATGGCCTTTACCAGCTCATCATGGCTCAGCTGTGCCAGCTGGTCGCGGAACGTCGGATGGCCCACAAAGGCGTGAAAGCTGGATTGCAGTCCATGGAGTACACCAGTGGGTCGACCTGCCGCCTGGGGCCGGATCTCTCGGCCTTCTTGACGAGCTTGCTCGGCAAGCTTGTACATCTTGCCGTTCTCATAGGCCGGTGCGGTGGTGGCGATCAGAGTCACGGTCAGGCCAGTCTGTTTCTGGAACTCGGTAACCCAGGCCCATTCTTCATCTTCGCCTAAGTGGTCGGAAACCAGTTCAAACACGGAATTGTTCAGCCCCTTCATGCCCAGACCCAGTGCCAGCATCTCATCGTTGCCGGAGAAGGTGCCGGGCATAAAGTCGCCCTTGATGTCCTTGTGGAGCAGGGTTTTGGAGCTCGAAAATCCCAGCGCGCCAGCCTCGACACCCTCGCGCACCAGGTCAGCCATCTGCGCCACTTCCTCGGCACTGGGAGCATAGTCGGTATTACAACGTTCGCCCATGACATAGGCGCGAATGGCGCCGTGGGGAACTTGGGCGGCCACATCAATAGCGCGCGGAAATGCTGCCAGAGCATCCAAATATTCCGGGAAACTCTCCCACTGCCAGTTGATGCCTTCCGCCAGTGCAGCGCCGGGAATGTCTTCCACGCCTTCCATGAGTTGGATCAGAAAATCGCGGTCCCGAGGGCGAACCGGTGCGAATCCCACGCCGCAGTTGCCCATGACGACAGTGGTCACGCCATGCCAGCTGGAAGGTGCCAGAATAGGGTCCCAGGTAGCCTGGCCGTCATAGTGCGTATGAATATCGACCCAGCCTGGTGCGACCAGTTTGCCTGCGGCATTGATTTCTTCCGCGGCGGTTTCAGTAATCTCGCCAATCCTTGCGACCTTGCCATCCTTGATGCCGATATCGGCCACATAACGCTGCTCACCTGAGCCATCAATAATGGTACCGCCACGAATAATCAAATCGAACATCTGTTGGTCCTTTTGTTTGACATTTGGAGTTGAATTTGAGTCTTAGACTAGGTTAATTCGCGGTTCACGACAAGCAGGCGTTCACAGCCCTCGTGGCGGCCGTGACAGCGCGGCTGCAAGGCGCTGAAATTGGGCCGCAGAAAGGCCTAGGAAAGGTAGGAGTATGGCTGGATCAGCAGGTCTAGGTGCTGACCTCAGCTGAATCGGCTGTTTCGGCCTGAAAATTCAGCAGTTCGGCTTCGCCCGTCACGAGATCTCCGGCTTGGTAATAGAACTCACGGACTTGGCCGGCGCGGCTTGCGCGGATCGTGTGTTCCATTTTCATGGCTTCCATAACGAGCAGCGGTGTGTTGATGTCGACTCGTGTGCCGACTTCCGCTAACAAGGCGACGATGGTGCCATTCATGGGCGCGCGCGGATTACCGCCACGGCTGTCTTCGCCCACCTCGCCCAGGTCTGGGTTGATTCGAGCAAACTGAAAGGCGCCCTGGCTTTGATACGCCGAGAAGATACCGTCGTGGTCGGCGACCACCAGTTTCTGCTTGAAGCCATTAATATCCGCGCTGAGTTCGCCGTTGTTCAAGGTGCCGCTAACCTGCAGGGTTTTTTCAGCGATGGTCAGTGTAAAGCTGTCTTGGTTGTTGGTGGGATTTTTTTCGGCACTGACTTGCCAGGCTTGATCGCGGTAGCTGAGCTGTAGGTGCTGTACATGTGGCTCGTTCATGCGCCAGGCTGATGTGCCGTGCCAGGGTGAGTCGGGTTCGCCATGTTGACTGGCCAAAATTTGAGCCTGGTTTGCTTGCGCGAGTAATAAGTACAGCGCGGCGAGAGCCACTGCTTCATGTTCATCAATGCTCGGATTCAAGAACAGCAGCGCCTGATGCTTTTGGATAAAACCCGTATCCAAATCCGCCTGAGCGAAGGGTTCACTGGTGGCGAGGTTATACAAAAAATCGATATTGGTAGTCAGGCCGGCGATCCGATACTGGGTCAACGCCACCGCCAGGCGCTGCAGGGCTTGGGCCCGGTCTTCTCCCCAGACAATGAGCTTGGCGATCATGGGGTCATAGTAGATGCTGACTTCGTCACCTTGGCGCACGCCGGTATCAACCCGTACATGCGGGTTTTCCAGGGGCGTCTGCAAAAACTTCAAGACACCAGTGGCGGGCATAAAGTCTTGGTCTGGGTCTTCGGCATAGATGCGAGCCTCGAAGGCATGGCCGGTGACGGTGACCTGATGCTGGCCCAGGGGTAGGGGTTCGCCGGCAGCAACACGCAACTGCCATTCCACCAGGTCAATGCCGGTCACCATTTCGGTCACCGGATGTTCCACCTGCAAGCGCGTGTTCATCTCCATAAAATAGAAGGACCCATCACTGTCTAATAAAAACTCGACAGTTCCTGCGCCCTCATAGTCTATCGCGCTGGCCGCCTGCACGGCAGCTTCCCCCATCTGACGTCGCACCTCGATTGATACGTTGGGTGCGGGGGCTTCCTCCATGACCTTTTGGTGACGGCGCTGTACGGAACAGTCTCTTTCCGACAGGTAGATGCCCTGGCCATGGCTGTCGCAGAACACCTGAATCTCAACGTGGCGAGGCTGAGTCAGATATTTTTCCACCAGCATGTCGCTGTTGCCAAAACTGCTCAATGATTCTCGTTGGGCGGCTTCAAGGGCTGCAGAAAATTCGTCCCCAGACCATACCTGGCGCATACCTTTGCCGCCACCACCGGCCACGGCTTTCAGCAGAACGGGGTAACCCATGGCGTCGGCATGTTGGCGCAGCAATGCGGGCGACTGGTCGTCGCCATGATAGCCAGGCACCAAGGGTACGTTAGCGTTTTCCATAATGCGTTTCGCCGCCGACTTGGAGCCCATGGCTTCAACGGCGGTGGCCGGTGGACCTATAAAGACGATGTTGGCAGCCTCACAGGCGCGGCAAAATTCGGCGTTTTCAGACAGGAAGCCATAACCAGGATGAATGGCTTGGGCGCCAGTGCGCAGTGCCGCTTCCAGGACCTTGTCACCGCACAAGTAGGATTCTCGAGCCGGCGCCGGCCCGATCCACACGGCTTCGTCTGCCAGGGTGACATGCAGTGCATGCTTGTCAGCGTCGGAGTAGACCGCGACTGTTTTGATGCCCATGTGCCGAGCTGTACGAATCACTCGGCAGGCGATCTCACCGCGATTGGCGATCAAAATCTTGTTAAACACAGACTTTCCTCCTGAGCTTTGATGCCAACATCAAAGCAATTTTTAGGTTGGCCGAGATCCACTTCATGGTCCCGGCGGCGATGGGTATCGCAAATTCATTACATTCTAAACACGCCAAACTGTGTGTCTTTGATGGGGGCGTTCAGACACGCAGATAGAGCCAGGCCCAACACCATACGGGTGTCAGCGGGATCGATGACGCCGTCGTCCCAGATCCGCGCAGAGGCGTAGTAGGGATGACCTTGGTCTTCATAGGTGTCGAGAATGGGTTGTTTAAAGCGGGCTTCGTCGTCCTGGCTCCATTGCTCACCGCGAGTTTCCAACTGATCGCGTTTGAGTGTCGCCAGCACGCCTGCGGCCTGCTCGCCACCCATGACCGAGATGCGGGCGTTCGGCCACATAAACAAAAATCGTGGATCATAGGCGCGGCCACACATGCCGTAGTTGCCAGCGCCGAAGGAGCCGCCGATTAATACTGTGAGTTTCGGGACTTCCGCGCAGGCTACTGCATGGACCATTTTTGCGCCGTGTTTGGCGATTCCGCCGGCCTCATACTGTTGGCCCACCATAAAACCGGTGATGTTCTGCAGGAACAACAACGGGATCTTGCGTTGGGCGCAGAGCTCGACGAAGTGCGCACCTTTCTGAGCTGACTCACCAAACAGAATGCCATTGTTAGCGACAATGCCGATGGGGTAGCCGTGAAGGCGGGCGAAGCCGGTTACCAGCGTAGTGCCGTACAACGCCTTGAATTCGTCGAAGTCGGAACCGTCTACCAGGCGAGCGATGACCTCACGCACGTCATAGGGCTGGCGAGTGTCTTTAGGGATCACACCGTAAATATCCTCAATGGGGTACAGTGGCTCGCAGCTGGGTTTGATGTCCAGTTGGCTGGGCTTGACCCGATTTAGACGGCTGATACATTGGCGTACCAGTTGCAGGGCGTGATGATCGTTGTTCGCATAATGGTCGGTGACGCCGGAAGTGCGACAGTGGACGTCGGCCCCCCCGAGATCCTCGGCGCTGACGACTTCACCAGTGGCGGCCTTCACCAGTGGTGGTCCGGCGAGAAAAATGGTGCCCTGTTCTTTGACGATAATAGACTCATCGGCCATGGCCGGCAGGTAGGCACCACCGGCGGTGCAGGACCCCATGACTGCAGCGATCTGAGGGATGCCTTGGGCCGACATGCGCGCCTGGTTAAAGAAGGCGTGACCGAAGTGTTCGCGGTCAGGAAAGACTTCTGCCTGCAGGGGTAGAAATGCGCCGCCGGAATCAACCAGATAAATGCAGGGCAGATGGTTCTCTTGCGCGATGGTTTGGGCGCGGCCTTGTTTCTTCACTGTCAGCGGATAGTAGGTGCCGCCCTTAACGGTGGCATCATTGATAAAAATCATACATTCCTGACCACAGATGCGACCAATACCGGTGATGATCCCTGCTGCGGGTACGTCATCATCGTAGACATCATGGGCTGCCAATTGAGATAGCTCGAGAAACGGTGAGCCATCATCCAGTAGGCCATTGAGGCGCTCGCGAGGCAACAACTTGCCCCGCGCCTTGTGGCGTTGTTGGTATTTTTCGCCACCACCGAGTTTAATTTTTGCCACCACCTGCCGCAGGTCGGCAACCTGGGCAAGCAGGTGCGCCTCGTTCTCCGCAAAGGCGGCATCACGGGTATTGATCTTAGTGACGAGTGCTGTCATGACGAAGATTCCTCAGGCAGTTTCTTTAAATAGTTCGCGGCCGATCAGCATGCGTCGGATCTCGGATGTACCTGCGCCAATTTCATAAAGCTTGGCGTCACGTAATAGCCGGCCCGTACCATAGTCGTTAATGTAACCGTTACCGCCCAGTGCCTGAATGGCCTGGGAGGCCATCAGCGTGGCCTTTTCTGCCGAAAACAGAATGATGCCGGCGGCATCCTTGCGGCTTTGTTCGCCACGATCACAGGCCGCAGCGACGGCGTATAGATAAGCGCGGCTGGCACTCAACTCGGTATACATATCGGCCAGTTTGCCCTGCATCAGTTGAAATTCACCGATCTGTTGACCGAATTGCTCGCGAGAGTGGAGATAAGGTACCACGATGTCCAAGCAGGCCTGCATGATGCCCACGGGTCCACCGGCAAGAATCGTGCGCTCAAAATCGAGACCCGACATCAGCACCCTGACACCATTGCCAACCCCACCCAGGACATTTTCGGCGGGAACCTCGCAGTCTTCAAAAATTAATTCACAGGTATTTGATCCCCGCATTCCCAGTTTGTCGAGTTTGATGCCACGGCTGAAACCGATGAAATCCCGCTCAACGATAAAGGCCGTGATGCCTCGTGGACCGGCGTTGGTATCGGTCTTGGCATAGATCACAAAGGTGTGAGCGTCAGGACCGTTGGTAATCCACATTTTGGTGCCGTTGAGCACGTACACATCCCCCTTCTTATCGGCACGTAATTTCATACTCACCACATCGGAACCGGCATTGGGTTCAGACATGGCTAACGCACCGATATGTTCGCCACTACAGAGTTTGGGCAGATATTGATGCTTTTGCGCCTCACTGCCGTTCTTGCGGATTTGGTTGACGCACAGGTTGGAGTGCGCCCCGTAGGATAGGCCGACGGACGCTGATGCCCGGCTGATCTCTTCGACGGCGATGGTATGCGCCAGATAACCCATGCCACTGCCGCCGTATTCTTCCTCAACAGTGACGCCCAGCAGGCCCATGTCGCCAAATTTTCGCCACATGTCCATGGGGAACTCATTGTCTTTGTCTATTTGTGTGGCACGCGGTGCCAGTTCCACAGCGCACATCTGATAGACCGCGTCGCGGAGCATGTCGATCTCTTCACCAAGACCGAAATTCAAAGTGGGGTAGGCGGTGCTCATCTAGTTGTCTTCCTTCTTGTTGACGATGTTGAGGGCCTGCTGACAGCGTTTCTCGACATCATCGAGTTCTGTCAGCATCTGTTTCAAATCCTGCATCTGGGCGTGTAGTTGCTGCTTTCGCGCGTTGACGTTATCGAGCAGTCGCTCCAGCTGTTCGACGTTACCCTGTGCCGGGTCGTACATCTCAATGATGGCCTGAGACTCCTGTAGTGACATGCCGATTCGCTTGCCCCGCTGGATTAAGGTGAGGCGTACGCGATCAGCGTCGGTGTAGCGCCGTTGCTGGCCCACACGTTGTGGGTTGAGCAGGCCTTTTTCCTCGTAGAAGCGGATCGTACGGGTCGTGATATCGAAGGCCCGAGCGAGTTCCGAGATGGTGTGGGTTTTCTGGGGCATGAAGATAGTGTGCCAAAATATAAAGTGTTGGGACTTTACAAAAGCTTGACGTTAACGTCAACGTAAGCGGCCAGGTCAGCTTCAGCGTTAGCTTCAACATCAGTTCGGCAGACTCGGCTGTAGGTTTAAGACATTGGGCGCCCGTTGCGGCGAATCCGTTTAGGTCCTGCTACGCTGCTGAACAATGGTACCACTGGGTGGTTTAGCGTTAGCGTCGTTGTTATGTTCTGACCCAATAGATATTTATTCTGACTCAATAACAAGGAATGCATTAGATGATCATTATTACCTCAGAAGTCGTGATAACCCCCGAGCACTGGCAAGAGGCGTTGGACCAAACTCGGGCCCATGTTGAGGCTTCCAGACTCGAACCTGGGTGCATCAGCCATCGGTTTCTGATTTCACCAGAGATTGAACACTGCCTGTTCTTTTATGAAGAATGGCGCGATCGAGCGGCTATTGATCGGCATTTTCAGCAAGATTACTCGAAAGCGATCAGTAAGAACCTGACTGCGTGGGCAATGAATAAGGTGAAAATAGGCTTTCACCATGTCCTGGATTAAAGCGCGAGAGCGGCTGTTCGTGAGATTCGCCAGCATGCTGTTTTCAGTGTTACAGTATCTCTAGTAGCAGTGGTAAGAATTGACTTCAACTTTTAGATAGCAGCCTTTTAATAGCAACCTTTAACAGCAATCTTGACTAGCACTTGGAGAGCACAATAATGGCCATTGATTTTGATGTAGATCCGGAATTTCAGGTACAAATTGACTGGGTGAAAAAATTCGTTAGCGAAGAAGTAGAGCCGCTTGATCATTTTATGCGCGTGGGTGAGGACAAGCAGGGTAATCCGCTCGACGAAGACAGCATGAAGGCCGTTCGTGCCTATATCAAGAGCTTACAAACACAAGTTAAAGCGCAGGGTCTGTGGGGTTTTCACTTAGGTGAGGATCTAGGTGGGCCGGGTCTTGGTCAAGTCAAACTATGCCTGCTGAACGAAATTCTTGGTCGAACGCGCATGGGGCCAACGGTATTCGGGTGTCAGGCGCCAGATACTGGCAACATGGAGCTGATCGCGCACAATGGTACGGAGGCGCAGAAAAAGAAATATCTAGAACCTTTGCTAGCGGGTGAAAAGCGCTCGGCATTTTCCATGACGGAACCCCACGCCGGTGAACCAGGTGAATTCAAATGCATGGCTGTGCGCGATGGTGATGAATGGGTGTTGACCGGCGAGAAATGGTACACCTCGAATGGCGCAGGCGCAGACTTTTTAATCGTGATGGCGATCACGGCGCCAGACAAGCCTTTGCTGGAGCGCGCCTCCATGTTTCTGGTAGACAGAAATATGCCTGGCGTTGAAATAGTCAGAGACGTTCACGGGTTCGGTACGCCTATTGAAATGAAATACGATGACAGCAAGCGTCGTCTGGGCGGTCATGCCTATATCAAATATGACAACGTCCGCCTGCCGATCGATGCATTGTTGGGTGAGGAGGGCGGCGGCTTTGTGGGTTCCCAGACTCGCTTGAGTGGCGGCCGAGTGCACCATGCGATGCGTGCCGTGGGTGTCTGTCAGTATGCTCTGGATATGGCTTGCGAGCGAGCCCTGAGTCGTCGAACCAAGGGCGAGCGTCTGGCCGATAAGCAAATGGTGCAGGCAGATCTTGCTGAATCCTTTATCCAGTTAAAACAGTTTCGCTTGCATGTGCTCTACACGGCCTGGCTGATTGATAAAACCGGCAAGTACACTCGGGAAATTCGCAAAGAAATAGCAGCGATTAAGATTTCAGCCGCGAAAGTGAATCACGATATTGTTTACCGTGCCATTCACCTGCATGGTGCGCTGGGTATGTCGAATGAAACGCCTCTTGGCGACATGTGGATGTCTGCGCCCTATATGGGCATCATGGATGGATCTTCAGAATCTCATGCGGCGAATCTGGCGAAACTGATGTTGCGAGATTATGAAGCCTGCGATGACCTGTTCCCGACCTACCATATTCCTAAATTGGTGGCCAAGGCCCAGGATAAATTTGAACAGGTGATTGCTGATTATCTAGAAAAATAGGCCTGAGAAATAGGCCTGAGAAATAGGCCTGAGAAATAGTCAACACTCACCTATTCTTATGCCGATGGCGCGAGTAAGAGGCTGACCGCGAGGTTCACCTTTTGCTCGTTATTGGACCTGCTGAATGCAAGACGATATAAACTTACGACTAACAAAGCGATCCCCTTAATGAAACCATTAGCTGGCGTGACAGTACTGGAGTTTTCCACCATGATCACCGCGTCCTTCGCCGCCATGATGATGGCGGAGCAGGGGGCTTCAGTGATCAAGGTTGAGCCCATTGAGATGGGTGACCCGATGCGCTATATCGGCGCCAGCAAGGCCGGTATGTCGGCCTTGTTCGCGAACTGCAATCGCGGTAAAGAATCTATCAGAATCAACTTGAAGGATGCTGCTGGTCAAGCGTTGATTCGTCGTTTGATGCCTGATGTGGATATTGTGATCCATAACTTTCGCCCCGGCGTGATGGACAAACTGAATCTGGGTAGCGAACAACTGCGTGCCATTAATCCACGCTTGATCTATATGGCGATCTCCGGATTCGGCCACCAGGGACCGTTAGGCAGTGCGCCTGCCTACGACCCTATTATTCAGGCCCATGCTGGCATGACTGCTGCGCAGGGTCTTGGAACGCCAGTTTTTATTCGTAATTTGGTGTGCGACAAGATCACTGCTTACACCGCCTGCCAAGCAGTGACCAGTGCCTTGTATCTGCGCGAAAAAACGGGCGAAGGTCAGCATATTGACCTGTCAATGCTGGATTCGGGGTTGTTCTTTTTATTCCCTGATGCGTTTATGAACCATACGTTGCTGGATGACGATATCGATCCGCAGCCACTCCTTTCGGACCTGATCTATGAGCTCACATTAACCGCCGATGGTGGTCTGACGTTTTCAGCCGGCGTTGAAAAGCAACGAAACGGTATGTTCAAAGCTATTGGCCTGGCGGCACTGATTGAGGACCCCCGATTCAAGTCTACAGAGGCCATAGCAGCTAACCGTGATGATTATATTGCCTTGATTAGTCAGGCATTTTTAACCTTAACAACAGATGAGGCTTTGCAAAAACTGCAGGCTCACGATGTACCCTGCGCGAAGTGTTTGAGTCTCGACGAGGTGTTGAGTCAGGAGCAACTGGTGGCCAACAAGTCCCTGGAGACCTTTGATCATCCCTCGATGGGTGCCATGCGGATCATGAAAGCTGCCCCTCGGTTCGGTGGTGAGGTGTTGACCCCCGGTGGTCCCAGCCCGAGCCACGGAGAGCATACGGACGTCGTACTCGCGAGGCTGAATTTTACCGCAGCAGATATTCAAAGCTACAAGGCGAAGGGTGTGGTGGCTTAATTTGGCAAGGTCCGGGGATCTAACAATTATTTAGTAGATAGCTAATTTCTGCTTATAGGGTTCCTTCATTGTCTCAAGATGTAACCTGTGGCAACCTAGTCTCCGATTAAAAAATAACAATGAGCAGGTCCTCTTATGGTTGACAGTGCAGCTTTGTCGACGGAATCGCCCGACGAGCATAACGAAAAAAATATGCGGAAAGTCGCCGGCACCGCACTCGCGGGGACCAGCATTGAATGGTATGACTTCTTTATTTACGGTACCGCAGCTGCCCTGATTTTCCCCACAGCTTTTTTTCCAGCAGACATGCCGGCGACAGTGGCGTTGATAGCCTCCTTCAGTACCTTTGCGGTGGGATTTATCGCGCGCCCCTTGGGTGGCATTATCTTCGGGCACTATGGCGATCGTGTGGGACGCAAACGGACCCTGGTCGTTGCACTATTGATCATGGGAGGCGGTACCACCTTGATCGGCTTGTTACCCACTTATGAGACGATCGGTATATTTGCGCCGCTATTACTCATTTTACTCCGGTTTGTTCAAGGCCTCGCGATTGGTGGCCAGTGGGGTGGAGCAATGCTCCTTGTGACAGAAAGCGCGCCTTCGAATCGGCGCGGCTATTACGGCGCTTTTGCTCAGGCTGGTGCGCCTATGGGAGTTATTCTTGCGAATCTGGCGTTTTTAGCTATCGGCGCCACAATGTCCGACGATGCATTCTTATCCTGGGGCTGGCGCCTACCATTTCTCGCAAGTGTAATTCTGATTGGGATCAGTATGTATGTGCAATTGCATCTGGAAGAAACGCCAGCGTTTAAAGAGCTGGAAGCTATCAAGTTACGCAGGCACGCTGCCGGATCGATTAAAGCTGTCAGCGAGGTTATCGATCCGAATGAGGTGAATTTGGATCGGTCACCCGTTTTGGAAGCCTTGCGTATTTATCCAAAGCGCATAGCGTTGGCAGCGGGTGCATTTATTTCGATTCAGGTGACCTTCTACATTTTGATTGCATTTGTCGTCGCCTATGGAACCAATGAATCTGGACTGGGACTACCGCGCAGTACGATGTTGTCGGCGGTACTCATCGCCAGCGTGGTTCAGCTTGCTGTGCAATTTCAAGCCGCATCTTATTCCGATCGCCACGGTCGTCGGGGTGTGTATCTCGCCGGTGCTGCCTTGTTGGGGATTTGGGCTTTCGCGCTATTTCCGCTGATTGATACGGGTAACTTTTTCCTGATTGTTATCGCCATCTCCGGCGGTTTAAGTTTTATGGCGATGCAATATGGTCCGCAAGCTGCTTTCTATACTGAGTTGTTCTCCACCCAGGTGCGTTACTCAGGTGCTTCACTCGGCTATCAAATTGGCGCGATATTGGGCGGTGCCTTCGCCCCGACAATTGCCGTCTTGTTATGGAAAGAATTTGGCATTGTGTATGTTTCTGTCTACATTGCCATCGCGGCTTTGGTCACTATCGGTTCAGTGTATTGGCTGACTGAAACCAGCGGAAAAGACATTCACGAGTAATGGCTACGGCGCAGCTAGCTTGAAGCAACTCGCATGAAGGCGAATGCGGTTTGTCCGAAGAGTTGGGCGCGTACGGAGAGTAGGGTAGTACGGGGTAGTACGGGTAGTACGGGTAGTACGGGTAGTACGGAGAATGCGACAGTTTACGCAAGTCTAGCCACCAGTTTCGGGGTAGACGTCAAAGTCGATAAACTGTCGCTGAGTTATTCCCGCAGGTTTATTTTCTAACAGGTTCTACCTTTGCGACGCAGATGAGCGTTTCTACGCAGTCTCGAATAGAGACGTCGAGGGGCCGAAACTCCATATCAAGTCTTTCTCGAATGCGATCATTACGTAGTTCACAGCCACCCCATATGGCCCTGAATTCAGCCTCCTTGGCCTTCACCTTGTCGGGTAGCGGATCAATGAGTTCCGCACCCGCAAAGCCTAATTCAGGCAGAAGGCGATCGATACTGGCGCAGATATCTTCGACATTACGAGTTTCTGTTGACCAGGCAATAAAGCGTTCGCCATTACTAACATTGACACTTTCAAGCATCCGGATGTGAGCCTCTGCTACGTCGCGTACGTCAACCGTATACCAGGGTCGATAAGCGCCCATGACGTTCTGTGAATACTTACCCAGCAACATCGTTTCAATGTGATGCTGCCAGGGACCTGAGTTCTTCTGGTGTGCAGACAGGATCGGTCCTACGTTATCACCGGGACAGCAGGTGATCGCATCCCAACGACCACTTTCTTCAGCTGCGTCAGCGAAGGCCCGTTCAGCAAGTACCTTGCCCATGGAGTAACCTTGGCCGCGGTTTGCTTGACGCTTGGGGTTTTGTTCGTCCGGATATCGGTCTTCGTAAAGGACGGGGCGCCGAACAAGTTCTTGAGTGTCGGTTTCGGACATCACGGCAGCAATGCTCGAGGTCACGACCACGCGGTTGACGCTGTCGGACAGGTTGATGCTGTTGATCACGTGGTCACAAACCATTTTGACATAGTCCATGTCGTCGTAGCTCGAGACGTGGGATAAGTGCGCGACACCATGACAGCCCTTAAAAATTTGGTCGAAGCAACCGGGTTCATCAAGGTTCGCGGAATGTAGTGTCAGACGACCGGATCCATAGCCTGGCATCGCCTTCAGAAAACCCACCTTCTCGTCGTCGTTAGTATCTCGAACACAGGCGCGGACTCTATAACCTTCGTCCAAAAGCTGTCGGACTACCCAGCCGCCGATGAATCCGGCGCTACCGGTAACTGCGACGGTTCCACCTTGTGGTATTGGTGCCATAGATCTTCTCCCAATTGACGTTAGTGTCGTCAATGATACTTCAACTGAATTGAATTTGTGTTGGAAGTTTTGTGACTTGCTAGTGGCTAAATGTATCTGCGCAGGGTACGAGCCGAATCGGATGCTTTGGTGGGAAAGATTAAGGGTTATGCTTATCATTGTGCTCAAAATTGTTATCTGGCAGCCATTTAGGTAGAGGTGAAATAACTCAACCTCTGTCATTATCTGATGCGTTAACCGACTTCAGCCCCTATTGAAACAGAGCGTCAGTGTGGGCCGTCTTGATATATGGCCTTTTGTCTGCCTCCCTGTAAAAAATCCCTGCGCGGCAATTTTTCAGTGGTATTCTGCCGGTCTTCACATGAATTGAGGTGCGGCAAGCTATGGATACAGCCCTGACGATTCAAGACTTAGGTGCCATCGGCGAGATCATTGGTGCGGTGGCGGTGATAGCGTCCGTAATATATCTGGCGGTCCAGATTCACCATGGCCTGCGTGGCTACCAGAGCGTGATCACCCAGGAAACTACTAATCACTTTTCCCGTCTGCAGCTGGATATTGCCCGTGATCCGGTGCTGAGTGATCTGATGTATCGTGTCTATAGTGGCGCTGAGCTAGGGGTTTTCGATATGCGGCGGCTGGGATTCTTGCTATCGAGCTATATGATTGCCTATGAAAATCTGTACGCTCAGCACCGCACCGGTATGTTGGCAAAGGGTTCTTATGATGCCCGGCGACGCAGCATGGCCAGTATGCTAGCACCGCCGGCGGGCTGGCAATGGTGGCAAAGCATTGGTATTTATAACCATCCTGCTGACTTCGTCGCTGAAGTCAGTGTTGCTATTGAAGACTATCGAGCCAGCAAGCTCGACGCCGAACCTATCGCGCCAAGCTAGCGCTAGCAAGGCGACTCGCCGCACTCATTCCCAACCCTGAGCGTACTGTATTAGCATCTGCTTCGCCTTGGAGAAAGACGGCATGTGGGCCTCCATGAAGGTTTTGCAATTCGTCTGCCGGGCGTTTATTCTACCGGAGCGTAGCATTGGTGATTGTGATATCGCCCTGATATTGTATCTTCATCTAGGCAGTGCTTTGCGCCATGCTGAATGTACTGTGCTGTATGCTATAGATTAAAAAGGTACCTATGCGCTTTGAGGTGGGCCACTCGATAAAGTTCGATGTTAAACGGCTTATTTTTGATCGGCGATAAAACTGCTGCACCCTAAACAGGAGAAGCAAAGATGCCATTTCTACAAGTAATGTCCAACCGAGCCAGTCACAAATTTTCTCTTGATAACTTACCAACCCTAGATCTGACTGAGATGCAGGGCCCCGCCAACGCGAGTTTGAAAGATTACCTGCAGGCCCTGGAAATCGCTAGGTCTACACAAGAATTGGCTGTCATCGACTCGATGCCAATGGCGCTGCAACAGTCGGTATTAGCTGTGCTGCGATATGCTGCTGAATGCGATGTCGCTGATCGAAAACAGATCACCTTTTCGTGGTCGCCAGCTTATGAGTGGGGCATGCACTTGTGGGAGGCCCGCGCGGTTAAAGGCAGTGCTTCTGCGATAACTATCAACCTTGAGGGCCCGTATCCAGAACCCTGAGTGACTGCAGGCCGCGCTGAGGTGTAGCGTTGACTGATTTGGAATAAGTGATAATGGCGGGGATGAACCGATGCCGACTCAGAAATTCCTGGTGGCGAGAGACAATGTCAGAATCGCTTATTCAGAGAGCGGATCTGGCCCTTGTCTGGTCTATGTGCGGGGCTGGATGAGTCATCTGGATGCGCTCTGGGAACGTCCGGGTTTTCGGGCGTTTATTCAGACATTGTCCGAACATTATCATGTGGTTCGATATGATATGCGGGGTAATGGCTTGTCTGAAAGGCAAGGTGTGAAGATCAGTCTGGAGTTAATGGTCTCGGACCTGGAAGACCTCATAGATCATCTGCAATTGGATCGTTTCGTACTGTGGGCTGCGTCTTTTGGCGGGCCCACCGGGATCGCTTATGCGTGCCGTCACCCGGAGCGGGTAGAGTACTTAATTCTTGACGGTACCTATGCCAGGGGCGCGAAGATCGCGCGGCCCATGCGGCGGTTATTGTTGGTGCTTGCGTTACGGTTTTTCCCGGAGATGGCCTTCTCGCTACTGAGCAACGCAACCGTGCCTGAAACAAATCGGTCAGGACAGAAGACCCTTGATTTAGGCTCGAGAATGGTGACGCCAAAAACAGGCGCGCAGCTTTATCGTCTGGCCTTTAAGACCGACGTTACTCGAATGCTGAGCAAAATCCAGTCACCCACGCTGGTGATGCATGCCCTGCAGAGTCGGTCGATTTCGCCGCGTCTGGGCCGTGAGCTTGCCGGGCTGATTCCCGCTGCGCAGTTCGTCGGTCTCGACACCTCAGCGCAAAACAGTTGGGAAGGTGATCAGGTGCAAATGCTTAAGGCCGTTGGCGCATTTCTCGGCGTCAAGCTGGTGGACCCTGCGTTGGACCTTGATCCAGGTTCTGCGACTGCTGATCGAGCTTTCATTTTTGTGAGTTACTCCCACACAGATTCAGCAGAGGTGCTGGCGTTAACGAGTCATCTCCAGGCCACCGGGTTCAATATGTGGGTAGACACGGGCGGCATAAAACCTGGGAAAAATTGGCGTGAAGAAATTGCCGTGGCGGTGCAGGTCTGTCGTGGCTTTGTCCTGTGTGTTTCCGAAGCCGCACTGCAGTCAGATCATTGCCTTCGTGAACTGAACTTTGCATTGGATGAGCGACGTCCGATCCTTGTGGTTTTTCTCGAGCCAGTGACCATGCCGGCCTCGATGCGAATGTCTTTGGCATCCAGGCAGGCGATTTATCGATACAAGCTGGAAGAAACGGAATTCAAGCAGCAGTTAGCGGTTGGGTTGCAGGAGATTATGCGTGAGGCCGGTATTCATTCGGGCGAAGAATCTGATTTTCTTGATATTGATGTACGGTCTGAAGTCGGCGATAAATAGTGCGGTAAGCCTAAAAGAAGCCAGCTATGATTGAAGATAGGCAGAATATCGAAGACTGTGCGCCTAAATAACAAAGAGCGGCTATGACATTTAAGTTAAGGTTGGGAGCTGAGTAAGTGCCTTTTGTTGCAAAAACCTTAAAAGAGGTTTGCAGCCATCTACAAGAGTCCCGCCAGAGTGCGCGTGATGCAAAAAAAAAATGTCCATTCCAACTTTCTGATTAAACCCGCACCGGTTAGGTAGATTATAATATCATGCTAAACCGTATCACTAGATTCTGGACTGCCCATGCCTGATACCTCGTCGATTCTTGTCAATATTGATAACTACATCGTTGCCGAGACCTCTAAACATTTCGCGAACACGGTGCGGTTTGCGAGGGGTGTTAACCGATTCAGTCATGCGCGCCAACTGATACCCATTGCCAAACAGAGTATCGAGCGAATGAACCGCGATACGATCTATAGCTCTGCCGTGGTTAATATCAGCCAGGGTGCGTCGGTCACTGTGCCGGATGCGGGGGAACGTTATATGTCTGTTGTGGTGATTGATGAAAATAATTACACGACGGCGATCTGGCATAATAGTGGTACTTATCCCTTGTCTGTAGCGGAGCATGGTTCCGACTTTGTCGCGGTGCTCGTTCGAATACTTGTGGATCCAGCAGATCCCGCCGATATTGCTATTGCTCATGAGTTGCAGCGGGGAGTGGGTGTGGAAGCGATAGCCGGTGCTGAATACCAACGTCCCAATTTTGATCATGCAAGCCATCAGGTGGTTCATAATCTGTTAAAACAACTCGGTGAAGGCATGACGGATGCAACGGCCTGTAACGGCACTCGGTTGGAAGTCTCACCTATACGTCATATGGTCAGTGCTGCGTTTGGCTGGGGTGGGTTGCCAACAAAAGAGGTTGTGTACGTAAACGACACAACCCAGCGCCCCCTAGATCATCATCAGTTGACCGTAAAGGACGTGCCTGTTGACGGTTTCTGGTCAATCAGTATTTATAATCAAACGGGTTTTTTCGAGCAGAATGCATATGAGTCTTACAGTATGAATAGCATCTTTGCGATACCGAATGTTGATGGTTCATATACGCTTAATTTCGGTAGTACGCCGGAGGTCGGACAAAATTTTCTGTATATCATGCCTGGCTGGAGCTATGTTGTGCGCTTGTACCAGCCACACGCGGCCGTGATAACCGGGACTTGGCGATTTCCTGTGCCAGTGCTAGCCAGTCCCTAGGTGTTGGCTTTGGGTCCTGCAGATCGGCTGACTGTTTGCGGCACAAATATTCAAGTCAGGCTGCCTGCGATAAGAGCAATCAGTCTCTACCATTGAACGAGGCAATAGGTTTGAAAGGATATTCACATCATCGCTGACGTATATCAGCTGCACGCTCTCCGTAAAGTTTTACGTACCGGCGTTTGGCCCAAATGGCATAAATGTATTTTGCTACAGGACTAATGAGGGGTAACTTCAATATTTTCCAAAGCCACCCCATCCTTGTGGAAGACCAAGCGCGTACAGAGGCATCAACGCCCGTAACCCACTCACCATCCCGAGTTTTCAGGTGCAGCACCTCGAGTAGTTCGTTGCGGGGCGGTATGTCAGTTGCAGATAAACCATGAATGTCAACGAGTTCAAGCTCGTCACTTTTCATTTTGGCCAACACACCCATTTCTCGCGAGCACAGCGGACATTGACCGTCGTAGTACAGAGTATCTTTTTTATTTGTCATGGGTTGGGTTACGCTGTCGCTAAATGTCTGGATCAGTCATCTGCGGGGACGCCAATATCGTAGTAGCTGACATAGAGGATAAAGCCGAATGAAAATTGCTGTTATTGGTGCTGGTATAGCAGGTCTCAGTCTCGCAAAGAGCCTGAGTGCATTACCTAATTACCAAGTCGAATTGTTTGATAAAGGCCGTGGGCTGGGTGGCAGAATGTCTGTCCGTCATACAGGTGCTTATACTTTCGACCATGGTGCACAATTTTTTACGGCGAGAACTGCAGGCTTTCAAGAGTTTTTGCGTGCCTACCAGTCAGCAGGTCTGGTTGAAGCGTGGTGGCCAGATATAACGACGTTTGCGGGTGTGGAGAGCGCCGGTGAGCGCGCCTGGCTCGAGCCCCATTTCGTTGCGTTGCCGAACATGAATGGGTTGTGTAAGGCCATTGCAGAGGACCTTGATGTCACGCTTAATACTGAAGTGGACTCGATTGAACAATCTGACGGACGCTGGTGGCTGAAAGCTGCAGGTCAGTCTCTCGGTACCTTCGATTGGGTGGTGAGTACCGCGCCGCCTGAACAAACGCGGCGGCTGTTTCCAAACACGATAAGTCAAGCCATGGACGCGGTACGCTTTGATCCCTGTTATTCACTCCTGCTGGGTTGTTCCGGTATCCTTCCTGCTTGGGATGCTGCTGTTGTCAAAGGTTCAATGGTTAACTGGCTTGCCTTCAATGATCGTAAGCCGGGCCGTGACAGCCAGCCATCCCTGGTGGTGCATGCTGACGGCGCTTGGTCGCAAGCCCATGACGACACAGACAGAGAGCAAGTAAAGCAACTGCTTGTGGATGCGGTGTCGAGTATTGTGGATATAAAGGCTGATACGGTCGGGTTGCACCGTTGGCGCTATGCGCGGGTCAGCACGCCTTTGGGACAAGACTTTTGGGTGGATGAGGCTGCGCAACTGGCAGCTTGTGGCGACTGGTGCATTGGAAGTCGAGTCGAAGATGCCTTCACCAGCGCTTCGCGTCTTGCGCAATGGTTTGGGAGCACATGATGGAGACGAACGTCAGTGTGCGACAGGCCTTACGGGTATTTCAGAAGGTTCTTGATTACGGCACCCGCAAAGGGGAAGCCACCACTTATAAGCGCCTGGAAGCAACGACGAGCTACGACGGTTACACGGTCATACTTAATGACGAGTGCGTCACCCTGACAATTTTTTTTCATAATAAATTTTCCCTCGATTACACGAGTAAGCGGGCCCTATATGCTTTTCTAGGCAAGCTAGAGGAAGTCGATCGGCAACGGGGTAGTCGCGCAGACCGGGACTAGCAACTGCGTGGGAATATTAGAGTTGATTTACAGTAGGTAAAAATCTAATTGCGGCACAGAAATCAGTAAGCTGTGCCTCAACTCGAGGTCCTAACGACTTTCGCTACATGTCTTGCATAAATCTTGAGGCCATTTGTAGATAACCTTTGGGGTCTGGGTGTTTTGCCATTACCGCGTCCCATGCATCTCCAGTGAACGCCGTTTTTAACAATTCATCGCGCTGAGATTTACTCTCCCAGCGTATGATCCAGGTGACGTTGGCGCTACCGATCGAGCTTGTTTGCGGGTCACTGCCAGCCACTTCCGCGGCATACTCTCCCTCGTCAATCCAGAATCCGACAACATCCAGCTTGTCTCTGAGTACGACGACGGCAATCTCGGCCCATTTGACGTAGTCTGAAAATATGTCGCGTCGGTAGTGATAATCTCTAATCTCGTAAATCATGCTGACACCTTGGTTCTCACAGTTACTCCTTCAAAGGACACCCAAGCTGCTCGAACAGCCAAGCATATGTCGGCGTGTTGCTAAGAGCTCAGGCGCCCATCTCATGCCCCGTGAGCTAAGGGACACGCCAGGTCAAGCGGTATGCAGGGAGTAGTTAACTACCTGTAATCCTATGTGACAGGCGCAGGCACGGCAATCATTAAATTGTCTGCCAGCGAGTGCAACGGCCCTAAGACCAGGTGTCAAATCGCAAGATGTCACTAACGGGCTTGCGAGAGACGGGGCCAAATTTACCTAAGGGGTAGCCAACGGGTATCAGGCAATAGGCGCCCATGGATTCTGGTAGCTTGAGGACCTCGCTGACGGCAGCGCGATCGCTCAAGGCCAGGGTTGTGGGGGCAGCGCCCAAGCCGAGTCCGCGGGCAGCGAGCAGCAGATTCTGAATACCGGGCCAGATGGAGCCGCCACCCATGGCCATAGTCGCGGCATCGACTTTGACACCGAAGTCCATGCAGGCAATGATCAGCGCGGGTATTTCGTGGAGATGTTCCATTTGCCAGATAACGGACTGCATCATGCGCAGGCGTTTGGCTTGATCCTGGTGGGGCAATGATCCCGGGTTGTCGATCATGGGTCCGATATATGCCTCGACGCCCTTGCGGTTCAAGTCGGCAAGTTGTTGTTTGACGCCGGCATCGCGCACAATAATCCACCGGCCACTCTGCATATTCGAACCCGATGGTGCCTGGTTGGCAGCATCTACGAGCTTGACCAGCAATTCTTCAGGAACGGGTTTGGTATCGAGTTTGCGCATCGCGCGACAGTGATACATGGCATCGAACAGTCCCATTTCTTCCATAATAATCTCCTTGTCGGTGGTTTGAATGTCGTGTCTTCTGCTGCCTTGAATGAACCTGGCGCATTGCTTCGGCAGAATGTCAGTTGTCAGAGAACTATAGCGTATTGTGAGTGCCGCCTGTTAATTTCCTGGCACACTGCCGCGTGATTCGACGTTTAGCGCTGCCCGTGTGGTGGGTGTTGGACGCGAAGGCTGAGATGCTGGGTTGAGATCAGAGGAGGCTAGATGGTCGTGTTCGATGGGTTGCTGTTTCTCTGGCGTCGGCCGTGGAAAATAGGTCTTTGTGCTACGTGATGCAGCCACAGTGTCAACACGTGCTCCGCTTATTTAAATAAGCTGAGCAACATTT
>JABBAY010000120.1 GCA_018607725.1 K189A clade bacterium
ATACTGGCGTCACTGAGCGAAGTGAATCGACAAAAATTCGCCGATGTCATCGATACCATCAAACAAGACAAGGTCTAATGTACGCTCCAAGAATTGAGCCTTCAACTGCTGACTGCAGTTTGCTAAGTTAACCCCACTTACTCTTATTTTGGATTACTCACCATGGCTACCCCGCTCCCTAAACACCCGAACTTACAAGGCGCTTATCAACCCATTCAATTTGAATGTGACGCACCGGATCTGGTGATCAAGGGCGAGTTGCCTGCAGACTTGTACGGCACTTTTTATCGCAATGGCCCCAACCCACAATACGCGCCCAGGGGCGACTATCACTGGTTTGCAGGTGACGGCATGATTCACGCTTTTCACATTGAGAATGGCCGGGTAGCCTACAAGAACCGCTGGGTCAAAACCACCAAGTGGGAGCTGGAGCATGCTGCCGGTCGCGGTCTGTTCAGCGGCATGAATCCTCTGGACACAGATGAGTCAGTGCAGGGTTTGGCCACCAACGGCCTGGCGAACACCAACATCGTCTGGCACGGCGGTAAACTCCTGGCGCTAGAAGAGGCTCATGCGCCTTTTGAGCTGGATCCCACCAGCCTCGAATCTAAGGGCCCTTGGACCTTTGGTAACACACTGGTCGGGCCTATGACGGCACACCCGAAGATGGATCCTGAAACCGGTGAAATGATTTTCTTCGGCTACAGTGTCGACGGCATGCTATCTAACAAGATGTCCTATCACGTGGTGAACCGGCATGGTGAACTCACTACTTCAGCATTTTTCGATGCGCCCTATGGCGCCATGGTGCATGACTTTATTGTCACCCGCGACTTCGTATTATTTCCCATCATGCCGCTCACGGCGTCGCTGGATCGCGCCATGCAGGGTAAACCACCCTTTGCCTGGGAGCCTGACAAGCAGAATATGATCGGCATTATGCCCCGTAGTGGCAGCGTCGAGGATATACGCTGGTTTGAAGGTGATCCGTCCTATGTATTCCACCCGATGAATGCTTTCAATGTGGGCAACAAGATTACCTGTGACGTATCTCAGTATGGCGCAGCACCCCTATTTCCCAATGCTGACGGCTCAAAATCTGACCCTGCCAAAGCGCTGGCAAAACTCACTCGCTGGCACTTTGACCTGGATCAGCCGACCAACAGCTACAAGGTCGAGCAACTGGACGATGTCGCCTGTGAGTTTGGGCGGCTGGATGAACGCCACAGCGGCCTTGCGTACCGCTATGGCTACATGTTGTGTGCCGGCGCCAGCGCCAGCAAACCTTCATCATTGAATGCTATCGCACGAGTCGACCATCACACCGGGCAACGCCAAACACTCGATCTTGGTGCGCACATGACCCCATCGGAAGCGGTCTTCGTGCCTCGCGCTGACGACGCACCGGAAGGCACTGGATATTTATTGGCGAACGTTTATGACGCCACCATCGACAAGAGTCATCTTATCGTTCTGGATGCCGAGAATGTTGCAGCCGGCCCACTCGCGACCGCCTATCTCGATCACCGGATGCCCTTAGGTTTTCACGGTAACTGGCGGCCGGGACAGTGATGCCTGGCGATGAATCAGCTACTGATTCATTGCCACCACCGGGGTAGCGTTACTATCTTGCTTGGCCCTTGCTAAGACGATTTGATCGGTTGCAACCGGGCACGCAACTCGTTCTTGGCAACTTTTTCAAGGGTCGAGCGTGGTAGTGAACTCACTATATGGACGTCTCGCACCACTTTGAAATCCGCCAGATTGACCATGCAGTGGCCGATGATATCCTGAGTTAAATCCTCCGCCGACAGGCCCAAGCCCTTGGCACTCGGAATAACAAACACCACGGGCACCTCATCCAACATATCATGCTTCTGCGCGACCACCGCGCACTCTTCCACCAAGCCGGTTTGCATGATGACACTTTCGATCTCAGAGGCCGCCACATTTTCGGCGCCCACTTTGAGCATATCCTTCTCACGGTCACTAAAAAACAGCCAGCCATCAGCATCGCTGCGCACTATATCACCAGTGTTAAACCAGCCATCGGCGTCAAAGGCAACTTCGGTGGCCTGGTCGTTGCGATAGTATTCCTTAAACAACGAAACCCCAGGAACTCCTCGGATAAACAGTAGCCCTTTTTCCTCTGCAGCCACCACCTGACCCGCGGCATTACGGATCTGTATTTCATACTCAGGGGCAGCACGACCAAGACTGCCGTGGGGACCGGGATGATCGACATCGGTGACAATGCCGTGAGTCAACGTTTCAGTCATGCCCCACCAGCCAATAGTATCAACGCCAAAGTGCTGTCCGACTGCCGGCAGGTTCGCAGGGCCACCCCAGAATCGCATCTGATGTTGCGGCACGGCCTGAGACATCAACGCTTTGAACGCAAAGGGAATCATCGACACCCAGGTGACTTGATGTTTCAAGCACAGGGGCCAAAATCGCGAGGCCGAGAACTTGGGCTGCAGGACTATCGTGCCACCGGACCAGTGCGTAGCAAGCATGGAATAGCCTTGCGCATTGGTATGAAACAACGGCATATACACCAACGTGATATCGTCACGACGCAACCGCATATGGATGGCAGACACCTTCCCGGCCCATAGACCATTCGCATGGGTCCAGAGCACCGCCTTGGGCCGCGAAGTAGTCCCCGATGTAAACTGAACACTGAGGTTTCTGCTAGACAAGCGTTCCAACCCTGGCAGGGCATCGTCGGTAAACACGTCCGCGTAATGCAGGCCTTGAATAGCCTCGCAGACATCACTGTACCGTGGGTCAATCTCACCGGCATCATGATCAGTGACCACCACAAACTGCAGTGCCGGACAGGCATCCCGCACCAGACGCGCAAACGCTGGCTGCGTGATGGCACATACTGCGGCCGTATGTTGCGCAAAATATTCCAGGTCACGGGCCACCGAATGCGTGTTGGTTGATACGGCGACAGCACCCAGCATCGCGCAGGCGTACCAACTGACGACAAACTCAGGGGAGTTATCTAGATGGACCAAGACGAAGTCGCCGGCTTCGATGCCACGCTGATGGAGCCCAGCGGCCAGCCGACGAGCCTGCGTATACAGCTCGGCATAGGTGAGCACCTGCTCTTCGCCGCTGAATGGCGCCCAGATCAAACAGGGCTTATCAGGCTGCCGCTGAACCCATTGCTGAAGCAGCCAGGGCACATCCAGACCGGACATAGACTGTTCACGGGCAGCACTAATCTGTTCTTGCAATGGCATTTATGTTCGCACCTTTATCGAGGACGGAATCAAGCTCACGGGCGAGTCATCTCACACCAGCTTGCGTGCATATATACCATTTCCAAATGGGATCGGATACCCACAGAAAAACGAGAAAAAGATATATGCAAATAGTTTTATATTCTTTTTAATTCTTAACGTTCCTCCATAAACTCCGCCCATCGTTATGACCCAGGGCCGTTTGAGCCCATTGAAGGACTTATCTATGAGCTTGGACATTACCAGACAAACACAGGCAGAAACCGCAGCACTGACCTTCCACGCCAGTGCCGATCTGATCGCACTGAACTCACAATTCAGAAACAACAAGCCCAGTGAGATCATGCGGTTCTCCATCGAGCAGGCTAAGAACCCGATTATTTTTACCAATTTTCGCCCGATGGCTATCGCATTTCTGCATCTTGCAACGCAGTTCAAGCAGAACATTCCTGTCATTTGGGTCGATCATGGCTTCAACACACCCGCAACTTACCGCCACATCAGCCGTGTCGTGGAATACCTGAACCTCAACTTGCAGGTCTACTCGCCGAAAATGTCCGCGGCCCATTACACCGCTGTTCATGGCCCGATACCAGAGCTCGACACTCCGGCCCATGACCTGTTCTCCCGCATCGTAAAACTCGAACCCTTCGATCGCGCCATGGCCGACTTCGCGCCAGATATCTGGCTGAATGGCATACGCCATGACCAGAACGCTTATCGTAAAGATCTGCATATCTTCACCTTTGGTAGCCACAACACGGTGCGGGTCGCTCCCATGTTCCACCTGACAGAAGCCGATGTGGAAAAATATATTCTCGACCGTGACCTGCCCGATAACCTTGACTACTTCGACCCGACCAAGGGTGAAGAACATCGAGAGTGCGGCCTGATGATGCGCCAGTAAATCGCCGTCCCCCGCAAACTATGCGCTGATCGCGCTATCACGACGCCGGCTTATCAAAGGGTAAACCTAAAAGGTATCCGTGACCTCTAAATTGCGCACAATCCCACCCTTGTAGATGTGGTTAAGGGTTGGTGTCCTAAAGGGTAGGTGGCGTTAATGTACCGAATTTTCTTCTTGTCGTCTTGACACTAACCAATTCACAGGGGCATAAATAAAAAAGATTCGCTACACTGCATGGGACAACCATGAGGAACTCAGCATGCTGAACACGCATGAGCTTGAAATCATTGAAGCCGCACAAGATCTGTGTGGCGAACTCCTGCAGCGCGGGCATGAAATCGACACGCTGCGGCAGCTCCCCCAGGAACTGGCTGATCGAATGGCTGAGGTGGGCTTATACCGCTTGATTACACCCACTGAGCTCGGCGGACTGGGTTTTAGCCCCGAAGCACTGTGCCGTATCTGCGAAACTCTGGCGAGCGCCAATGGCTCGACCGCTTGGTGCGTGTTCATTGGCAGTACATCTCAATATCTGCTCGGGGCTCTACCGGATGTCCAGATCGAGAAAATGCTGACGAACCCGAACGTGATTACTAGCGGTGTATTCGCCGACAGCGGGACGGCCATGTTTCAGGAACGCGGTGGTCAAGCCGGCTATCTCATCAACGGTCATTGGCGTTGGGGCTCTAGTTGCCACAATGCCAGCTGGATTTCAGGCGGTGTTCACGAAGTCGACAACTGTGGTCAACCTGTCATCCGAGATGCCCCCTTAAGTCGAGTCTTCTTTCAACCAACTGAGATCCAAATTCTTGACAACTGGCATGTCTCCGGGCTGCGAGGATCAGGCTCTAGTGACTACGTTGCAGACAACGTCTGGGTGCCCCGTGAGCGTTTATCCACAAGCATCGAATATACAGACCATGCCACACGACCGATTTATCGATTCCCACGCTTTGCCTTACTGGGCGCGCCGATCGGCGCAATTTGTTTAGGCATGGCACGCAGCTCAATCAACGAGGTCATCAAGATCGCGCAGGAGAAAACCCCTCAGGGTAGTCGTCGAACATTAGCGATGCGGTCGTCGCTTCACAAGGACCTCGCCGATGCCGATACCAAATTACAGGCTGCGCGCGCCTGGCTCTATCAGACTATCGATAGCGCCTGGATCAATGCCCAGAACAATGATGACACCCTGGAATCACGCCGCGCGATTCGAACAGCGAATGTGCATGCCGTAACAACCGCGATAGAAGTCATCGACCGCATGTACACCGTCGTTGGGGGTACATCGGTGTTTGAGACCTCATGTTTGCAGCAGCACTTTCGAGATGTTCACGTCGCCTCACAGCATATGATGGTAGGCGAAGCAGTCATGGAGATGGCGGGCCGGGTACTGATTGGCCTGGACGATACCGGCCCGGGTCTGTGACATGCCATCGGGTGCTTAGCCATCAGCTAACACCCCACTGCTGACTATTTAAAAACTGGAGAGTCACTTGAAGTTAAAGTTTGGCCTAGCAACCCCCAGTACTCTGTGGGGCATGGATATTGAAGCCCGCAGAGACACCCTCAGCCAAATTGCTGATTGTGGATTTGATCATTTATTTATGGCGGATCACGTCTCATTTAGGGACGGCTCGGGAACAGACGGATTTGTAGAGGTTGCCGCCCTGTCGCAACTGCACCCAACCATCGGCGTCATGATTAGTATTTATTTGCTACCTCTGCGGCATCCGCTGCCAGTCGCGCGCCAACTTGCCACGATGGCCAGAATAGCCCCCGGGCGCATGACCTTCGGTGTCGGTATCGGTGGCGAAGATCGTCATGAAATCGAGATTTGCGGTGTTAACCCTGCGACCCGCGGCGCCCTGACCAACGAGTCACTGGCTATTATTCGCGGTTTGATGAACGGCGAAGAACTGACGTTTCATGGTAAACACTTTACTATCGAACAGGCGCGAATTCGGCCAAAGCCAAGCCAAGCCATACCGATTATTGTTGGCGGTCGGTCCAATGCAGCCCTACGCCGCGCCGCAATTTATGCTGACGGTTGGATCGGAGTCTGGTGTTCGGCAAAGCGCTATGCAGAGGCAACCGGTTTGATTGATGAGTACGCCCAGGCCGCTAATCGCACCGTCCCGCAATGGTTACATGGCTATCAACCCTGGATTGGCGTCGATTCTGACCCAGTTAAAGCCAGGGAAGTGGTGAAACAGGCCATGGAGAAATTTTACCATGTACCCTTTGAAAAATTTGAACGCTATACCCCCTTCGGCACCCCGGCACAGGTTGCCGAGCAACTCGCGCCCTATATCGACTCAGGTTGTCGGTTGTTTAACCTGAAGGTCTGCGCGCAAGCGCCAGAGGAGGAAGTTGATCTCGGCGGCGAAGTACTCAGCATCTTGTCAAAAATGCATCAAGATCAAATTTAACAAGAACACTCCAGCGCTTAGGTGCTTTACTTGGTTGATATACCGCCATCGACTGCCACTATCTGACCCGTAATCATGCGCGCGTTATCCGAAGCATAAAATACTGCTAAATTGCCAATGTCCTCGGGTGTTTGTTCGCCACCAAGGGGGGTCATATCAGCGACGGTTGCCTCGAATATCTGGCGCAAGGACATATTCGCCAGCTCTGGTTGGCTAGCTTGCATCTGGGTCGTCAATAGCTCCCAGGCGCGGGTCCATAACAGCCCTGGGCAGATACAATTGACCCGGATTCTGCGTGGCGCAAGTTCCATGGCAAGGGTTTTAGTTAAATGTACGACACCCGCCTTGGCGGCACCATAGGCCGGCAGCATTGTCGTCGGACCAAGGGCAGCAATCGAGGCGATATTGATGATTGAGCCACCGTCACTCAGGTGCGGTACCGCCGCATTAGATGATGAAAATGCCGTTCTCAGGTTAAACATCAACTGTTCGTCCCAAACCTCGTCGCTCATACCCAAAAAGGCCGAATCTGATGCAGCGATTTCTTCGAATTGCGTCAAAGGACCGCCAATACCTGCATTGTTGACGAGAACATCTAGCTTGCCATAGCGCCCGATTACTTGATTGACGGCGTCACGCATGGCAACCTGACTGGCCGCATCGGCCACCAAACCCATGGCGTCTTTACCGAGTTCTAACTCTGCCGCCTGGGTCATTGCTGCGTCTAGGTCGGTGACCACAACCGATGCCCCTTGCTGCACAAAACAGTGGGCAATACCCAACCCAATACCTCGCCCAGCCCCTGTGATTAAAACAACTTTGCCTTGCAGACTCATTATGATTTCTCTGGCCAAATTAGATGGCAATGAAGATTCAGATCATTCACTAGTCCCAGCTCGTGCGGCGGGAACTGGCGTATTACGAAGGTGCACAACTCAGCAGAATGACTGCCGTTTCAGCTCAAAACATCAATGACGCTAGCGCTACCACGACCGGCTTTCGACTCACTGGACGGTTCCTCTTTTGGTTGCCTAACCGCCCTGTATTCTCGGCATCAGGAATACTTCTGCCGCGTCAGCTGGAATTTTGGTATTCCAGTCATCCCGATAAATTTGCCCATCAATCGCCACAGCAATACCCGCATCGATACGATCTGCCATGCGTGGGTAGCGTTCGGCCAACTTTGCAAACATCTCGCCGATCGTTTCGGCATGCAGCTCGATTGATTCTGCGCCATCCACTGCATCGCGTAAGGACGATGTCAGACTGATTCTGGGCATCATTCAAACTCCGTCAGTTGATCAGAGGAATCCCCCTTTCGAATCAACAACTGACTCGAAAGGGTTGACTCCGATACGCGCAGCTTTAAGCCTTTGCGTCATCAATCGCTTTCAGAATGCGAGGCGCTGACATCGGAATATGTGTCATCCGCACACCCGCAGCATGGGACACGGCATTACCAATGGCGGCCAAGGGGGGTACGATTGAAGTTTCACCGACACCACGAACACCGTAGGGATGATTGGGGTTTGGGATCTCCAAAATCTGAGTGTCAATGAAGGGCAGATCCGAACAGACTGGAATTCGATAGTCTAAAAATCCCGTGTTCTGCAGGCAGCCATCGGCGCCATAGATATACTCTTCATTTAACGCCCAACCGATACCTTGGGCAGCACCACCTTGAAACTGACCTTCCACATAATCCGGGTGGATAGCCTTACCCGCGTCCTGAATAACGGTATAACGAATAATTTTCGTACTACCGGTCTCTGGGTCGACTTCAACGTCGCAGATATGACTCGCAAAAGAGACACCCGCATTATCCGCCACCACTTCATTATGCCCGGCGATCGGACCACCAGTAGACGCCGCCTTGGCAGCAATGGCGGCAAGCGTCAATGGCGGCAAGTTACTGTGCTTGGCACCAGTTGCTGTTGCGACACCGTCAGCCCAGACAACATCATCAACAGGAATGTCCCACATTTTCGCTGCTCTCTCGCGAAGTACGCCGACAGCGTCGCGTGCAGCAAATATCGCCGCCATACCTGAAGAGAAGGTACCACGACTGCCCTCTGTCGTATCGTTATGCCCCAGGGACGCGGTGTCGCCAATGTTCGTTCGCACCTGGTCGTAGGGAATACCCAACTCCTCGGCAACGATTAACGACAGCGAAGCCCGTGAACCGCCGACATCGATAGTACCGATCGTGAGCGACACAGTGCCATCTGGACCAATATTAAGATCAACGCAAGTCTGGCCACCAAAATTAAACCAGAATCCGCAAGCCATGCCTCGACCCTGGTTCTTCTTCAACTTAGCACGCATATGGGGGTGTTTCTTCACCGCCTCAAGGGTGGGGCCAATGCCAATTGGGCCGTATACGGGACCATAGGACGCCTGAGTGCCCTCTTTCGCCGCATTTTTGATTCTGAAATCAAGGGGGCTCATACCAATCTCGTTCGCCACAAGATCCATAGTGCTTTCAACGCCGAACGCCGCCATAGGCGCCGAGGGCGCTCGATAAGCCGCGACCTTAGGCCGGTTCACCAAGACGTCATGACCCACCGTCTTGACGTTTTTCAGGTCGTAGCAGGCATAGGCTGTCATAGCGCCGAGCATGCCCCAGATGCCGGGGAAAGCCCCGTCCTGATAGCGCAGCATGGCTGTCGCCGCCGTGATCGTGCCATCTTTCTTGGCGCCGATTTTGATGTCCATCGATGTTGATGAAGTCGGCCCAGAGGCCTTGAAGACTTCGTCTCGAGTCATCACCAACTTTACGGGTCGGTTCGCCTTGCGGGATAGAGCCAGCGCCAACGGCTCGGTCCAAACGTGGGTCTTACCGCCAAAGCCACCGCCGATTTCCGAGGAGGTGACTTTCAGCTTCGCCATATCCAGACCCAACAGCGTCGAACACACCACGCGGAAGCTGAAATGTCCCTGCGTCGTCACCCATAATTCACCACTGCCATCGGAGCTGACGTTCGCCAGGCAAGCATGGGGCTCGATATAACCCTGGTGAGTCTGCTCTGTCTTGTAGCTCTTTTCGACAATCACATCAGCCTCGGCAAAACCGGCGTCCACATCACCATGACCGAAGGTAGAAATACCGGCGATATTAGACGGTTTACCGTCCTGCAGCACAAAGTCCTGAATGATGGGCGCATCCGGCAACATCGCCTCGTCCACATCGGTGACGTGGGGCAGCAACTTATAGGTCACCTTAATGAGTTTCAGCGCCTGCTTTGCCGTTTGCTCATCGATTGCCGCCACTGCTGCTACGGCATGCCCGTGATACAGCGCTCGCCCACGAGCCATGCAGTTTTCCAGTATGTCCGTCATGCCTCGATTAGAACCCGTCAGATCCGGCAGATCAGCACTGGTAATAATAGCCTTGACGCCTGCGAGCTTCTCCGCCTTGGAAATATCGATTTTCTGAATGATGGCGTGAGCATGCGGCGATCTCAGTACCTTACCGACCAATTGTCCAGGTGCAAAGGCATCAGCGCCATACTTTGCGCGGCCCGTGACCTTATCGATACCATCTGGTCGTTTGACGCGAGTTCCAATAATTTTAAACTCACGATCTTGATAATTCGTGTCGTGTCCCATATCAAATTCCTGTCTTTAATGTTTGCGTGGATTACTGTTGATCGGCGGTTCGCTGAGGTCTGCCCCCACGTTCCAACACATTAAGCGCCAACAAAAACCCTCATTTTTTACGCATTTCTTTCGCGGCAGCCTGCACGGCCCGAACAATCTTGTCGTAACCGGTGCAGCGACAAAGATTTCCCGCCAGTGCGTAGCGAATCTGTTCTTCGCTGGGCTTCGGGTTTTTCTCTAACAGCGTCTTCGCCGCTACTAAGAAACCCGGCGTACAGATACCGCACTGCAAGGCCGCGTGCTCAATGAATTTCTCCTGTAAAGGATGCAGCTTGCCATCCTCAACCAAGCCCTCCACCGTGCCGATCTCACGACCGTTAGCTTCAACACCCAGTACCAGGCAGGCACACACGAGTCGACCATCGAGGGTGACGGAACAGGCACCGCAGTCGCCCGTCCCACAGCCTTCCTTCGCTCCGGTCAAGCCGACGCGATTACGCAGGGAATCGAGCAAAGTTTCATCCGTAGGACAGGCGAACTGAACTGCGTCACCGTTAATTGTTGTCGAGACGAGTACGCCAGTCATAATGTACCTCCAGCACGTTGATATGCGATTTTGGCGGCCCGCTTAGCCAGAACGCCGGCCACCTTGGTTCTATATTCGATGGTGCCACGCTTGTCGTCGATCGGATTACAGGCAGCAGAGCAGGCAGCTGCCAGTTTTTCCAACGCCTCATCGTCAAGCTTGGTGCCGATAATCGCTTTCGCAGCCTTGGCTACAATGACGGCGGTGGGGGCGACTGCGCCCAGCACGACCCGAGCGGTTTTCACCACGCCGCGCTGCAATGTCAAGTTCACAGCGGCACTGACAACGGCAATATCCATTTCCGTTCGCGGCGTGAAGCGCAGATACGCATCTCCCGAACGCGGCAATCGCGCTGGCAATGTAATCGCCTCGATCACTTCACCTTTCGCCAGGGAAGTCTTACCGGGGCCTGTGACGATTTTATCGACAGCTACCGTACGCCGCTTATCTTTACCCACAATAATCGCCTTGGCACCCGCCGCTATCATGGCTGGCACGCTGTCTGCTGCAGGAGATCCGTTGCATAGATTCCCAACCATGGTGCAACGACCTTGAATCTGGTCAGAGCCAATCAGGTTAGCGGCTTCAACGATACCTGGCCAAGCTTTGCCAAGAGCCGCATGCTCTGTCATCGCGGCACCACAAACGGTGGCACCGATCTTGAATCCTGCCGCACTCTTAGTAATGGCTTGCATCGCAGGAATATGTTTGATGTCAACCACAAGGGTGGGCTCGGTCATACCCATCTTCATACGAACCAGAAGATCGGTCCCTCCTGCAAGAATATGGGCCTGGCCCTTCTCCTTGTGCAGAAGCGTAGCGGCCTCTTTTGTTGTTGTTGGCGTTTCGTATCTCATCGTTTTTTCATGCTCCTGTTTTTGCGCGAATAGAGATCGTAATCCTTTGCGACAAGGGCTTACAACTGCTGCTGAAAATTTATACCGAGTTTAAGCGCAATAAGCCAGCGATTCCCCTGAAAATACCGAGCTCATATAACAGCCGCGATCGCCAGCAGCGCAACGGAACCTTAACAATCACAATTGACCCCACCACGATTCCCCACTATCATCCTGTTTTTAAACACAATTACTGGAGCCACTGATGTTTACTCGAATGGATCAAGGTACCAAATCTGACTGGGAACATATTGGCCAGGAACATGTTCCGCATATCAAAGATATGCCCAACCGCATCTATAGCATGCTAGCTTCATTGGCAGGCGTGTCGTTGGGTTTCGCCACCGACCAGCTGCATCACTCATTGCAAACCGCGACGATGGCGCGCCGAGCCGGCGCCTCGGACGAGATGGTTTTACTCAGCCTGATCCACGATATTGGCAAGACCATCAGCGTGATCAACCATGGTCAAATTTGTGCGGAGATCATCAAGGCCTACGTGAGTGATGACGCCTACCACATTATTCGTACCCATCAGGATTTCCAGGGTGAGCATTACTACCATTTCCAAGGCAAGGAGCGAGATCTGCGCTTGCAGTTCAAAGACGAGCCCTGGTTTGCCAAGGCCGAACAGTTCACCGACGAGTGGGATCAGGCTGCCTTTGACCCAGCGTACGAGGTTGACTCACTGGAGAGCTTCAAGCCACTGATCGACAAATTTTTCTCAGTACCCGGTCAAATGGCGAAAGCCGCCTAACGATTAAGCCACCACTTGCGATGATCGAGGTCAAGACCTCGTTCATCGCCCTGCAGTTCCCGCCCTTCTCAACTTCTCAGGCCAACCATTCTTCAATGAGAAACCTCATCACGACCAGTCTTCTATGCATCGCGGTCCTGACAAGTTGTGCCAGTAAAACCCGAGAAGTACCAAAACTCAAAGTAGCACCGTTAGCGGATTTCTCCGGTTCCTGGGAAATCGACTACGAACACACCGAAAACCCTCAGGACCGACTCAGTTACCTGTATGAGATCGCCCAAAGTCAATTCGACCAACAGCAAAAGATGAAGCGCGATCGGGATGGCGCACGGCCGGCAACAGGCAACTCCCTGCGTGACTTATCTGCAGTCATCCAACTGGGCACCCTCGCCGATGCCAGCACGCAGTCAACCGTGCTGACCATTGACCAATCAATTGACCATATTGCCGTCAAGCGCAGTGGTGACTATGCTCTGACCTGCGATTTCCTCGCACCCGTCAATGACCTGGCGATTGGTCAGGAATCCTGCGGACTAGACAGCAATGGCCACCTGGTGTTCGCCACCCAATTGCCGGAGGGTCTAACGGTGATCAACCGATACAGTCTCGCCAAAGGCGGCCAAACCATGGCGAGTAAACGCTTGATGGTCTCAACCACACTGGTCTCTGCCAAAATGGGCCAGTCCTTCAGTCTGAACCGAGTGTATATGCTCTTCCCTCCAGGCAAGGGGCTCTACGCCTGTGAGTACACCCTCGAGAAAAAGAAAGTCTGTCGACTTCGCCAGGATCCAACGGGGGTCAGCGATGAATAGAGCGGTACTGCTAACCATCGCGTTCCTGTTATCCGCCTGCGCCGCTCAACGCCAGGAAACTCCCATCACAGTGTTTGCGCCTGAAGCCTTGATTGTTGCAGGAATCCCCACGGCGCCATACTTCAACATCAGCATTGCGGTCTTCTCCAATCAGGGCCTGACACCTGAGGGCACCGGTCGAATCAGCCGCATCTACGCGCCTATTCATGAGGCCGAAGCCAACTATCTGCCAATCATCCTGCGCAACAGCCTGATTGAATCAGGCCACTGGGGCGCGGTCAGAGTGGGGCCAAGTGAGGATGTCGCAGCGGAGCTCCAGATCAGCGCGACCATACTGACGTCTACTGCCCTGGACCTGGCCTTACACGTTAAGGTGGTCGATAGTCGCGGCGTCACCTGGCTCGACAGCATCTATAGAGAGCAAGCTCAGGCTGCTGCTTATGCGGTGGATGAGCAACTGCGACAGGACCCGTTCCAGGGTCTGTATAACCGCATAGCCAACGATATCTATCGAGCCCGAAGCCAACTGACCGACTTTGACGCCACCTGGATCGTCCGCGCTTCCTTGCTGCGTTATGCCAATGCCTTGGCGCCACAGGCTTTCGCCCGTTACCTGGCAATAGACCCACAAGGCATCATCAAGGTCACGGGCTTACCCGCACTCGACGATAAAATGTATCAACGAGTGAAGAAAATTCGAGAGGCTGAATACCGGTTTACCGACTTGATGGATGAACATTTCAACTTGTTCTTCGACAGGTTGCAGACCGTCTATCCCTACTGGCAGACCTACAGCTACGAACTGCTGGCCTACAACGACCAAATCAAGACCAGTGGTTCCGTGAGTAACCGTCGACGCGCCGGTAGCTGGGAGGCGACGGAAGATGTCTATCGAACCTATAAAGAATACAAAATGAACGAAGATGAACTGCGGGAACTGGCCGACTCCTTTAAGGCTGAAATCCATCCGACCATCTCAATGCTAGAAGGCAGTGTCATTGAACTCAAGGGCCCTCTCGAAGCTCAGTATGCACAATGGCGTTCGCTCCTTCGGGAAATTTACGCTCAAGAGCGTTGAGACTTCGAATGCCTTCGGTGCCAAGCCGATTGCGCTCATTGGCCATTCATAAGGGACGCTGCCACTCAGCAATTCACGCACTCGCCACAAAAATCGGATAGCTGCGGACTGTGCATCTGGGTTACAGTTAGTTCAACTGGAGAACCCGATGAGCCGAGCAAAACCCCTCGCCCACCTCAAGGTACTTGATTTTTCCGCCGTCTATGCCGGGCCTATCTGCTCGCGGCTATTATCAGATTGCGGCGCCGACGTCATCAAAGTCGAAACGCTCCAAGGCGGCGATGTTACCCGCGGACCTAAGGGTACGAGCCGAGTCTTCAGCCACTTTAACGCTGGCAAACGTAGTATCGCCATTGACCTCAAGCATAAGGCGGGGCAAGACATCGCCTGCCAGATGCTAGCCGAAGTGGACGTGGTGATCGAGAACTTTCGACCTGGCGTGATGGCGCAATTCGGGCTCGACTATTCATCTGTCAAACAAATCAAGCCGGATATCGTCTATTGCTCTATCTCCGGGTTTGGCCAACAAGGACCATTCGCCCAACGGGCGGCTTACGCACCCATCGCTCACGCCGCCAGCGGCTTCGATATAGCCCATATGCGGACCCAGCTTGAATCCGATACGCCGTCAGTCTCGAGCATTATGATCGCGGATATGCTCACCGGCTCCTACGCCTTTGGCGCCATTCAAACAGCCTTACTAGGACGCGCGCGCAGCGGTGAGGGTGACTATATTGATGTCACCATGCTTGAATCCATGATGAGCCTGATTCCTGCCCAGGTTCAGCTCGCGCAGATTCCAAACGCGACACCGGGTAATGGCTTCCACCCCGTTCGTACCAGCGACGGATTCGTCATGATTTGTATCGTCTCTGGAAAGAATATGCGCCGCCTCTGTGAGGCGATCAACCGCACCGATATACTCCAGGATGAAAGATTCGCTGCGGGTGGACATTTAAAGAATACCGCCGCTTTCGTCGCGGAAATAGAAATTTGGTCCAAGTCTCTGTCAGCCCAGGAGTGCGAACTGGCGCTGAACAAATTTGGCGTTCCGTGCAGCTTGTACAATAGCCCGGAAGATCTGTTCGACCATCCACAGGTGGTATCACGGCAGGCATTCACCGAGCAAGAGGATGAATATGGCGCCTTTTTGATTCAAAACGCACCCTTTAAATTAGCGAACATTGACATCTCGACATCCGGTCACTCACCAAAACTTGGACAGCATACTGATGAAGTATTGGCCCAGGTCCTCAAGTTTTCTGCCACCGAAATTGCACGGTTGCGATCGGAGGGTATCATCGATTAAATGTCGATCTGGAATCCACTCGAGGCTTCAAGTCGGGATATCTCTGATCGACGATTATCCTGGCAACCTCGTTAGTCCTATTCAGCAATTATTCAGCATCTAATTAACACAGGAACCAGCATGAGCAATCCGTTTTTTGAGGACTGGAACACACCCTTTGGTATTCCACCCTTTGACCGTATCCACAATGAACACTATCTCGAAGCTTTTGAACGAGGATTCGTCGAGCAAAATCTCGAGATCGATCGCATCACGCAGAACCAGGCGCCTGCTAACTTCACGAACACCATCGAGGCGCTGGAGCGATCAGGCGCGCTGCTGGCAAAGACAGGCATGGTGTTCTCTAATCTAAGCTCATCGGACACCAATGACTCGCTGCAGGCCATCGAGCTGGCGCTGTCACCAAAATATGCCGCACACGAAGGTCGATTGCTAAATAATCAGGCGTTGTTTGAGCGGGTCAAGCAGGTCTTCTCGGGCCTGCCTGAGGCCGATCTGGATGCTGATCAGGTCAAGCTCTGTGAGGACGCGCACACGCGATTCGTTCGTGCCGGCGCGGCACTTGAAGAGCAGGCACGAGACCAGGTCATGGCGTTAGATGAAACTCTGGCAGAACTGCAGACCCAATTTAGCCAGAACGTGCTCAAAGACACTAACGAGTTTGAGCTGGTGATCGACGCTACCGAGGATATTGCTGGTCTGTCTCAAACCACTTTGCAAGCCGCCAAGGCTGAAGCGCAGCAGCGCGGCAAAACTAACAGTTATGTCTTTACTGTCTCACGGTCTTCAATCACACCGTTGCTGCAATTCGCCGACTCACGAGAACTGCGAGAAAAAATGTACCGCGCCTATATCCGCAATGGTGCTAACGACAACGCTAACAACAACCAGGTCATTGTCAGTCAGATCGCCACACTACGATTGCAGCGTGCTCAATTGTTGGGCTACTCGAGCCATGCCCACTACATGCTGGATGACCGAATGGCCAAGAGCCCTGCCAACGTCAGCGAACTGCTGGGGCAGATCTGGCAACCTACCCAAAAAAAGGTGGCGCAGGAAGCGCAAGACCTGCAGACCATGATTCAGGAACGAGGCGACAATTTTGAACTGGCCCCCTGGGACTGGTGGTATTACACCGAGAAGTTACGCAGCGAGCGCTATGCCCTCGACGAAGATCAGGTAAAACCCTACTTCAAACTTGAAAACGTTCGAGATGGCGCCTTCGATGTTGCTCACCGGCTATTTGGCTTGACCTTCGAGTTGGTCAACGACGTACCGGTCTATCATCCCGACGTCTTAAGTTACCAGGTCAAGGATGCCGATGGCTCACTGATCGGTTTGTTTCTGGTAGATTACTTTATGCGGCCCACCAAACAAGGCGGCGCCTGGATGAGTGAATTTCGGGCCCAATCCAACCTGGACGCCAGCGTTCGACCTATCGTGGTCAATTGCTGCAACTTTCCAAAATCCACGCCCTGCCTGTTAACGATGGACGAGGTACGCACGCTGTTTCACGAGTTTGGTCACGGCTTACACGGGCTATTGAGTCAGGTGCGATATGAAAGTCAGTCTGGCACGAATGTAAAGCAGGACTTCGTTGAGTTACCGTCGCAGATCATGGAGCATTGGGCGACCGAGCCAAGCGTCTTGCGCAACTATGCCAGACATGTGGACACCGGCGAGCCCATACCCGATGTTTTGATCGACAAGCTGCTCGCCGCGGATACTTTTAACCAGGGCTTTGCCACCACGGAATACCTTGCTGCCTCCTATCTGGATATGGCCTGGTCCGGTATCGAAGCACCCACGGCGCTGGGGGTCGACGAATTTGAGTCCCAAGCCATGGCCGCCATCAACTTAATCGATGTGGTTGGGCCTCGATACAATTCAGGCTATTTTCAGCATATATTTGCCGGGGATGATTATTCCGCAGGCTATTACGCCTATATCTGGGCCGAGGTGCTGGACGCTGATGGCTTTGAGGCCTTCAAGGAAAATGGCATCTTTGATCCAGCCACGGCGCTGTCATTTCGCCAGAATGTACTAGAACGTGGCGGTACCGCGGAGGCCATGAGCCTTTACCAGGCCTTTCGAGGTCGGGCGCCTGCCGTTGAGCCACTGCTAAAGAAGCGTGGCCTGTTGACGATCTCCGGCACCTGAGCCGTTACAGGGCTAGGCTTGATACTCTCATTCATCGGAAAACCACCCTATGAAAACCCAAAACTTTTTTCCGTTAATCGCACTTTCACTCTGTTTGCTAGCCGCCTGCGACGGCGGCACGCATTCTGCAGAGCGCCTGGACAACTCGACGACTGCGCCGGCTATTCAGCGCCCGGTGTTTACTATCGATACCGACAAGGCCTTCGACCCTTCTGCGGTACCGGCATACACCGGCGACCACCAAACCATCTATGCCCATATCGATAGTGCCCTACCCGCGCACATTGGTGCCCTGCAACGCTGGTTGCGCCAACCTTCGATCAGCGCCCAGAACCAAGGCATTCAGGCTATGGCTGAGATGGTCCGGGATGATCTGGCCGACATCGGCTTTCAAGAAACTGCGCTGATCCCTACTGACGGCCACCCGGGTGTGTGGGGATACTTTGACGCCGGCGCTGAAAAAACCTTGCTGGTCTATATGATGTATGACGTCCAGCCGGTCAATCCCGATGATTGGGACAGCCCGCCGTTCGAAGCCAATATTCTCGACCATGAGTATGGCAAAGTGATCATGGCCCGAGGCGCGGTAAATCAAAAAGGGCCAGAACGCGCCTTTCTGAACGCCCTCGAATCCATCATTGCTGTCACCGGCACCTTGCCAGTCAACCTGATGATCGCCGCTGAAGGCGAAGAGGAACTTGGCTCACCTCATTACCCCCAAATCGTTGATGCCTATGAAGCGCGAATGAGGCAGGCCGATGGCGTTCTGTTTCCCATGGCCGTACAGCGTCCGGACGGTAATGCCAGCATGTTGCTGGGCGTCAAGGGCATCCTCTATTTTGAACTTGAATCCCGTGGTGGCCCCTGGGGCGGGCCACAGACTGCTGAGATTCATGGCTCTTACAAAGCCATCGTCGACTCTCCGACTCTGCGTCTGATACAAGCCATTGCCAGCCTCACAACAGCCGAGGGTAATACTATCCTGGTGCCCGGCTACTATGACGGCATTCGACCGCCAACCACCGAGGAGCAGGAATTGATCAACGGCGCAGCGGCACAATACGATGAAGCCCGAATCCAGGCATCCCTTGGGGTGGCCCGCTGGATAGACGATATTCACGGCCGCGATGCGATCGTCGAATCCCTGTATCAACCGTCGCTGAACGTTGACGGTCTATGGTCCGGTTATACCGGTGAAGGCACCAAGACCATTCTGCCCCATATTGCCACGGCAAAGATGGATTCACGTTTACCGGTGGGTATTGATCCTGACGAGGCGCTGACTAAGATCCGCAGCCATCTAGATGCCGGCGGCTTTCAGGACATCACCATTCGCAAACTGTCAGGCTATCCGGCCGCCCAGACGTCCGTGACGGCACCCTTGGTACAAGCAACAATCAGCGTCTACAACAAATATACCCAAGGTCTCGCGATTCAGCCGCGCATTCCTGGCAGCGCACCCTTCTACCAATTTACCGACCGCTTAGGTCTGCCGCTGGTACCTGCCGGGCTCGGCTACGGCAATGGCGCCCATGCGCCTAACGAGTTTTTTCTCGTTGAGCCGACACCCGGTAGCGCCGTCAAAGGTCTCGCCGACATCGAGAAGGCCTATGTCGATATGATCTATGCTGCGAGCGAGCAATAGTCAAACGGCATCAGCACCACAAATTCCTATTTGATCCACTGTGAGAATGAGCATTGTTATGAATGAACATATTGTCAATAAGGTTATTGTCATCACTGGCGCTGCCAGCGGTTTTGGCCGACTGGTCAGCATCAAGGCAGCCGCCCTCGGCGCACGGATGGTCTGTGCGGATATCGATCAGGCAGAGCTGGAAATCACTCAAAAAACGCTAGAGGCAGCCGGTGGCAGCATCACAAGCCTTGTCACCGATGTGACCCATCTCGAGCAGATGCAGGCCTTAGCGAACCACGCCATCGATCATTTTGGTCGTATCGACGTCTGGATCAACAACGCCGGGATCATGCCCCTCGCCTTTCATGCCGATCACGCCATCGCCGCACCTGCCTGGAATCGTTGTATTGACATTAACTTCAAAGGCGTCATGCACGGCATCATGGCGGCACATGATCACATGATCAATCAAGGCCAGGGCCACATCATCAACCTCTCATCCATTTATAGTAATTTTCCTGTCGTTGGTGCTGGCGTTTATGGCGCGACTAAAGCTGCGGTGAATTTTTTGTCCGATTCGTTGCGTGTGGAATCTCAAGGCAAAATCAAGGTCACCGTCATCAAACCAACGGGCGTTCCAGCGACGGGGCTAGGGGCCGGCATTATCAATCCGGCAGCCGTAATCGGCATTCTCGGCCAGAATGCACCCGGCTATATGCAGCAGCGAGACGCGATGCAAAACGGTGAGTTGCCAATTGAGACTACTGATGTCAACAGTATCGAGTACTATGCCCTCGAACCTGACTATCTCGCCGATCAAATCGTTGCGGTGATCAATCAACCCTGGGGCATCAATATCAGTGAAATCACGGTGCGCGCATCCGGCGATGCCTACATTATTTAATCATTGTGATACATGAATATGCCCGTAACATTCAGCCTTAGCCCACTGACTACCTCATCATGAGTAATTCTGGAATTCCCCCCGCTATCCCTTTCAGTGTCGCGACCCTGGGCATCGCTACTTTCGCCAGCATGGATGCGTTAATGAAGGGGCTCGCTATCGAGATGGGTACCTATAACGCCATGCTCTGGCGCACCCTTGTTGCACTGATTATTGCGACCGCGCTGTTTTTTTGGAAGCGCCAACACTGGCCGAAAAGCCACATTATTCAATTGCATATCTGGCGTGGTGTCGTGACGTCGTTGATGGCTTACCTGTTTTTCTGGGGTCTGGTTTATGTGCCCCTGGCGGAGGCTATCGGCTTGTCGTTCATCGCCCCCCTGATCGCCTTGTACCTGGCCGTCGTTCTGCTGAATGAAAAAATGAGCAACAAGGCCGTGCTCGCATCTTTGTTGGGGTTAGCAGGCGCCGGCGTGATTATTGGGGGTAAACTCGGCGGCGACTACAGTGCGGATATAGGCAAGGGCATGGCCGCCATTTTAGTTTCAGCGGTGCTTTACGCCTATAACTTGATACTCCAGCGTCAACAGGCATTGGTTGCCAGACCCATTGAAATTGCCTTTTTCCAAAACAGTACTGTGGTTGCGGTGTACCTGCTATTTGCCCCTTTTTGGGCTGTTATACCCTCCTCCGCAATGATCCCAGCTCTAGTGGGGGCGGCTATTCTCGGCATCATTTCACTGCTATTGTTGTCGTGGGCTTATGCCCGCGCTGAGGCTACTATTTTAATTCCAGTAGAGTATACGGCTTTTATCTGGGCTGCATTGCTAGGCTGGCTAATATTCGCCGAGACTATCACGGCAGTGACATTGTTGGGCACCGGCTTGATTGTCATTGGCTGCCTTGTGGCTGCCCGACAACAGCCCGAGCATATCGATCACGTCGAGACGACTGCGCTATAGTCGTTCGACTAAAACAATCGGCGCAGCTACGGTGGCGGCGAGCTCGCAGGACAGAATCTTGCAGCGAACAAGGAGCGTCACTTGATTTATACCATCACTAAAGTTGCGATCACGACAATATTGATTGTCGCGATATCAGAGGTCGCCAAACGCAGCTCCCTTGCTGGCGCACTCCTGGCGTCTATCCCGCTGATTTCCGTGCTAGCGATGATTTGGCTGTATGTCGACACCAAAGATATAGAGAAGGTCAGCAATCTTGCCACCAGTGTCTTCTGGCTGGTGCTGCCCTCCCTGGTGTTGTTTATTGCTTTACCCCTGCTGCTCAAACAGGGATTACACTTTTACATCAGTCTGGCGCTGTCTATTGGCATGACCATTGCCGCCTACTGGCTAATGGTCGTCACGCTGAATTACTATGGCATCAAATTATAATCATGAGTTCGGAGTTAGCGCGCCCTATTACCCTGGGCGCTCACCGACTCAGGCCAATAAGGAAACATTATGGGTAGGGTCGAGAACAAAGTGGTGATCATCACCGGGGCTGCCTCGGGGCTGGGTGCCGCAGACGCAAGAATGTTGCGCCGTGAAGGGGCAAAGCTGATTCTGACTGATATCAATATCCCAGCCGGCGAAGCCCTGGCAGAGGAAATTGGTGCAGCATTTTTTCCTCAGGATGTCTCAGAGGAAGACTCTTGGCAGGCATTGATGGATTTTACCCTCGCGACCTATGGCCGACTCGATGGCTTGGTGAATAATGCTGGCATCGGTGTTATTGCCAACATCGAAACCACCAGCACTGATATCTGGCGGCAAACCATGGGGGTTCATCTCGACGGCACCTTCTGGGGTTGTCAGGCCGCTATCAAATTGATGAAGGCCTCTGGCGGCGGATCGATCATCAACATGTCTTCGACAGCAGCACTGGTAGGCATTCCTGCCTACCTGGCCTACTCCGCCGCGAAAGGTGGCATTCGGTCGATGACCAAGTCTATCGCTATTCACTGCAAGCAACAGAAGCTCGGCATTCGTTGTAATTCCGTGCACCCCGGCAGTATCAGTACCCCCATGGTGCATCATGCGCTGAAGACACTGGCGGGTGTTGACTTGCCTGCCCAGGCTAATCCTGAGCAACAACGTCTGGCCATGGGCATCGGCGAACCTGACGATGTCGCGCATATGATCGTCTATCTAATCTCAGACGAATCGAAACACGTCACTGGCAGCGAGATGGTCATCGACAACGGCGATACCGTCGTCTGACCGCCGAGCCAGCGACAGCACTAACAGCAGCAGCAGGAGAACGATATGAACATCAGCGGTATGGTGCACGTCAATATCAATTGCAGCGACTATAACCGGTCGAGAAGTTTTTATGAAATGCTCGGGTTCGAAGCAGTCTGGTCTGTGCCTACGACTAATACCGCGGCTGTCGCCGCCGCTGTGGGTATGCCGCCCTATCGAGTCAAGGGAGCTTTACTTGCCCTCAAGGGCGCCAAGCCACCGCTGGTGATCGACCTGCTGGAGTGGCAGGAACCCAATGATGCAGCACCGCCCTACCAACATTTATATCATCTTGGCATCAGCCGCCTAGCGCTGCGAACAACAGACCTTGACGCCGACTATGCTTTTTTAAAAGCCCAAGGTGTCAATATCCTCTCGGCACCGGCGACCGTGGCAATCGACGCCGACCATGGCAGTAGATTTTTCTGCTTTCAGGATCCAGACGGCACCTTTCTGGAACTGGTAGAGACTTACTAACCAATCTGGCTTGTCAGACCGACAACAATTGATCACCCACCGTCGTAAATACCGAGATGTCCATATTCTCAAGGTCGATGGCGTCACTCACATTCATCCAGGTGGCGGCCCGCAGGTTCGCTAGCGTGCCGGCAACATCTTGACTGTCAATTTCATACAACGCCATATAGCCGAAAGGCTGACCGGGTACTAGCTGCACTTCGTTCAAGCAAAAGCGTTGCGCCGATAGAAAACCATCAATCTTCAAAACTTCCTGCAGATGAACCTGGTTATACCAGTCATTGAACTCATCTTCTCGGCCGGCGACGGGGTTATTCCGAACTACATACAAAGTTTTCACTACTGACTCCTATTGAACTAACAGATCTTTCTGGGAAATTGGTTTAACTGCATATTAATTTAAAACTATCACCCTTCTTGGTGGTTTAACACTCACACTGAAAATTTAAATGGCCCCCGGTTTCCTGATGACAGCATCAACTTCTAATCAGCTGCCGCGTTTCAGTGCAACAGGGACACCGGCAACATTAATCCAACTGCCAGAACCAATAGCGAACATAGCCAAGCGACTGCACATGATTGTCATGTCAACTTTCGCTCAAAATGTCCAAATTTTTCTGAGATCGCGACCCGATGAGTGGTCATCCTATTGGCGGGCAACCTCTACCTTCAGCCCAGGCACCTACCCGACGATTTGCGAGGAATCCAGATCCGCCGTCTTGCGTGATCTTGAACATCAGCGCAAAATGCGACGAGTCCCAGACCAAGCGCTCATTCATGAAATTTTCCCTTTCGACATTCTTCGCTGCAGCCTTGTGCGTCAGCCTGAATGTCTATGCCGACCAGGATCAGACCACTCAATGGACGCTGAATCTCTATCTAGAAAACGACCTGTTTTCGAATACTGATGAGGGTTATACCAATGGTCTGCGCGCCGCCTGGGTATCACCCGATGTGAGCGACTATCTGGAAGATGAAACGCTCCCCAGCTGGATTCGATCGGTTAACCGGCGGCTGACATTTTTCCACCAGAACCGCGAGGGTCTGAAACGCAATTTAATCTTTTCCTTAGGCCAAACCTTATACACCCCCCATGACCTTAACCGCCTAGATGTGGTGGAAGATGACCGGCCCTATGCTGCTTGGCTATTCGCAAGCATGGGCTACCAAACTCGCGGCGAACGGCAGATGGACACGCTTGAGTTTAGCCTCGGCATGGTGGGTCCGGCCGCGCTCGGTCAACAGGCCCAGGACTTCATCCATAAAATGCGTGGCTTCGAGACGTTTAAAGGCTGGGACAACCAGCTCAACAACGAGCTTGGCGCCATCTTTCTGTGGGAGCACAAATCCAAGTTTATCCGCCGCCATTACGTCAACTCCAGATTTGGGTACGACGCCATCAGTCACGGCGGCATCGCCTTGGGAAATGTTGCCACTTATGTCAACGCCGGCGCAGAGTTGCGTCTGGGCTGGTCGATCCCTAACGACTTTGGCACCTCAGCACTGCGACCCGGCGGAGACAATAGCTCTCCAGGTAGCATCTGGGATCCACGTTCAGCTGATTTGCGACGCTGGGGCCTACACGGCTTTATCTCCATGGATGTTCGCCTGGTAGCACATGACATTTTTCTTGATGGTAACAACTTCAGTACCAGCCACAGTGTTCATAAGAAGCAGGGTGTGGCTGAGGGCGCGCTTGGCATCAGCTTTATCTATGGGGGCCTCAAAATGTCATACGCGCATATATTTCGCAGCAAAGAGTTTAGCCAACAGCCAAGTGCACACTCTTACGGCTCTTTGGCTTTTTCCTATACTTACTAATCTGTCTCAACACCGACTCTCGAATCAAGCTCTCGAGTCAAGCTCTCGAATCAAACTCTCGACTCAAACTGAATCAAGCTCTGCCGGCAGAAATGATTGAATACTAATCACCAATAACGATGATCATCTATAGTAGAACAAGCTCTCTAACAGGTCCGCTTCGTCAAAGTGCCGGCGACCAACAAACGCCGTTGCGTGATGCCCCCATTGACGCATTGCCCCGGCGGATTCAATGCCCATCGGCCAAAGTAGCCAGCGTTCTAGGCGCCGACTCACTGGGATCAAGCCATCGTCAGCAAATAGGCTCTGACGTCTGCCATCAACGCTCAAACTGCGAAGTTCATTATAGTCATGCAGCACTAACGGCACGGAACTTTCGTGAACTGAGGCAGGTCTCGAATCAGAGTCGGTCTGGGCAGCTCGAAATGATTGACTTTGCAGGCCCACTACGGAGTGCGTGCTGTGAGTCAACTGGATGATCACACGTTCGCGCAAGCCGTCGGGAATGTCTTTATTGTGCACCAGCAATGGCTCCTGGAACGCCGTGTCAGGCTTGATTTTTAGCCGCTTATCAACGGGGAAAAATTGATGGAAGCAGCCACACTGATGGATACTGTCGTAGGCCAGCACTTCGCCATTGGCCCGCAGCGTGACTCTCCAGATCAAACCGTCCAGCTGGCCGCCATAGAGATCCAGCTTGCCGCTCTTCGGTCGCTCGGAGAACCAAATAAAGTAGTTCAGTTGCAATAAAATCTCATTTTGAAAGTGCGTGTAAGACGCCAACGTATACATCACCGGCTGCTGCTGATCGATATTGATTCGATTTGGCGTCTGCCAATTTACCCGACCGGGCTGATCACTGGCGCTGCGCGTATCAATCGCCCATCCCGGCGCGTAATGTTCCATCAGCGTCTGCAGCACTGCTGCATCCAGTACCGGCAACCCTAGCGGGTTACTGGCCCGTGCGACCTGCAGCAGGCTGCTGATCTTTGCTGGATTAAGCCTTTGTTCTGTTAGAGAAGGCCGATACCAACGCGTCGAAGATGGCGGTAAGGCTCGCTGAAACTGGGCTCGAGACAGCGACTGCTCGGCCCGCAAGGGCGGCAACACAAACAATCGGGTAAGTGGATACAGTCCAAAAATGCGCCGCCACAAATGATAATCGTCAGGAACCTTTTGTGAGGCCAAATCAAGCCCAACACCCTGTGCTGCCAGCGCTAATTGTTCATTCAAGGTCTGCTTTGCGCACCGCTCGATTGCTTGACGTTCTTTACCAGGTAACGCCGGCCACAAGTTAGCCAGTTCAATCCGCCGTTGTTCCTGAGCCAGATGCCATGATTCTCGCAGCCAAAATTCTTTGGCTCCTAATGTATCGAGCTTTGGCACCAGGCCAATGAGAAACCGATTTACCGCAAACACGCCAAGGTCGTCTAGATTGTGAACCTGGGCGTCGCTGACACCCAGGGTTTTGCGAGTGGCCTGCCATTCGCTCAAGGTCTGGGCACAAGACTCGCTGACAGACAACACTAGGGGTTGGTGAGCACAGGCATTAAGAACGAGCAGGATCACGCCCAGCAGCCATAGGTGTTGCCACCGCTGACGGGCGCTCACACTCGCCTGGAGGGCTATGGAATGGCGTGGACAGGGCAACGGGGCTAGCCGACAAACTGATTAAACAAGCCGCCCCAGAATCGGGAGCGCTTACCGGTTTGAAATTCTTGCCGGTCAGCACGGTCACCGAACCATTGAATGGCGCCGGCACCCAGCCAACGAAATGGCTCCGGCTCCCAGCGCCGAGCAACATCATCTACCCAGGCTAGCTTCGTCAGCGCCGTATCCCGTCCCAGCGTCAGGTCAGCCAGGACACGTGCTGCCAGATTTGACGCCCCAACTCCCTCTCCCACATAACCCCCGGCACTGCCAATACCGGTTACGCGATCAAAGGTCACAAACGGTCGCCAGTGCCGTGGCACGCCCATGAGGCCACCCCAACGATGGGTAATGGCTGCACCCTGCAGTACCGGAAACAACCCTTTCAAGTTGCGAGCGACATGGTCCAACATCGGATCTTGAGGATCAATCACCGCTTTACGCTTGGAGCCATAGTAGTAGCCCGCGCGGCCGCCGAAGGCCAGTCGATCATCCTGGGTTCTTTGACCATAAATCGTGACTCGCCGCGCGTCACCGAAAGTTTCTCGCTGTCGCAGGCCAATAGCATCCCAGACACTCTTTGACAGAGGTTCGGTGGCGACCATCATGGAATACAAAGGCAGCAGTTGGCGTTTTTGACCCTCGATAGAATCCGTATAGCCCTCAGTAGCCCGCAGAATCTTCGCCGCTTTTACCACCCCACGACTGGTGACCAGCTCATGTTGATGAATACGACTCACCGCCGTCTGCTCATAGATACTCACGCCTCGATTGCGCAATACTCGGCCAAGCCCTTTGACCAGATGCGCCGGATGAATACTGGCGCAATGGGGGGTGTACAGGGCGCCGTGATTAGGCTGCATGCCCACTCGCCGCTTCGATTCATCAGCATTGAGCCAGACAAAATCTTCGGCGTCAAAACCCTGGGCCTGGTGGGCTTTGATCCTTTGTTGCATTAAGGGTACATCGAAGTGCCGGGTTGCGACCGTCAAGGTACCGCCTTTCTTAAAATGACAATCAATCCCTTCCTTGGCGCAGACTTCGCCGATTTCATCCACGGTCTGTTGCATCGCGCGAGCAATAGCAAGTCCCTGGGCCGCGCGGGCTGGTTGAGCGAGCAGCTGATCGACGCCCATGGCGGTACCCATACACCAACCACCATTGCGACCGCTGGCACCAAAGCCGATGGTATTCGCCTCAAAAACCGCAATCGACAGCGATGGGGCAAGTTGGCTCAAGTAGTAGGCAGTCCAGAGTCCCGTATAACCGGCACCAACAATGGCGATATCCACGTGCGCGGGTAGCGTCTCAACCGGGGCTGGCAGCAAGGACCCTGGCAGGGAATCGAACCAGAAGCTGCCGTTATCAAACTGTGCCTGCATATCATGGCCTCGTGGGGTTTTGTATCAACATATCCCAAAGGCACTCAGCCTGCCAGTCCACGGTCACTGTCGTCAACCATGCGCAGCCGCTATCGGTACTTGAACACGGCATCCTCAAGGTCGATCTTCGGTAATTCATCTTTCTCGCGCCAGTAGTCCTGAGTATGCTGCCACTCTGGCTTATCACCGCGCTTTGGCATCAGGTGCATCGATCGTAGCAGATAGCCTGGGTTAAAATTTTCCGGATCGATCCATTCACGCAAGGGCATATCTGCATCCTCAGGTCGCAGTGCCGGAACGACAGACTGATAACCTTTGTCCGCCATGAAGTTCAGCAAGCGACAGACGAAGTCGGCGATAATATCTACCCGTAACGTCCAGCTGGCGCGGAAATAACCAAAAATCCAGACCATATTGGGCACACCGGTAAACATCATGCCCCGATAGGTGACCGTCTCAGCGAAATCCACTGGCTGGTCATCCACTGAGAAGTTAATGCCACCTAACACACTGAGGTTGAAACCCGTCGCAGTCGCGATAATGTCAGCTTCTAATTCTTCGCCAGACTTCAGCAGAATACCTTTTTCCGTGAAGCGCTCAATTTCATCAGTGACAATGGAAACCTTGCCCGCCGCAATTCCCTGAAAAATGTCACCATTAGGGACGAACGCAATCCGCTGCCGCCAGGGTCGGTAGGTTGGCGTGAAATGTTTCTCGATGTCATATTGATCGCCAAGGAAGGCGCGTACGCCACTCAGCAGTTCGGCTTTGACCACTTCGGGCTCTGCAAAGGCGCGACGGGTGAATTCCGCCTGATTGCGCAGGATCTGGCGCCGCGCAATTTCATGAATCCAGGTCTCGTCAACTTCCAGTTCCCGCAGCGTATCAGCCAGTTCATTTTCATTGACGCCAGGAATAAAGTAGGTAGGTGAACGCTGCAGCACCGTGACATGACTGCAATCAGCGGCGATAGCCGGCGCCAGCGTGGCCGCTGTGGCGCCCGAACCGATAATCAAAACATGCTTGCCGCTGTACTCCAGGTCTTCTGGCCAAGTCTGAGGATGGACAATCCGGCCCTTAAACTCGTCCATGCCCTGCCATGCCGGCGTATAGCCTTTGGCATGTTCATAATAGCCTTGACACATCCAAAGAAAATTTGAGGTAAAGCGCACGGCCTCTCCGGTATCTTTGCGCGTGCCCTCCAGCGTCCAGCGCTGTTTCTCGCTAGACCAGTTTGCGACAGAGATATGGTGTTGGTAGCGAATATGCGCGTCGAGCTTGTTGTCTTCGATCACCTCACCCATATAACTGAGTATTTCATCACGGGTCGCTATCGGCGCACCGACCCAAGGCTTGAACCGATACCCAAAGGTGTAAAGGTCACTGTCGGAACGGATGCCGGGGTAGCGGTGCATCTGCCAGGTACCGCCAAAGCTCTCCAAGCCTTCGACGACCAGAAAGGTCTGATCTGGGCACTGGTCTTGCAAATGATAGGCCGCACCGATGCCAGAAATACCAGCCCCCACCACGAGTACATCAAAATGCTCGACTGCGGGTTGTAGCGCACTTGCTAGCTGCTTCTTTGCTTCGCTCATATCACGGGTCACACAGTGGTTGATGGATAAGTCCACTGTGCCGCAGCGCGCCATCGTGACATTGACGCACGTCAAAGTGCTGCGGAAAACCAGCCATGATTATGCCAGACCACCCTCGGCCTGCGGCGATTAGGCGCGGCGCTATTGGGCCTGGCTACTGAGCATCCAGTAGTGCTGCATCGAACTGCAAAACGCCGCGTCTCAGCAGGTCTGTAACATCGCTGGCATCCATTGCCAGCCAATCTGCCAGTACCGCCTGATTATGCTCGCCACGATGAGGGGCCGGTCCGCGCACGCCACTCTTGGCCGCCGAGAATCGATAAGGTGACTGCGTAATAGGTCGGGTACCACCGGCACGATCATCGATCTGAACAATACTGCCGCGCTCATGGATGCTTGTCTGATCTTGGATATCTGCCGGATCGCGCACCAGACCCCAGGCAATGTTCATCTCACGCATCACGCGACTGAAATGCTCGCCATCGGTCAATTCTCGAAAAAATGCCTGGGCGACCTGCTTCCGCAGGGCAATTTTTTCCGCCAGCGCCATATTAGCTGTGGTGGGATCAACAACACCCTGGCTACTCGTCAACAGCTTCCACAACAAACGAAAGTCAGTGGACAACAATACCGGCCCCAGTGGCGAATCCCAGACGGCATTAGGGAGTGGCGCTGTGTCGTGGGAATCTTCTAGATCATATTGCAACTGATCATCGGTAGCCGTAGTCGCGTCAACCATGGCAATATCGATATGCTGCCCCAGCCCGGTACGCTCGCGCAGAATCACTGCCGCCAGAACGCCAACCAAACCATGAAGCGAGGCATTCGTGTCGGCTACCGACAAGGGTAGATCACTATAGGGTGCGGCATTGCGTTCCGCATGGCGATGCAGCAGTCCGATCTCAGCATGCACAACCGGTGCATACGCCGGCCGGCGCAATTCAGCACCCTGATGACCAAAACCAGAAATCGACAGCATGATTAAGCGGGGATTAATGACCTTCAACGTCTCATAACTAATACCCAGCCGCTGCATGACATCCGGCCGGTAATTTTCAATCAGGATATCGGCTTGCGCCACCAGGTCACAGACCAGCTGCACCGCCCCCTCGGCCCGCAAATCCAGGCAAATATTCCGCTTACCCGCATTCTGCTGATGGTAATAGCCCGGAACCCCGCCAATGACGCGCCCCCAGTGACGGGTCACATCCCCTTCGGGCGGCTCCACCTTGACCACCTCAGCCCCCAGGTCGCTGAGCATTCGACCCGCAAAAGGACCCGACAGCACCCTGGAGAAATCGAGCACTTTTAAACCGGACAAGGGGTAATCCATGATGATTCACCATTGGGAGTATTGAAGGACCAGCATAGGAAATTCTTCCTGAAATAGCGATAGCGTCATCCAGATGCCAGTTTGTGGTGATCTGTACTTTCCGGCAAAGAACCCGTTTAATGCTTGTCAGAAACCTTTGAATCGCCATGTCACATCTGGAGAACAACATGGAAAACCGTGTACTTATTGATATTCAAGACCACGTCGCGCACGTTCGTTTAAATCGCCCGGACAAGATGAACGCCCTGGATGACGCCATGTTTGCGGCCATCGTTGATGCCGGCGAGCAACTCAAGGCGAACAAAGACATCCGTGCCGTGGTGTTGTCTGGTGAGGGCCGGGCCTTCTGTGCTGGACTGGATATGGGTAATTTCGCGAATATGGCATCCGGCAAACCCGATGACGCGACAGCGAAGTCAGAGACCGCGAACGATGCCGTGGGCCGGCTCGAGCGTCGCACCCATGGCCTGGCGAATCGCGCCCAGTACACCAGCTGGGTCTGGCGTGAGTTACCGGTGCCTGTGATCGCGGCACTGCATGGCGTGGCCTTTGGTGGCGGCTGTCAGATCAGCATTGGTGCGGATATGCGCTACGCTGCACCTGGCACAAAAATTTGCATTATGGAGATGCGCTGGGGCCTAGTGCCCGATATGGGCGCCACCCCTTACCTACCCCATTTGCTCCGTGACGATGTACTCCGTGAGTTGACCTACACCAACCGCATCATCGAGGCGGATGAAGCTCAGGCCCTCGGCCTCGTCACCCGAGTCGTCATCAACCCCATCGAAGCGGCGTTACAAACTGCCGCTGAGATCGCTTCCAGAAACCCAGAAGCGGTGCGCGCTGCCAAGCGAATTTTGAACAATGCGCCATTCCAGACCCCCCAAGAAATTCTATTAGCCGAGTCTCGAGAACAGGACCAGATTATCGGCAAACCTAATCAGGTTGAGGCAGTCATGGCTAATATGGAGAAGCGGGCGCCTCACTTCCAGAGTTAAACCAGACGCCAGAGCTCGACACTGAACCCCAGTGCTTAGACACGGAAATAGTGCTGCCTAAGCACTGGGGATAAGCACTGGGGATAAGCACTGGGAATAAGCACTGGAGATTGCTGCGCAGTGTTTTATCTGAAGATCTCTACGAGTCCCGCACCAAGAATTCAGAGTTTTATCGACAATCAGGGCTGACCATCTAACTTCGGGTTGCGCTTGCCCGCCCAGTCGGTATGAAACATTTGTCCTCTGGGCCGATCGGTACGTTCATAGGTATGGGCGCCAAAGTAGTCTCGTTGAGCCTGAAGAAGATTGGCTGGTAAACTGGCACTGCGATATCCGTCGTAGTAGGCCAGTGCCGCTGAAAAACCTGGCGTTGGAATACCCATCTCTGCGGCTTTCCCTACCACTTTGCGCCAGCCCGATTGAGCTTGATTGATCGCATCGCGAAAAAACTCATCCAACAATAGATTCTCAAGGGCCGGATTATTATCAAAGGCCCGCTTGATATCACCCAAAAACGCACTGCGAATAATGCAACCGCCGCGCCAAAGCAATGAAATAGAACCGTAATTCAACTGCCAGCCATACTCTTTGGCCGCCTCTCGCATCAGCATATAACCTTGGGCGTAGGACATGATCTTGGCGGCATACAGTGCGTCGTGCAGATAGGCCGTAAATTCTTCGGCCTCACCAACCAATACCCCATTCGGGCCATGGAGAAATTCCGCCGCCTTGAGCCGCTCCTCTTTCATGGCAGACAAACATCGGGCAAATACCGATTCGCCTATCAGGGTCAACGGAATACCCAACTCCAGCGCATTGATTCCAGCCCATTTGCCTGTACCTTTTTGTCCCGCACGATCGAGAATGCGTACCAGGGTCGGGCCTTCATCATCGACAAAATCGAGTATCTTCGCCGTAATCTCAATCAGGTAGGAATCCAGTACGCCCGTATTCCAGCGACCAAACACCGCCGCCATCTGCACCTGGCTCAGGCCCATACCGCGCCGCATAAAATCATAGGCTTCACCTATCAGCTGCATATCGCCGTACTCAATACCGTTATGTACCATCTTGACGTAATGACCGGCGCCACCAGAGCCGATCCAGTCACAGCAGGGCTGATCATCGACTCGAGCGGCAATTGCCTGAAATATCTCTTGCACCTGTGGCCAGGCGTCAGGGTTACCTCCGGGCATGATACTGGGACCCAGGCGAGCCCCTTCTTCACCCCCGGAGATACCGGTACCGACGTAAAGAATGCCCTGACTGGCCAGTTCCAGAGCACGGCGACTCGTGTTGGTGAACAGTTCATTGCCACCATCGATCAAAATGTCGCCTGGGCTGAGATGCGGTAATAATTGCTCGATCAAAGAATCCACTGCGTCACCAGCCTTCACCATCATCATCACCCGCCGGGGCAATCGAAGACCGGCAACCAGGTTTTCAATCGAGTGAGCGCCGATAATTTTCGTACCCTTGGCACTACCCGCGAGAAATTCATCCACTCTCGTGACGGAGCGATTGAACACAGCAACCGTGAAGCCATGATCATTCATATTGAGTGCGAGGTTCTGCCCCATCACAGCCAGACCGATCAGGCCAATATCGACTTTCAACATAGCAATTCCTTTGGCGCAATTATTGACTCATGGGACGCTTCAAGGCATCAATGGCAGCGTTCAACTCATCGATTCTGCTTGCCACATATCACTATCATTAAAGCGCGCTAGGGACAGGAGATCATTAGCGTCTTCCGCCTGCCTGATCAAGTTGCATTGACCGATGGTGCAGCCAATCGGCGATTATCCTGCGCTACAGCAAGAAAATCGCACCCGCCACGGCCAAACGAGATGCCGCTTGTAGGCAGCCACTAAGCCGATCAACAGCCGAGACAAATAGCCCATGCTATGGTCAGCAAACCCAGCACCAACGGTCATGTGCACGCCATTTGCGCCTCAAGTAAAGGCAAACTCATGGTCACCTTCAGGGCGTATTACTGGGACTCCGTTTCCTTAGCCACCGTCGGTCAGCAGAGTGGAACTGCTACTATTGGTCTGCGGCGAACCACTCAAATCCATATAGGCTTGATATTGGCTCAAATAGACATTGCCTGTTAGATACTCTAGAAAGCCAGTGTCTTTAATATGATCCATCACCGGCCCCTTAACCTCAGACAGGTGAAAGGCAATGTCTAAGTCGCGCAAATGCCCATTGATCGCCTCCAGTACTTCAAGCGCGGAATAATCGATCGTGTTACAGGCACTGCACATCAACACAAGGTGGCGAACCTCGGGATTATTCTCCAGCGCGCTGTAAATATACTCCTCCAGGTAACCCGCATTGGCAAAAAACAGATTTTCGTCTACCCGTAGGGATAATATTTCAGGTCGGGTCGAGACCTTATGCCGCAGGATATTTCGAAAATGCTCAGTACCTTCTATCAGACCCACCTCGGCAATATGCGGCTTCGACGTGCGGTACAGATAAAGGCACAACGACACCAGCACCCCAGCTGCAACGCCAGCTTCCACGCCAAATACGAGGGTGCCCAGAATGGTCAAGGCGACGGCATAGAAGTCGCTTTTTGAGAGTTTCCAGGTCTTCGTGATGATCGATACATCGATCAGCCCTGTGACGGCCACAATGATCGTCGCCGCGAGTGTCGCCTGCGGCAAATAAAACAGCACCGGCGTCAGAAACAAGGAAGCCAGGGCGATGCCAACAGCCGCCAGGATACCGGCAAGCTGGGTACTGGCTCCGGCATCAAAATTAACCACCGAGCGCGAGAAACCACCGGTCACCGGAAAGCCTCCAGAGAATGACGAGGCCAGGTTAGCGGCACCCAAACCTACAAGTTCCTGATTCCCATCAACCCGTTGGCCGCGCTTTGCGCCCAGGGTTTTACCGACGGATATGGACTCGACATAGCCAATGATCGAGATCGCCATGGCAGGCACAATCAGCAACTCCACCATGGCCAACGAAAACACCGGCAGCTGTAAACTCGGTAATCCAGCCGGCACCTCACCGACGAGCGCAACACCTTTACCAGCCAGGTCGAAGATCACAGCGCCAGCAATGGTGACGATAATGCCAAACACCGGTGCTGCCTTGGCGACCAGTTGCGCTGTATTCACATCCATCCCCAATTGCGCCAGCAGTCCGGCGGCACCGCGCCGAGCCCAAAAGAGGAAACAAACCACCCCAACACCCACGGTAAGGGCATGATAATTCACATTTGGCAGGTGCTGCAGCAGCGACATCAATAGTTCGAAGAAAGTATCACCCTGGGCTTTGACGCCAGCAATATGCTTCATCTGGCTCAGGGCAATGAGGATACCCGAGGCCGTAATAAATCCTGAGACCACCGTGTGGGACAGAAAATTGGCGAGAAAGCCAAGTCGTAAAACACCGAGCGCGATCAAAAACCCACCGGAAAGAAACGCCAACAAAACTGCCGCGCTCACATAATCGCTAGAACCTGTTTCAGCCACCTTGCCAAGAGCCACCGCGGTCATCAATGAGGCAATTGCCACAGGACCGACTGACAAGGTACGACTGGTACCGAAGATCGCATAGGCCACTAACGGCAGAATACTCGCGTACATTCCCACTTCCGCTGGCACGCCAGCGAGCAGCGCGTAGGCCAGGGATTGAGGGATCAGCATGGCGGTCACCACGAGCCCGGCAATCAGGTCACTGAGCATGGATTCACGGTTATAACCACGCAGCGATCCTACCAGCGGAACAGCGGCTAACAGGGGCGAGAGCTTCATTCGCAGCAGCCTAGGTCAACCACTCGCGCCCCTTGAGCATCAATTGCCAATAGACCGTCGGTAACGCGTAGGTCTTCAGCATCCAGGCGAGCCGAGTCGGCCGCGCGCCATTATTCAACCAAGCGGGCAAGGTGGGTAACAATTTTCCCCCATAGCCGAACTCAGCCAGCACAATTTTGCCGCGCTCAACGGTCAAGGGACAAGACCCATAACCGTCATAGCTCGCAGTTAACGCCCGCGCTTGCATGGCGCTGACGAGATTATCGGCCACCACAGGTACCTGCTTGCGAGCAGCCGCCATGGTCTTCGCGTTCGGTGCATTCATCACATCACCTAAGCCCCAAATATTATCGAAACGCTGATGCTGCAAGGTCCCTTGATCCACATCAAGCCAGCCATTGGCATCGGCCAACTCGCTATCCTTAACGAAGTCAGGCGCACATTGCGGTGGGCAAACATGCAACATGTCAAATTCAACACAGGTCTCTTGCGGCTCGCCAGCGGCATCGGTGCTCGTAAACCACGCCTTTTGGTTTGCACCATCGACCTTAACCAAGGTTTGTTGAAAGTGCAGTTTGGCCTGATATTTTTCCACATACTCCATCAGTGCCGGCACATAATGGGCAACACCAAACAGTGCAGCACCGGCATTATAGAAATCAACTTTGATATCCTTGAGCACGCCACGGCGAAACCAGGCATCAGCGGACAGATATAGGGCTTTTTGCGGCGCGCCGGCACACTTAATAGGCATGGGCGGTTGAGTAAATACTGCCCTACCGCGCTGCAAGGTATTCACCAACTCCCAGGTGTAGGGCGCCAGGTCGTAGCGATAATTTGAAGTGACCCCATTTTTGCCCAGAGATTCCTCAAGCCCCGCTACAGCAGACCAGTCAAGCTTTAGGCCTGGGCACACCACAAGTTGCTGGTAGCGCACAGTCTCGCCATTATCGAGACTGACTTGGTTGTTTGCCGGATCGAAACTCACCACCGACTGTTGCTGCCATGTCACCCCCGCCGGAATCAGATCTCGAGTCGCCCGCCGCGTACTTTTCGAATCAAACACGCCCGCACCGACCAGGGTCCAACCCGGCTGATAGTAGTGCTCACTCGATGGATCAATCAGGGTGATGCGCAGTTGCGGGTCGCGTTTTTTGAGGCTGGCTGCCAATGCAATCCCCGCGGAACCCGCCCCCACAATCACAACATCGTCACCGGGTCTGTCAACCACACCAGTGACTTGCGCTTGCTGCAGAAAACCGGCTACATCAAAGCCCGTGGGCGAAGCCTCACTCGCAATCGCCGTCAGCGATTTTCCTTGATTCAGTTGGCTCGCTGCCCAGATATTGGTGGAACGATTACCGGTTCGACAATAGCCGTGAATTTTTTTGCCCGTGGCAATCAAGTGCCCGAGTTCATCGACAAGCTCACGGGTCAGATCAGCAGGTTTAAATGCCAACTGAATAGCGACCATGCCCCGCGCTTTCGCTGCCGCCTCAATCTCGGCAAAAGACGCTTGATCCTCAGCCTCCTGATCCGGTCGATTACACACCAAAATCTCAACGTCAGCGGCGGCCAATGCGTCTAAATCATCGATCGACAACTGTGCTGAAACGGAAAATTGTTCATCGAGCTTTTGGATTTCCATCGCCAATTCTCTGATTCATAGGTGAAGAATTTATAGATAAAAAATTCATGCTAAAGGTTATACCAGTTATTCTGAGGTATCGCACGGCCAACGCATCCCGGCAGCGATCTCTGCCTGCATTCAGAGACCGACATTAGGAGTCTGCGTTATGGGGCCTCACTACTGTCGATCAAGCAGCTGCTGTCAAGTCTACCTCCTAGCCATTGATCGGCAGATTAGCCTGACTCATCCCGCGGATCTCTACCAACCATGGATATCGTTCCTGGATCCCTCTAATCTCCCTATTGCAGCGATACTGGCTCAGTTAATTTACCGACTCTTAATGGTCAGATACAGGGGCTCCGCACCATGTCAGATAGGCCATCGACGAAAAAAATGTCACTCAAAAAAACACTGCTCCGAGCCCTGGGTCAACTGGCCTTGCGACTTCTTACGACCATCGATACTATTTCTTATGGCCGAGGACCACGTCCCGGAGTGCTGGAGAATCGCAATAACCCGTACTTGTGGTTGAACAGACTCCGGTCCAAGGCGCCGGTGGTCCGCAGCTTTGCAACTCGAGGCTGGCTAGTGCTCGGCTTTAAGGAAGTCCAGGCAGCGTTCAAAGATCCTCGACTGAGCAGCGATATGCGTCATAATCCATTTCTCGTCAGCCTGCTGCGAGCCGCGGCCGATGGTCAAAAAATTCAGCTGCTAGACGACCCCTCCATGCTCAGCCTCGACGCTCCTGACCATACGCGCCTGCGTAAGCTCGTGTCTCATGGCTTTCTGCGCAAATATATTCTCTCCTTGGAACCCCATATCAAGCGAATCGTCGATGAAAGCTTGGCCAAGGTTGATCCCGGCACCCAGTTCGACCTGATGGCAGTTTTGGCAAAACCTTTGCCCGCTATCGTCATTGCCGAACTGCTAGGACTCCCCGACAGTGACCGCGAGCAATTTCAGGCCTGGTCCAATGAACTGCTTGGCCTCACGCTGATTGATGACCCAGACATGGTTGAACGAGGCAACAACGCCAACAACGCACTCATCGAGTATTTCACCGGCATTATCGAACAGAAACGCCAGACTCCTTCACAGGATTTGATCGGCCAGCTCATCGCCGCCGAGGAAGAAGGCGATCGACTGACCGCCGGAGAAATGTACTCAACCTGCGTTCTACTGCTTTTGGCCGGTCATGAAACCACGACTCGACTGATTGGCAATGGCATGCATGCCTTACTCCAAAATCCGGATCAGGTCGCGCAGCTACAACAAGACCCGAGCTTGACGCCGAATGCCGTAGAAGAAATGTTACGCTATGAACCACCAGTACAGATGATGGCTAGATTCGCGAAACAGGACATGGATTTTCACGGTGCTGCCATCAAGAAAAATCAGCTCGTGCTCCTGGTGATCGCCGCCGCCAACCGGGATGCCACTGAAAATGATCACCCCGACACCTTTGACATCCACCGTGCGCACCCTAGCCATGTTTCCTTTGGCTACGGCATCCACCTTTGCCTCGGGCTCGCCCTGGCCCGACTTGAGGCGCAAGTGGCCATTGACGCCCTACTGGCAAAGTTTCCGAATCTGACACTGGCCGATCAGACAGTAGACTGGCAGGTGGGCGGCCTGGTACGTGGCATGGAGCATCTCTATCTTGAAACCGCGCGGCAGGCCAACACCGCCAATGATCTCTCTGCCCGCCGCTAAATACTGCTCGGAAGACCACAAAACTTGCCTTATCGCCATAACACCCTCGCGCCAAACTAACTGCCAACGTCCTGACGCTGCTGCGTACGGTACATCCCTGTGCTTAGCCTTTCACCTGCCTGAGTCAGGAATCATTTGTCAAATGGCGCCAAGCATGGCATTTTGCCTTCTGTTCAAAAGCCCTCGTCAACCCAGACGAACCACCACCTGTCATATTTGGAGAATCAAGATGGATTTAGGACTCAAAGGCCGCAACGTATTGATTACCGGTGCCACTCGCGGCATCGGCCGCGCGATCGCGGATACCTTTGCCGATGAGGGTTGCAACGTGGCCATCTGCGCCCGCAATCCTGCAGAAATCGAACAGGCCCTCATAGACCTGAACGCCAAGGGCATCAAGGCGATCGGCAAGCAGGTGGATGTCATGGCCGAAGGTGAATTGAAAGCTTGGGTACTTGAGGCAGGCCAACAGCTGGGCGGACTGGATATTCTTGTATCTAACGTTGGTGCTATGGCGCAAGGTATTGATCGAGACTCATGGATGCAGAACATCAATGTGGATGTGTTCGGTCTAGTGGATATGATTGAAGCCGGCCAGGGATTCCTCGAGGCTGCCGCCCAACAGCACGGCGATGCCGCCGTCATCGCTGTCGGTTCTGTATCCAGCACTACCGCCGCAGTGGCATCCTCTTATGGTGCCGTTAAAGCTGCCATGGTGCACTTCATCAAGGGCTATGCCAAACAGAATGCCCACCAAAAAATTCGAGCGAATATCGTCTCACCGGGTACCGTGTATTTCGATGGCGGTATCTGGCAGACGATTGAGAAACACAACCCGGAGATGTTCAAGGGCGCAATGGCCAGAAACCCCACTGGCCGAATGGCAACGGCATTCGACGTGGCCAATGCCGTAGTCTTCCTGGCGAGCGAGCGATCGGCGTTCACCACAGGGATCAATTTGAACGTCGACGGCGCTATCACCGATCGTGTGAATTTCTAACGCCCGTCGACGTGGTATCCGCCTGCCAGTGGGATACCTAGGGACACGATTATCAGCAGACAAGCTTAAACGCCCGGCACGCCGGGCGTTTTCTATGGGGCTCGCAGCATCTGTTGCTACATGGGATACCTCATCCGCAGTCCCTGTACCGAAGCGTAACAATGCTGTACAACCTGTCCCCGACTGTCTTACCCTACTCGCCAAGACAAACAACAACAGGAAAGCCAACATGGTCTGGAATTATGGGGATATGTTTGAAGCCATCGCTGCGGCATTGCCGCAGGACAGGCCCGCATTGATTCACGATGGGCGAGTGCTCACCTGGCAACAAATGGACCAGCGAGCCAATAATCTGGCGCGACATTTTCTTCAGGCTGGCGCCAAAACCGGCGACAAGGTCGCGTTTTATATGCGCAACCATGCCGCCTATATGGAAACGCTGACGACCTGCTTCAAAGCCCGCTTAACCCATGTCAACGTCAACTTTCGGTATGTGGAGGATGAACTGTGGTACATCATCGACAATTCTGACGCTCGTATCGTGGTCTTTGCCGCGGAGTTCGCACCCCAGGTCGAAGTCCTCAGACGCCGTTTACCGAATGTTCTGTTATGGGTGCAGGTGGACGACGGCCACCCCGGCGCTGATATGACTCAAGCTGGCGCCGCTAGCCCAGTCAAAACTTATGAAGCCCTGGCCACCGCCGGCGACGGCAGTCCCCTAAACCTTAAAAGACAAGGGGATGACCTGTTGTTCATTTATACCGGTGGCACAACCGGCATGCCCAAAGGCGTCATGTGGGCCCATGAGGATATCTGGACTGCTGGCGGTGGTGGCGCCGTCGTCGATCAAGATATTGCTGCGCCCGCCGATCTTGAAGAACATGTGGCCAATATTCTGGCAGCGACTGCCAGCAACCGAGGTATGCCTGTCTGCCCAGAGATGCATGGCACCGGCCTTCTCACCGCTCTGGGCACTCTCGCCCGTGGCGGTACCGTGGTCACCATCGGCAGCGCTCATTTTGACCCGCAGCAGATCTGGCAAACAGTCCAGGATCAACAAGTCACATCCATGGCGATTGTCGGTGATGCATTTGGCCGTCCTCTGCTACAGGCACTGGAGCAACACCCAGGCGCCTATGACCTGTCGTCCCTGCTGGTCATCATTTCCTCTGGGGTTATGTGGAGCCCTGAGATCAAACAGGGATTGCTTAAGCATAACCCGCAAATGAGTCTGGTTGACTCCTTTGGCGCCTCAGAAGCCATCGGCTTCGGCCAATCTGTTACCACCGCTGACCAAGGCGTTGCGGTCGCTAAATTCGCCATCGGCGAGTTCACTCGAGTATTTTCTGAGGACCACCGAGAAATTCTGCCCGGCAGCGACGAACCTGGCTTTGTGGCTCGCTGTGGCGGCATACCCCGGGGCTACTATAAGGATCCGGAGAAATCCGCCAAAACCTTCCCAGAGATTAACGGCGTGCGCTATTCTATACCCGGCGACTGGTGCCAGGTGGCCGCCGACGGCACCATCACACTGCTAGGCCGAGGCAGTGTCTGTATTAATACTGCTGGCGAAAAGGTGTACCCCGAAGAAGTCGAGGAAGTCCTCAAGACTCATCCCGCTATCAAAGACGCCCTGGTGGTCGGTGTCCCTGATGAAAAATGGGGCCAAGCGGTCACCGCCGCCGTAGAACTCACTGACAAAGCGACTTTGGACGAAGCCGAACTTAAAGCCTTCGCTCGGCGGTCACTGGCGGCCTATAAGTGTCCGAAGCACGTCTTCGTCATTGATCAATTGGGCCGGGCCGCAAATGGCAAAGCTGACTACAAAGCCATTGGCCAGTACGTCAAGACACAACTAGGCATTGATGGCTGATAAATCACCGCATTGATGCAAACTTCAGAACAGAGACAGGAAGGAACTGTGCCAACTTATCAAAATATTTACGATATCGCCTGCCGGCGCAAGGGCAGCGAGGCTCAGCTTGAGTCTTTGTTGCCGGGGCCTTTGTCTAGCGCGCAACTCAAAGGCATTCCCGATGCCACTTACCTGTCAGCGCTCACCAAAAAAGTCTTCCAGTCTGGCTTTGTCTGGCGCGTTGTAGAAGCTAAGTGGGATAACTTCGAACTGCTGTTTTGGGGCTTTGATATCGACAAGTTGTTGATGATGCCCGATGAGATGCTAGAACAACGCGCCCACGACCAACGCATTATTCGTAACTACCGAAAGGTTTGGGCCATTCGCGAAAACGCCCTGATGATTGATCTGACTCGCCGCCACCACCAATGCAGCTTTGCGGACTTTATTGCCGACTGGCCCTGCGATGACATCATCGGACTCTGGGCATACTTGAAGAAACACGGTAACCGCTTGGGTGGCAATATCGGCCCCTATGCATTACGCGCTCTCGGCAAAGATACGTTTTTACTCACCCGCGATGTTGAGGCCTACCTGCGAGAAGCCAAGGTCATAGAAACTGGCATCAATACCAAGTCGGCGCTAAGTCGAACCCAACAATTTTTTAATGATCTGCAACAGGAATCGGGCCGCAGCCTGACAGAGCTTAGCCGTCTGGTATCCTTGAGCCATGGCGACAACCGCGCAGGCCTGCAAGCGGAAGTAGCCCAACGGTCAGCATAAAGTCAGCAATTGCAAAAATCGCTGTTGCTAGTTTTTTTGATCACTCCACTTTAATTTCTAACCATTGAGTTGATGACCATGAATTACGCCAAGCCTGATTACCTTATCTCTACCGCTGACCTTGACACAGCCATCGCCAACAATCCCAGTCGCCTAAGGTTGTTTGACGTGACCATTAGTTTGGTCCCGAGTGCACAAGGTTACAATGCCGTATCGGGCTTCGATGATTACCAACAGGCACATATACCGGGCACTGCCTTTATGGATATTGTTCGAGACTTATCGGACACCAGCAGCGGCTTGGGATTTACCCTTCCCTCGGCAGCGCACTTGCAAGCGGCCTACCGTGCCGCCGGTATCGATGACGATAGCCAGGTGGTGTTTTATAGCAGCGGCCACATGATGTGGGCAACTCGTGCCTGGTGGATGCTACATTCCTGTGGGCACAAAAACGTCGCAGTGCTAGACGGTGGGCTCTTAAAGTGGCAGCAAGAGGGCCGTGACCTGACCACTGAGTTACCACCAGCGCGCTCAGGCAATCTTTTGGTCAGTCTTGACGCCAACCTTTGGGCGGATAAAGCCACCACCCTCGCCGCCGTGCATGATGGCGACGTCTGCACCATCAACGCCCTCTCACCTGAAGTCTACTCCGGTGAGGCAAAGATGAACTATGGGCGCAAGGGACATATCGAAAACAGCAAAAATGTCTTCTACGATGAACTGCTAGACCAGGGTTGCTTTCGCTCTGCCGCTGAACTGCAGCGCGTATTCTCGGCCAAGGGCGTACTAGACAAACAGCGGGTCATCGCCTACTGCGGCGGCGGGATTGCGGCGACCCTCGACGCGCTGGCCTTGACGCTTATTGGCCATCAAAGTGTCGCTGTGTACGACGGCTCCATGAGCGAATGGGTCAAAGATGAAACCTTGCCTTTGATCACCGGCCCCGAAGCATCTGCCGATTGATGAACCCACTTTAATGCTAAGCGAATAAACGCGCCTGATAAAACGCTAGAATTTCATCTACCGCCGCTCGAGTTGGCTCGCCTTCCGCGTCGATCAGGTGCATTGTCACCACACTATGGGGCGCAGCACGGCTGGCTCTCGCCGCCTCGTCGGGCAATACCCGAGGTTGAAATCGGTCTCCCAGCGCCGCAGCATATTCACTGAAGCGCTCCTTGCGGCAGA